>JANMFM010000264.1:0-3764 GCA_031374125.1 Bdellovibrionales bacterium
ATTCGGGTTACAAAGGGCGCACACAATGCGCTTTTAGACCTTGAGGAGCTCGAGGAATCCGAGCTTGAACGTATTCGAGGAAGGTATGAGGAAATCGCCGCAAATGCCCGTAAGGACATTAAAAGCGGTGGTATAGATACAGAAATTTGTGATGTAAAGAGCGACTAAATTTCTTTAGTCGCTATCTAAATAAGTGTCCTAGTAAACTTGATTTTTAAATACCGGAACGAAAAGCTTGATGAGGCCTAAGAGAGCTCTTTTACCTTTGCTTAAGCTTTTAAGGCGCGCGGCTTGTTCTTCTTCGTTTTGTGCACGGCCATCTTGAGCCACAAGTAAAGAGTCTTTACGGAAGGATTCAATTTCTGTATTCAGCTGATCAACTAACTCTGGGCTATTTCTGATCACCACACCCACTTCTCTATTTAAGAATAAGGATCTTGGGTCTAGGTTGAAAGAGCCAACGAAAGCAACTTTGTTGTCCAGAACAAAAGCTTTTCCGTGAGCGGTGTCTGGTCCGTTGTATTCGTAAATTTCAACGCCCATATCAATCATAGATTGTTTTACAGCAAGATAAGCAGCTTGTGCGAAAAAATTATCGGTAGAAAGAACGGAGTTTGTCACCATGCGAACCTTAACCCCGCGGAAGATCAGCTCTTGCATGATTGCGAGAACTTCTTTTGTTGGAATAAGGTAGGGAGACATGATGTTCAATTCTTTTTCTGCGGAGTTTGCAATTTTCATCAGTGCATGGCTCATGTAAGCCGTTTTCTTTGTTACCAGCTCGTCAGGTTTGTGAGATAGGAATTCAATATTAGAGTTGTTTGGACGGCCAGCCAACCAATCGTTTCCGGTATTCGATTCAACAAATTGTTCGTGGGTTCCATCAATAATTTTGTCTAAAGAAATTTCTAAACGCTGAAGAGCTTCGTCGTAAAGTTTAAGAGTGAATTTCTTTCTTTTTTCACACATCTGTTGATCTCTATCCAACTGTTGCTCACAAACTTCTAAAGCGACTTTTGCGGGAAGATTTCTTTCAAAAATTGGATTTTTAACGATCTTGCTATTGAACACTGCTAAGAAGTCTGCTCTTGCGGCTTGAACTGCGGGACCATCAAGTATTATATCGAGGTCTTTGAAGTTTCTTTTCTTACCGAAGCCAAAGTATTTATCACCCACGTTTCTTCCACCCGTGATCATCTTTTCACCATCCACGATCAATAGTTTGGAATGGTCTCTTCTTGTGAGTTTGTGAAGGTTTAAAGTGAAGGGATTATAAAGTCTAAACTCGATGTTCACATTCCCTTTGGAATCTGTTCCTTGCTCGATCATCGTTGCAAAATAAGCTTTCGGGATTTTATTCGCTAAGGCATCGATCACCATCTTTACTTTTACGCCACGTCTTGCGGCATCTAGGAGTAGAGAAATACCCGCGATGGATTGATCATCTTTCCAAACAGAAAAGTATTCCACATAGATTTCTGATTTGGCTTGTTGAATAAGATCGACTCTGGCTTGAAGAGCTTCTTTGTCATCCGCTAGAAGTCTAGCTCTATCGGCATGTGCAAATGGTGAAGCAATAATCAGGGCAAAAAGTACCAGTAAGGCTTTCATAAGTTACTCCTAAGTAAGGCTAAATATTGAAAAGGGTTATAACTCAAAATGTCATTGAATCACACTCTAATTGATGGATAATGAATATTACTCACACTATTTGTCCTAGGAGGGGATTATGAAAAAAATATTGGCTACTATCTCTATGGGGATTTGTTTATTTGGTTCTCAGGGATTTGCAGCAGACCAGAGTTCGGGGTGTGGACCAGGTTGGTATCTCTTTAAAGATACATCTTTGGTTTCGTCGGCGTTCCGTGCGACTACAAACGGAATACTATTTCCAGTAACAACCATCGGTATGACGGTGGGTACTTCCAACTGTTCTCAGCATAAACTGGTTAAAAGAGAAATGGAAACGCTTCACTTCGCTACCATGAATTACTATGAACTAAAAGGTGAAGTAGCAAAAGGAAATGGCGCATATCTTTCAGCTTTTGCGGAAACGATGGGTTGTAATTCTAAGTCTCAGGCACTTTTGAACTCGGAACTGAAAATCAATTACAAAAACTTGTTTCCTCAAGGGAAAGCAAATCCAGAAGGTACATTGTTAGAAGTTTATAAAACTATCTTTCGCAACCAAAGCTTAACTAGTCAGTGCTTAAGAGTAGGCTGATTTTCTTATTCCCAATAATGCTTTTGGCTCAATTCTGTTGGGCCGAGAGCGATTTGGAAAAACTCGCAAATTCTTCTCAATGGCAACGGCTATACCAATTCAAAAATAAAAAAAGTAAAATTCAGTCCGATATATTTTTCTTTTCAAAAGAAGGCATGACAAATCCATTAAGGGAATTGGAATCTAGTATTTCGGCATTCCATGATACTAAAATTCTTTACGGTACTCTGCAGTTACCTGCAGCCTGTGCCTTTCCAGCTCGTAAAAAAATAATTGAGAAAAATTTAAAAATAAAGTTTCCTGAAATCAAGTGCAAGGATTTAGACAGTTGGATTGAGCAAATCAATGCAGATAGAATGGCCATCGATTTTGCTGGTGCTTACAGTGGAAATCCTGCATCCATTTTTGGGCATACGTTCTTTCGATTTTATAAAGACGGTTTAAATCGAGAAGGACACGAGCTGCTCAGTCATGCCGTGGGATTCTTGGCAGTATCGCCTCCAGAGGATAGCCGAGCAATGTATATGATCCGAGGCCTTACAGGTCAATATCCTGGTTATTACCAGATAGAGCCATTCTATATGAAAGTAGGCATTTATAATAATTCTGAAAGCCGAGATATTTGGGAACAGAAATTAAACTTAACACCGGAGGAAGTGAATTTTTCTCTTCTCTTACTCTGGGAGTATAGCTTTAATGCCAAAATTCCTTATTATTTTATTGATGAGAATTGTTCCTATAGACTTTTAAGTCTCCTGGAAGTTGTAAGACCTGAAGCCAATTTACTAGATCAGTTCTCCCCGGTGGTTTTGCCGGCGGATACGGTGAGAATTTTATTGGAGGAAGGCCTTGCGGAGCGTGAACCCAAATTTCGGTCTTCTATTTTAAGAAGACTTAATAAAAAATTAGAAAAATTAAATTCTGAAGAAAAAAAGCAATTTGAAAAATCTAAGAAAAGCATTGAGCATCTCCACGCTGTACAAAATGCAAAAGTTCTAGATGCACTCATAGACCACTGGACTTACACAAATTATAGAGCACAGACAGATCTGGATGAGAGTGACTCAAAACTTATGGAGGAAACTTTTTTAAAAAGATCTAGGCTTCCTGAATTGAGCCTAAAAATAGATGATGAGGAATTAAAAAAGAATGAAAATTTAATTCCTCCTTATTTAGGGCATAAGACTTCCTCAATAACTATTCTCGGCGGGAAGGAGGAGTTAACTGGGGAAAATAGATCCCATGGAAGATTAAGTTATCGAATGGGTGCTCATAGCCTCACAGATTCTCAACAAGGTTACGAGGATATCGCAGCGATAGATTATTTGGGAATTGATATTGAACCACGGGGCGTGTGGAGAGCCTTACTGGTGGATGCGAAGTCCATCGAGCCTTTGAACAATCCAGAAAAAAAATGGTCATGGCTTGCGAATATTTTTTTAGAAAAAGAGGAAAATCGTAAAAATTTCAGTGATACGCGTTTAGTTCTTAAGGGTGGTGGAGGGGGTGCTTTTGGATTTTTACTTGGAAAATTTTATTT
>JANMFM010000287.1:0-5342 GCA_031374125.1 Bdellovibrionales bacterium
TCTTTTTTGTCTTCCCGAGGTCATTTGTGAAGACGACCAAAGTCGAGTCTTGGATCTGTGTAATATTTTTATTCATCTGTGGGTTAGTAAATGAGAATTCGAGTGCCATGTGTGCTCCTATTGAGTTCCCGCGGGAATTGCCTATTTTTCAGTCGCTAGACTATACATTTAGCCTAAAGGACTAAAGAATAACTCCGACTCATCACGTCTATCAACCTACTATTCAAAGGACAAGATGATTTTAAGTAGGAGCCATTTATAAACATCTGGCGGATTTATCCGATAGAATAAATGTGGGTTAGATATTGGGTTGCCAAAGCCTGATATAGTGACCACATTAAACGCGTGAAGCTGGACATCTTTGAAGGAGTTTTTAATGCCGTTAATCCCTATGGTCGTAGAGCAAACATCTAGAGGCGAAAGAAGTTTTGATATTTATTCTCGTCTATTAAAAGAGAGAATCATCTTTATCGGAACCCCCATCAACGACGAGATCGCAAACCTAGTGGTTGCACAGTTGTTATTCCTCGAAAGTGAAAACCCGGAGAAAGATATTCAAATCTATATCAATAGCCCGGGCGGAAGTGTGAGCGCTGGTCTAGGTATCTATGACATTATGCAATTCGTGAAGTGTGATATCGCCACATACTGTATTGGTATGGCTGCAAGTATGGGATCACTTCTTTTAACTGCAGGAACAAAAGGCAAACGCTACGCCATGCCACATTCTCGAGTGATGATTCACCAACCGTTGATCTCTGGTCACGGTATCAGTGGCCAAGCAACAGATATAGAAATTCACGCGAGAGAAATGTTAAGAATTAAAGAAATGTTAACGGATATTTATGTTCATCACTCTGGCAATAAGAAAGACTTCCTCCATTTATCAATGGAAAGAGATCATTTTTTAAGCCCGGAACAAGCAAAAAGTTATGGGCTTATCGATCACGTTGTAGACTTTAGAAAAGAAAAGAAATAGCAGAAAAGAGAAGAAGGATAAATAATGAGCATAAACAAGAAGACACCAACTGGATTATCTTGCAGCTTCTGTGGAAAGAGTCAGAAAGAAGTTAAAAAACTGATTGCTGGCCCTGGCGTGTACATCTGTGACGAGTGTATCGATCTATGTAATGACATCATTGCCGAAGAAAGAGAAAAAGAAGTTCATGTTGAAGGCGAAGGATTCAAAGTTCCAAAGCCACAAGAAATCAAAGAATTTCTCGATGGATATGTGATTGGTCAAGATGGAGCGAAGAAAGCTTTATCTGTAGCGGTTCATAACCATTACAAAAGAATCAATTCTGCCTCTAAAAAAGACGAAATCGAATTGCAAAAATCAAACATCATGCTTATTGGTCCAACAGGAACGGGCAAGACATTACTTGCTCAAACAATCGCCAGACAATTGAATGTTCCATTTGCCATGGCAGATGCAACGACTCTGACTGAAGCTGGTTATGTGGGTGAAGATGTAGAAAACGTAGTGTTAAATTTATTACAAGCTGCGGACTACGATGTAGAAAAAGCTCAGCGCGGCATTATTTATATCGATGAAATTGATAAGATTTCTAGAAAATCAGAAAATCCATCGATCACTAGAGACGTCAGCGGTGAAGGTGTGCAACAAGCTCTTTTGAAAATTTTAGAAGGAACCGTTGCGAATTTGCCTCCAAAAGGTGGAAGAAAGCACCCTCAACAAGAATTTATTCAAGTAGATACTAGAAATATTTTATTCATCTGCGGCGGGGCTTTCGTC
The DNA here is from genome assembly GCA_031374125.1 of Bdellovibrionales bacterium. GTDB lineage: Bacteria > Bdellovibrionota > Bdellovibrionia > Bdellovibrionales > JAEYZS01 > JAEYZS01. The sequence continues at coordinate 1,757 of JANMFM010000287.1, forward strand.
GGGCTTGAAAAAATTATCGAAAACAGAATGACGCAAAAATCTATTGGTATCGCAGCATCCATTCCATCGATGAAAGATCAAACAAAAAAGATCGATGAATTGTTCCAACAAGTTCAACCTGACGATTTGGTGAGATTCGGCTTAATTCCTGAATTCATTGGACGTTTACCGGTTGCAGCCGTGCTGGACCAGTTGTCAGAAGCCACATTGATAGATATTTTGACAAAACCAAAGAACTCTTTGGTTAAGCAATATCAAAAATTAATGTCTTATGAAGGTGTTGATTTAATCTTCACAGATGAAGCGCTCAAGGCTATAGCCCAGTTATCGCTCAAAAGAAAAACTGGAGCGCGTGGACTACGTAGCGTTATCGAAACAGCAATGATGGATGTTATGTACGAAATTCCTTCCATGAAGGGCGTGAAGAAATGTATAATTGATAAAGAAGTCATAACTGACGGGAAGGCCCCTAGTTATAGACTCAGCCAAGATGGCCAAGACGACGACGCAAATACCGAAGTCAAGAAAATCAAGGAAGAGTCCGCTTAACTTCTAAACAAGCCTTCCCTCCTATGACCAGAAAGGATTTCTATGGCTCAAGAGGGAAGTAAGAAAGACGCAAAATCGTTACCACTGTTACCGCTCAGAGATCTCATCGTTTTTCCACACATGATGATGCCGCTATTCGTAGGCCGTGAAAAGAGTATCAATGCTCTTGAACACGCTATGAATCAGAGAACGGATATCATTCTGGCTGCGCAAAAAGATGCAAAGACAAACTCACCAGAAGCAGAAGACATTTATGAAATCGGTACTCGCGGAAGTATCATTCAGCTTCTTCGTTTACCGGATGGAACTGTAAAAGTTCTTATCGAAGGTAAAGGCAGAGTTAAAATCAATAAATTTGTAGCGAATGAAAATTACTTCCAAGTAGATTTCGAAGATCTTCCAGAAAAAATCGATAACAAAGTTGAAGCCAATGCTTTGATGAGATCGGTGAAGACCACTTTCGAAACCTACGTGAAGTTGAACAAGAGAATTCCGCCAGAAATCCTCATGAGAGTTTCTACGATTGAAGCTCCAGGAGAATTAGCGGACATCATCGTGGCTCAATTGAATCTTAAACTTGAAGACAAGCAAAAGATTTTAGAGATCAATGATCCTGCTTTAAGATTAGAAAAACTTCTCAACTTAATGACTGGTGAAATTGAAATTCTCGAAGTTGAAAGAAAAATTAGAAACAGAGTTAAAAAGCAAATGGAACGTTCTCAAAAGGAATACTATTTGAATGAGCAAATGCAAGCCATTCAAAAAGAACTTGGTGAGAAAGATGATTTCCAGCAAGAAGTTCGTGAACTAGAAGAAAAGCTCAAAACGAAAAAGATGAGCAAAGAAGCGCACGAAAAAGTTAAGAAAGAAGTTAAGAAATTAAAAATGATGTCACCAATGAGTGCTGAAGCCACGGTAGTTAGAAACTATATTGACTGGGTACTTGGTCTTCCATGGTACAATTATTCTGAGGTGAAGCACGATATGGCTTTCGCAGAAAATATCCTTGATGAAGATCACTGGGGATTAGAAAAAGTAAAAGAAAGAATTCTAGAGCATTTAGCTGTTCAACAGATGACTGGTAAACTTCAAGGCCCAATCCTTTGTTTAGTTGGTCCTCCAGGTGTGGGTAAAACTTCTTTGGGTAGATCGATTGCTAAATCACTCAATAGATCATTCGTAAGAATTTCTTTGGGTGGCGTTCGTGACGAAGCGGAACTCCGCGGTCACAGAAGAACATACGTTGGAGCAATGCCAGGTAAATTGATCCAAGCCTTAAAGAAAGCAGATACAGGAAACCCGTTAGTTCTTTTAGATGAAATCGATAAAATGAGTAACGATTTCAGAGGCGATCCAGCTTCAGCGATGCTTGAAGTTCTAGATCCAGAACAAAACGCAACCTTCCAAGATCATTACTTAGAAGTGGAATACGATTTGTCTCAAATCATGTTCATCACGACTGCAAACTCTCTTCACACGATCCCAAGACCGTTACTTGATCGTATGGAAATCATTCAGTTGGGCGGATACACTGAAAACGAAAAATACTTCATCGCTGAGAAGTACCTTGCACCTAAGCAATTAGAGAAGCACGGTTTGACAGACGATAAAGTAGAATTCACGGAAGCAGGTTTAAGATTCTTAGTTCGTCACTATACGCGTGAAGCGGGTGTGAGAACTCTAGAAAGAGAAATTGCAAGTGTTGCAAGAAAGACTGCTCGTGAGCTTTTAAGAACTGACAAAGCCAAAGCAAAAATTAAAATCCCTAAGCATGTAAAAGGAAAACCATTCCAACTTACACCGAAGGTGATCACGGATCTTTTAGGCCAAGAGAAGTACAAACACGGCAAGATCGAAGAAGGAAACGAAATCGGTCTGACAAATGGTATGGCTTGGACGGAAGTGGGCGGAGATCTTTTAGTGATGGAAGTAACAATGGTTCCTGGAAAAGGGAAATTCACAGTGACAGGCCAATTGGGTGATGTGATGAAAGAATCTTGTTCTGCGGCGATGAGTTACGTGAGATCGCGTGGACCACTCTTCGGGTTAGACAAAGAATTCTTTGCTAACATCGATATCCATATCCATGCTCCAGAGGGCGCAATTCCTAAAGACGGACCGTCAGCAGGTATCGCAATCACAACTTCAATCGTTTCTGCTATCATGAGAATTCCAGTGAAGAGAACAGTTTCAATGACAGGGGAAGTGACATTGAGAGGAAGAGTTCTAGCTATCGGTGGTCTAAAAGAGAAAATCTTAGCGGCACATAGAGGCGGAATTAAGACGATCATTTGTCCTAAGGAGAATGAAAAGGATCTTAAGGACATTCCAAAAGAAGTTCTTAAGGAATTGAAAGTGATTTTAGTGGATCACGTGGATCAAGTGCTTGTAAACGCTCTTGATATCTCGAAACCACAAGATCTTTTCAAGATGAGAAACGACAAGGTATTTGGGCTTAAGGCACAATTTACAGGTCACTCATTCCATTGACCCGGTAATTAAAATAGTAGACACACAAAGCCAGGGAGAAATCTCTGGCTTTTTTATTTTGATTTTTGACATAGGCAAGTAATCAGGGTTTTATCTCGCACATCCGGGGGGATAACTTATGAAGCAATCGATCTTATTTGTTCTGCTTTTAAGCATATTCAGTATCAATGCATCAGCACAAGTTTCAGCTGTAAGACATCCAAATCAAGACTATCGGGATGCTGCAAAAAAAGTATTCAATCTTCGAAATCTAAAACATAAATTTTTAAAAAATACAGATGCTTATTCGGCAAGAAAATCAGAAATAATTATGTCTTCTGTAGCGCCTTGGGGTAATGGAGATATCAACAAAGCTTTTTCCGAAATTCGGGACGAAAGATTTATGAAAGACGATACAGGATTTGCAAGAAGACCAACCTGGCTCTATCCATACGATGGTTGTTATGCGAGAGCAGAAGTAGCAGCACAAAGATTAGAGCTGAAAGGATTTTCAAAACCTTCGAAGGTTTTTATTTTTGGAAACTTGGTTGTGAAATCTAAAGTTGCA
>JANMFM010000313.1:0-13078 GCA_031374125.1 Bdellovibrionales bacterium
ATCGGAGATATGAGCTTAGTTGGCCCGCGCCCTGAGATGGTATATTATGTAGAAAAATTCCGAGGTGAAGTCCCTGCTTATATGCTGAGACATAAAATGAAAGCCGGAATAACTGGTTGGGCACAGATTAACGGTTGGAGAGGTGATACCTCTATCGAGAAAAGGGTAGAATGCGATCTTTACTATATTAATAACTGGTCAATTTGGCTGGATATTAAAATTATTTTTATGACTTTTGTAAAAGGGTTTATTAATAAGAATGCTTATTAGGATAGCTAATCGATGAATTTATTAATTATTGGTGGCGCAGGATATATTGGTTCACACACTTCAAATTTATTAATTGAGGCTGGTCACACGGTAACAGTTATCGATGATTTATCTACAGGTTTTGCGGAGAGCTTAGATTCGAGAGCTAAACTTTACGTGGGAAGTATTTTAAATCAGAGTTTTTTAAAAAATTGTTTTTCCGAAAATAAATTCGATGCGGTACTTCATTTTGCAGCTAAACTTATTGTTCTAGAGAGCGTGGAGAACCCGCAATTATATTATGTAAACAATACGGCAGGATCATTAAATATATTTTCCGAATGTATAAAAAATAACGTTAAAAAAATAGTATTTTCCTCAACTGCATCTGTTTACGGAAACTCAAGTTCAAAATTAATATATGAAAATGAAGAATGTTTTCCTATCAATCCGTACGGTCAGTCCAAATTAATGGTAGAGCAATCCCTAAAAGATTATTCTTTGGCCTATGGTTTAGATTATGCAATTCTCAGATATTTTAACGTCGCGGGTGCTCATATCAACAATTCTAATGGTCAGCGCACTGCTGGTGCGACCCATCTTATCAAAGTAGCGGCAGAAGCTGCATGTGGGAAAAGAAGTCAGGTAAATGTCTATGGAACTCAGTATTCTACTCAAGATGGTACGTGCATAAGAGATTATATTCACATACTGGATCTTGCTCAAGCGCATTTGAACGCATTGGATTATTTAGCAGAAGGCGGCGAAAGCGATATTTTTAACTGCGGTTACGGGAAGGGATCAAGTGTTTTGGATGTATTAACATCGATGAAGCGAATTAGTAATTCTGATTTTCAAATAATAAATGAAAATCCGCGAATAGGTGATCCTGTATCTGTAGTTGCGGCGAATTCAAAAATCATTTCTAAATTAAACTGGAAACCAAAATATGATGATCTTGATTTGATTTGCAGAACATCATACGACTGGGAAAAATTATTGTAAAGGATCAGACAAGGTTTTATTTTTACGTAGAGATTCCGAAATTCCAATGAGTAAAGACCAGGTAAAAATTAAAATATGATTTACCTCATTGTCTGAGAAATTACATTGTGTGAGGCCTCCAACATAAAAATAAATCTGAGCTCCGAGAGCGCCAAGAGTTAATAGCCGAAGTTTGCAGAGTTTTGATTCCCTAAAGGACTTATAGGCTAAAATCACAAAGTAGATGCAAAACCAAAGAAAAGCGATTGTTCCTGGTAATCCAACCCCGCTCATAATGTTCAAAAGGTCGTTGTGAGCGTGACCATCAAATCCGTCAGTAATATTTAATTTCTGATAATATTCGCCAAGTCTCGTTCTGCCTTTCTCGAGTCCTACTCCTAGAATTGGGTTATCTTTAAACATTTCGAAGTTTGATTTCCAGAGATTGATTCTTTCGGTGTTGCTAGCTTGAGTTTTCATATCGAAAATACTCATGGCTCTTTTTTGTATTGTTGGCTCAAACATCATTGGGCCGGCAACTAAAAGCGAAAACACAAAAACAAGACCGGCTTTTTTTCTATCCAATATAAAAGTGATTGCCATAGTTGCAACAAAGAAAGCGATCCATGCGCCTCTCGTGCTGCTTGCGATAATTGCACCAATAGTTGCTACTGTTGTAAAGATAGGAAGTAGGTAGTTCCTTTTTTCTTTTACTTGAAGTAATAAAGCGGCAAAAGCATAGATCCCTACCATACCCATGCAATACGCGTAGGTGAGTGGAACCGAATAAAATCCTGTAGCTCTATAGAAATCACCAATGACGCTAAGATGTTGGTTGTTAGGGCGAACAATATCAATTCGCGTGAACATTTGGATCATGCCGTAAACCCCAACAAGAATTGTGGCGATCATCATGGTTTTAAAATGCTTTTCTATATTGAGCGTAAAATATTTTTTTAAGAGATAAGAGAAGGCATAAAGTAAAAAGATCCAGCGAACATTTCCAAGTGTATCGTAAACTTGCGACCAACTTTGAAAAAGAATATAGGTGGCAATCAAAGACCAGAACCCGAAAAATAAAACTGGAACATCAGGACCAATTTTTAAATCTTTGAAAGCATTTTTAAATCCTATTTTTTTAACGTCGAAAATAAAGTGAAAGAAAAATAAAAGCCAGATCGCATAGGCGAAGATCTCTTCACCAGCGGTGCTTGCAATAAAACTAACCAAATAGAACGGTATTAACCAGTAGAAGATTTTAGCCAAATAATTACCCCAGAGATTTATGATAAAGAAAACCGAGGGGTTAGGCTATAATTTATTTTTAGCTTCTAGAATACCACTTTTGGTAGAAGTCCTTGTAAGAGCCCGACGTCACGGAATTAAGCCAATCCTTGCTTGAAAGATACCAATCGATTGTGGATTTCAGTCCCGCATCGAATCCAATTTCAGGTTTCCAGCCCAGCTCCTTGTGAGCTTTGCTTGAATCAATAGCATATCTCTTGTCATGACCAGGGCGATCTTTAACATATTCAATTAAAGACTCGGGTTTTCCGAGTAGTTTCAAAAGTTCTTTTACTATTTTGATGTTTTCCCACTCATTGTCGGACCCAAAGTTATAAACTTCGCCAGAGAGTCCTTTTGTTGCAGCCATCCAAATACCTTTAGAATGATCGAGCACATGGATCCAATCTCTTATGTTTTTGCCATCGCCATAAACGGGAAGTTTTTGGTCATTCGTTGCTCTATGGATCATAAGAGGGATTAATTTTTCAGGAAATTGGTAAGCGCCATAGTTATTTGAGCAGCGAGTTGTAATCGTATCAAAGCCAAAAGTATGCTGATAAGAGCGTACCAAAAGGTCTGATGAAGCTTTGGAAGATGAATACGGGCTATTCGGCGCCAGTGGAGTTTCTTCAGTGAATTTCCCAGTAGCGCCTAGCGAGCCATAAACCTCATCCGTTGAAACTTGAACGAACCTGATTTTTGGAGAAACTTTTCTAACGGATTGTAAAAGATTAAAAGTTCCGAAAATATTTGTTTGAATGAATTCTTTGGGTCCGTTGATTGATCTATCCACATGGCTTTCCGCTGCAAAGTTAATAATCATATCAGCCTTTGAGACTAGATCATCAGTGATTTTAGGATCACAAATATCGCCTTTTATGAAAGTGTGCCTATCTGACTTTAAAAGATCCTTGATGTTCTCTAAGTTTCCAGAATATGTAAGTGCATCGAGGTTTGTGATGTGTACGGATTTATCAAAATCATGTAACCAATTAACGAAGTTGGATCCAATAAATCCTGCGCAACCTGTTACTAATAATTTCATAAATTACTCCCGTTACTTTTATCCTGATCTTCTCTAAAGACCTCATTCAACATGATTTCTGCGGTCTTTGGACTAAAATGAATTCCATCATGCCAGAATTCTTTTTCATTTCCGATTCCTTTTTTCAGGGATAACGGATAAGAAAAATCCACTACCTGGACATGAGGAGATTTAAGGCTTTTGATGAACTCAACCCATTTGTTATATATATCATTATGCTTTTTAAAGTCTGCCTCGAAATGCTTATAAAATCCAGAGTGCCAAGGAGTGATGATAAAAACCATTTGAACGCCCTTGCGTTCGGTCAATTTGATCATTTCGTGGTAAAATTCCATTATTACTGGGTCCAATTGATCTATGTTTTTATATTGGCCCTCGTAGCTCTTAGCTATCCTCATAACTCTAGGTAAAATTTCTTCCTTGTGATCAAATTGCACCATCGAGCGGGAAGTTGTTCCGTCATGAAGGTATTGGCTCTGATATTTCCCAGATTTAAAGATTTTAAAATCTTTTAAAGTTTTAAAACTGCTCTCTACGCTACTATAAGAAATAAAATCCTGAACCCTAGAGACCCAATCCGGTCTTTTAATTTTAGTACGCAAATCAGTAGGAATTTCCCTCATTATGTTTTCTTGATAATAAACGTTTGTTTCAATTTCAGTACTTACAAACTCGAAAAGATCTGCAGTGTATAGAATTCTTTTAAGGTTAGGATTTGTTTCTACAGCAAGTTTAATTTGAGCAAACCTTAGAGGGGTTTTTGATCCGCCTATTCCGCCGAGATAACTTTCGATACCATAAAGAGACTTAAGGTTTTGAGGAACAAATACTTCACTTGTTGATGATCCAACAATCAAATCTGTAAAATCTTTATTTTCCTGAATCAGCAAGAATTTTTTAAGAGGCATATTTCGATCAGAAATAAAATCAATACTCCACGGCGCATTTGTAATTCGCGATGGGTTCATCCAAGTGACTAAGAAAAGCAAAGCTGCTATGAGCGAAAGGGAGGCTATAAAAAATGAAATGGTATATTTTTTTTCCATCTTCGCTCCTAGAATTGAAAGTATAAAAAGGGTGAGTTTTTAGAAAAATATAAAATACAAATAATAAACAATAGCCCCATAAGATAGGCCATACGAGGAACAATGATTTTTTTAAAGTCGAATTCAAAAGTATTTTTACAGTAGAATATAATAAAATAACCTATTACTAATGCACCAATAAAACGGTCTCGAACCTTGGCCGAGAAATTAAAAAAGCTCCAGGTATAGTCTGGTAAAAACATCTTGTCTAACCACTCTAATGCATAAGTCATATTCGGAGCTCTAAAGAAAACCCAACCAATCATGACAAGCAAAAATGTGAATGGTAAAGAAAGAGAGGCGGGGATAATTTTAATCTTTCTGTTCTTAAAATATCTTTCAATGGCTAATATAACTCCATGATAAGTTCCCCAAACAACATAAACCCAGTTTGCCCCATGCCACAATCCTCCCAGAATCATTGTTATCATCAGATTTCTGTAAGTTTTAAGAGTAGAAACTTTATTTCCGCCCAAAGGGATATAGAGGTAATCTCTTAGCCAAGTGCTAAGAGTCATGTGCCAGCGTTGCCAAAACTCAGTGATGGATTTTGATTTGTAAGGTGAGTTGAAGTTTTGAGGAAATTCGAAATTCATCATTTTACCTAAACCCACAGCCATATCCGAGTAACCAGAGAAATCAAAGTAAAGCTGAGCAGTATAACCCAGAGCGCACAGCCACGCTTCGGGAGTAGAAAGATTTGATAAATTGAGGAGTGCGGGATCAATCGCGAGTGCGATTCTATCTGCAATTATAATTTTTTTAGAAAGGCCTACTACAAATAGATGTATGCCTTGAGAAAAATTATTCCAATTGAACTTTCCTCTAGAAGAATCTTCCAGTTGGTAAACCAAATCGCTGTGACGTACAATGGGTCCTGCGACTAATTGTGGGAATAAAGCCACGTAGGCCGCAAATGCTGCAAAGTCTTTATGTGGTTCTGTTTGCTTATAGTAAATATCAATAATGTAGCTCATGGATTGGAAAGTATAAAAAGAAATTCCTACAGGTAGAACAATTTCTAAGAAAAACATTCTAGATGGATCACTCGTGAATAAACTCGTCATCGAGTAGAAGCTATCAATAAAGAAATTAAAATATTTAAAAAAACCTAAAATGGATAGATTTACGACAACAGAGAATTGCAAGAGCCTTTTGCGTGCTGCCGGGTCCTCGCGTTTGTGTAGCGCAAGCCCTATATAAAAATCAACAACAGTTGTGAGCAATAACAGGGCAACAAACTTATAGTTCCAATACCCATAAAAAATGTAACTTGATATCAAAAGCAAATAAAGTCTTGCCCGATGAGACTTAATATTGAAATACAAAAGTAAGACAATCGGCAAAAAGACGAAGATAAATTCAAATGAGTTAAAAAGCATAAGCTCAATCTTCTATTTCACGAGGCTCTGGCACTCAAGAAATAGCTTTCTTTTTACGGAGCGTTACTAGTTTATGCTGATTCCTATGATCATAGGAAAATTTCTTATAACAAGATAAATCCTATTTAAAAGTCTTAATTTTTCCTATGATCATATGAATTATATTGAAAAATAGTTTAAAAAATGAGATTTTATATAAAATCTCACTCGATCGTAGGAAGTACTATGAATACTAAAACCGTAAAACTTGGTAAATTCATTCGTGAGCAACGAGAGTCCAAAGGGATTTCTCAGACTGACTTGGCTCAACTTTCTAGGACGAGTTTAAATTTTATTAGCCAATTGGAAAATGGTAAGGAAAGCGTTCGGGTTTCTAAATTAGTAGATGTCCTGAACGCTCTAGGAATAAAAATAAAAGTTTCTCTAGGGAAAAATGAAATTGAACTGTGACAAGTAATAGTATGACAAGTAATAGTGTGACAAGCAAAAGTACCAACGAAATTGTAATTCTAAAAAATGATATTTGCGCTGGTGTTTTGCGTAGAACTAAAAATGGTGCAGAGTTTATTTATGATCAGGAATATTACTCATCAGATTCAGAAGCGATTTCATTTGGGCTGCCAAAATCACAAATTAATCATATAGTCCAAGGTGAAAATCTCCATCCTTATTTTGCCGGACTATTGCCAGAAGGTTTAAGGCTTAAGGCAGTTACCGACAAACTCAAGACTTCTCCTAGTGACTACTTTTCGATATTTGCAGAAGTCGGCTTTGATTGTATCGGGGATGTGACAGTTCAAAAAGACGTTTCTAAATTAGATGTTGTACCCAAATGGTCTGATCTGGATTTTTATGAATATTTTTTTGAAACTCTTAAGAATAATAACCTGGAAAATACTTCTATTGCCGGCGTTCAAGAGAAGATTTCTGCATCGATGATCAGTCTTCCAATAAAAGGCTCATCCAAGAATAAATCTTATATTTTAAAATTAAACCCTAAAGACAAACCTCGGCTGATCTACAACGAATACTATTGTTTAGAGCTAGCAAAAAAATGTGGACTAAAGGTGAACAAAACCAGACTCATTGCCGATAAAAATAAAAATCATGGATTATTGGTCGAAAGATTTGATCGTTTGTATGATAAAGATCAGAAGAAATTAACTAAAATTCATCAAGAAGATGCTTGTCAGTTTTTAAATCAATATCCGGCAAACAAATACAGGTTGTCTTTCCGCGAGATATTGGAGCAGATGAATATCTTGTGTACTTCTCCAAAAATTGAAATACTAAAGGTCATTGAGCAATATGTTTTTTCATATTTGATTTGTAACGGAGATATGCACGCAAAAAATATCAGTATCATGGTTGATCCGAAAGATAAAACCATAGTATTGACTCCGGCCTATGATCTCATCTCCACTCTGGTTTATGGTGACGAAAATATGGCTTTAAAAATAGATGGAAAAGATAAAAAACTAAATCGTAAAATTTTTGTTAGTTTTGCTGAGGCATTTGACATTCCTAGTTTAGCTATAGAATCAAAAATTGATGCTCTCCTAAGGAATGTTTCTAAAAACAAAGATATTTTAAAAAAAATCGGTCTTGAAGAAAGAAAAGAAATTTATCTGTTTAAAAATATCAATGAAAGATTGAAATCCTTAAGTTAAGTAATAAGATATACTGATAATTAGTGCTCACCCTGGTGAGCACTGTAGTTCAGAGAAGGGAATTTTTATGAAAAAAAGAGTGGCAGTTATTTTTGGGGGAAAGTCCGCGGAACACGAAATCTCTTTGATGTCGGCAAAAAATGTGGTGAATGCTCTCGATCCTCAAAAATATGAAGCAGTGCTTATTGGTATTAGTCCTGAGGGTCATTGGAAATATCTCAAGGAAGCTCAAACTCTTCTTAACTCTGGTAAATTGACAAAGTTTTTGGATACTCAGAAAAATACAAAAGAAGTTTCGGTAGTTCCTGGTCAAGAGAGCGGATCTCTTACGACGGCGGATGAAACATTTAAAATCGACGTGGTTTTCCCAGTTCTTCATGGTCCTTTTGGCGAAGACGGAACGGTTCAAGGGATGTTGAAGCTCTTAAATATTCCCTACGTGGGTCCCGATGTTTTGGCGTCGAGTGTTTCTATGGATAAAGACATGATGAAGAAAATTTTGCGAGATTCAAAAATTCCTGTGGCTCGCTGGGTCTGCTTTAGAAGGCACGAAGCTAAAGATTTCCCTTATTCAAAAATTTCACAAGAACTTGGAACAACGGTATTCTTAAAACCGGCGAATATGGGTTCATCGATTGGTGTTCACAAAGTGACAAGCGAAGCGGAATACAAAGTTGCAATCGACGATGCCTTCCAATATGACAATAAAGTTTTAGTCGAAGAACAAATTAAGGGACGTGAGATCGAATGCTCAGTTCTTGGAAATGAATATCCAAAAGCTTCACTTCCAGGTGAAGTGATCGTGACATCAAAAGACGGCTGGTATTCTTACGACGCAAAATATGTGGACGAGAAGGGAGCAGACATTAAAATCCCTGCGGATCTTCCACAGCACATGATTGAAAAAATTCAGAAAACTGCGGTGGAGACTTTCAAAGCCTTGGGGTGCGAAGGAATGTCTCGCGTGGATATGTTTGTTTGCCCTGACGAAAAAATCTATATCAACGAAATCAACACTATCCCCGGATTTACCAACATCAGTATGTACCCCAAAATGTGGGAAGCCACCGGTCTAAAATATTCGGACCTCATTGATACTTTGATTGACCTCGCCATCCAAAGATTCCAAAGAGACCAGAAATTGAAAATACTTAAGGATTAACGGATTTATAAATAAGCATCTCTAGAAAATCAGTTTCAGTTGTTTTATTGATTTCAGCCAGTTTCCTTAATTTTATTGTGGTTTCTGGTTTTAATCTAAAATTCTTAGGAATACGCTTTTCATTTACGGTTTTTGTACGTTTGTCTTTTAAATTTAGATTCAGCCAAGTCGTTAATTTTTTGTATGGTATACCTCTAAAATCGGGACCATCTTCTTGTCTTTTTTTAATAGCAGCAATCACAGCCAATAATTCTTTGTCTTCATTTTTTTCAAAGTGTTTTGTAAATCTACATATGGCAGCAGGTAATACCTCCAGAATCCTGGGTTCAATTTGTTCGCCAGCCCAGATAACATCCTTAATTTTCAATCTCGCATTAGGTAACGGTGTAATATTTTGATTGGTGTACAGTAGGCCTTTAGCTACTAAAAAGCCCATGGTGTTTTTATATCTGATATCGAGGCGTAATTTTTTGGTCGTTTCAGCTCTTGCTATTATTTTTTTGATTAAATCTTTTTTCATATAAAATTCTCTAAGCTTCCGCCTTCCTTTAAAATTCGATCTTCTAAACCTGGAAACTTACCTGTAGCTATAGCATCAGCTATGAGTTGTTCATTTTTTTTAGGCGCTTTTACGGCTTTACTTACAAGCGCAGATTCTGGGTCAATAATGTAAATAGTTAGATATCTAAATTCGTATAACTTTATAAAGCTAGCATGTGGAGGTATCCAAACAAGATCACTATCTTCATCATAAATAAAACCATTCTCTACAAGGAGTTTTTTTAGATTTGATTTTACAAAGTAATCGAGAGTGATTTTTGCATCCATATCAGCTGTCTGAGCTAGAGTTAAAATTGAAGAAACTTTTTCATTCAAAAGAAGACTCATTTGACCAAGGATGCGGATTTCACCCGCTTTTAAAAGGTATCTACCATCTTCACGTCGCTCTGTATTTTCTTGATCAATAAGTTGATTAAGTGTTTCAAATATAAGTTTTATCTTTTCTTCCATGCTTATAGTATAGGCTATAATTAATATATTGTAAATACAATATATTAATTAATAATTACGGTATCTTAGGTAAAAATCAACGCTTTCGTTTAACTTAAGTAACGTTTTTCTGTTAAAACGTTACTTAAAACGCATATAAGTAAAGAAATTTGCTTAAAACGTTACTAACGCATATTTAAGATAAGATAAGCGGCAATAAATTGACGCAAACCTTTGGAAAAGGTGCGGCTCACCTTTATTGTAAGCGTTTAACTTGTGCTGATAGAGTTGAGATCTGGGATTTTAGTTCTTCGATTCGGGCTTTGTCTTTTTCGATCACTTCTGGGGGTGCATTTTTGACGAAGTTATCGTTTCTTAGTCTGCCTTCTGTTGAACCTAGTTCTTTTGATGATTTTTCAATTAACTTTTCAATTCTTGAAATCTCAGCTGCGAAATCGATCAAGCCTTCGAGTGGAATGACCACTTCAACCTTATGGTCTTGTTTCTGGCCTGATGTTTTTTGAACCAAAGACACCGCGCACTTCGTAAAGTCTTTTACAACTGCGATATCGCATTGATCAAGGCCCGCTAGACGGATAATCGCGGATTTATTTTCTTCTAGAATTTTTTGTACTTTTGCATCGCCTGGAGAAAGTTTTACGTTCATCTTTACTCCTGGCTTGATCAAGTTTTCACCGCGGATGTTTCTGATCGCTGTGATGACATCTTTTAAAAGTTCAAATTCAAAGTGAGCATCCTTATTTCCAATCGATAACCATTCTTCGTCGTTGTGCCTTGTTGGATAAGCGTCAACAGTCACGGAAGCTGATTTGATTGGTAGTTTTTGGAAAATTTCTTCTGTAATAAACGGAACGAACGGGTGAAGTAATCTCATAATTCTATTGAGAGTTACCGCAAGAACCATTTGTGTGCCTTTTTTATCTTGAGAATCATTTCCATAAAGAATTGGTTTTGTGTACTCCACATACCAGTCGCAAAAATCATTCCAAACGAATTGGTAAAGCGCTGTCGTTGCATCCGAGAATCTGTAATTCTCTAGTGCATCTTGAACTTCTGCTTCCACTTCGCCTAAACGGAAAGTCAGCCACTTGTCTGCAAGGTTAAGAGCTGATTTTTCAGGGACGATCTGTTTTGTTTCTTTGAAGTCAGAAAGATTTGAAAGCGAAAATCTTGTCGCATTCCAAATTTTATTCATAAAGTTTCTGTAACCCTCTAGGCGTTGCTCCGAGAATTTAATGTCTTTCCCAGATGAGATCAGAGACAGCAGTGTGTATCTCAAAGAATCGGCGCCATGCTTTTCGATGATATCTAGAGGATCCACGGTGTTGCCCACAGACTTGGACATTTTTTTGCCGTTGGCATCTCTTACGATACCATTAATATAAACCTTTCTGAAAGGTACATCGCCCACAAAATAAAGTCCCATCATCACCATTCTCGCAACCCAGAAGAAAATAATATCATGGCCAGTTACAAGAACTGTTGTTGGGTAAAAAGTTTTTAAGCTCTCAGTCTCTTTTGGCCAACCCAATGTTGAAAACGGCCAAAGTGCGGATGAGAACCAAGTATCTAACACATCAGTGTCTTGATGAATTTTTTTGGACTTGCAATATGAACACTCTGTTGGATCTTTGAGTTCCACTGTGATCTTTTGGCAATCGTCACAGTGCCAAGCAGGAATTCTGTGTCCCCACCAAAGCTGTCTTGAAATACACCAGTCTTCAATGTTCTCCATCCAGTGGAGATAGGTCTTGGACCAGCTCTCGGGTTCAAAAGTGATTGCGCCACTCTTGACGACATTCTTTGCAGGCTCTGCTAATTTTTTAATGGCTACGTACCATTGATTGGAAAGATAAGGCTCAATGATAACACCTGATCTTGAGCAGATGGGTACTGTCAATTTGTGTGGTTGTTCTTTGGCGATAAGTTCTTGAGCTGCTAAATCCTCTAAGATTTTCTTTCTCGCGTTTTGAACTTTCAATCCTTTGTATGCACCCGCGTTTTCATTTAGAGTTCCATCGGGATTTAAGATATTGATGAATTGTAAGTTGTGTCTCTTTCCAATCTCATAATCATTGAAATCATGAGCAGGAGTGATCTTCACAACTCCGGATCCAAATGCTTGATCCACGTAATCGTCAGAGATGATTTTAATTTTTCTACCTAATAATGGAAGAATAACATTCTTTCCAATATATTTTTTGTATCTGTCGTCCTCAGGGTGAACGCAAACTGCGGTATCACCAAGAAGTGTCTCGGGTCTTGTTGTAGCAATTGTTAAAAACTCGCTAGTGCCCTCGATCTGGTATTTCAAATGCCATAGAGTTCCGTTTCTTTCTTCGTTTTCAACTTCGAGATCAGAAACTGCCGTTTCCAGGTGAGTATCCCAGTTCACAAGGCGTTGGCCGCGATAGATCAATCCATCTTTGTGTAACTTCACAAAAACTTCTCTCACCGCTTGAGACAAACCTTCGTCCAACGTAAATCGTGTTCTATCCCAGTCCACTGAATCGCCCATGTACTTCATTTGCCCTAAAATTCTTGAGCCGTACTTGTCTTTCCAATCCCAAACTTTTTCTAAGAATTGTTCGCGAGTAAGATCTTTTCTTTTTACATCTTGTTTGAGAAGTTCTTTTTCAACTACCATTTGTGTAGCAATACCTGCGTGATCAGTTCCTGGTAACCAAAGTGCATTGAAGCCACTCATCCTCTTCCAGCGAGTAAGAACATCTTGAATTGTATGATTGAGGGCATGTCCGATGTGCAGTGTGCCTGTCACATTGGGCGGGGGAATGACGATGGAGTAAGGAGGTTTGGTCGAAACGTCGGCGGCTTTAAAGTAATTATTTTTTAGCCAAAACTCGTAGTTTTTAGATTCAACTTCTTTGTGATTATAACGATCTGATAATGTTTCTGACATATGCGTTCCCTGGGGTAACTTTTTTAACTGTGCTGCTCTAACTATTTTTAGTCAGTAAAAGCTATACCAAGACAGGGAATAAGACAAGAATTCGGGTTTATTTCTTATTTTTCGGTGGATTTACGATCTCGATGCGTTCGCCCACGGATGTCAGATTGAGGGCATGCATTCCGTTATTGTTGATCATTTCTGCTTCCTCGATGTGTTCAATGCCAGTAAAGAAGTTAGCAGGAAGCTTGGATTGTTCTTTATTTGCCAAAGCAGTTATGGAAACAAAAAGCAC
>JANMFM010000345.1:0-20161 GCA_031374125.1 Bdellovibrionales bacterium
GCACGCGCTTGCCGTTTTTGGTACCGCCGTTTTTACTCCGGTTCTCTTTATTATTTCACCGGCTCCAGTCACATGATCTGCGTGGATATGTGTATCAAGGACATAGACAAGCTTCAAACCCAGTTCAGCGATAAGTTTTAAATCCCGGTCTACAGTTTCAATCACTGTATCAATTAAAATGGCTTCTTTTGAGACTGCGTCCGCGAGCAAATAAGTATAAGTCGAGCTCTGAGCTTCGAAGAGTTGTTGAAATATAAGATTCTTTTTCATGGCAGACCTCTATATTTATTTTATCTTGATTTCTCGATATAAGTATATTATGATAATATAATATGAAAAGTCAAGTGAACATTTCTACAATTAAAATGAAGAACAACTGCATTGGTGTAGCTGCCATTTTGAAAGCCATTTCTCATCCTCAAAGACTCATGCTTCTTTGCCATCTAGCTCATGGAGAGAAGACTGTGGGTGAACTGGAAACGCTTTGTGGCGGTTCTCAGTCAGCGATTTCTCAGTTTTTGAAATTAATGAAACTTGAAGATATGTTAATATCTGAGAAGCGTGGTCTGTTTGTGTATTACCGAATTCATGATCCAAAAGTTAAGAAGTTAGTCTATTCTCTCCATAAAATATTTTGCACATGAAGGTATAATATACCCATTGATGAGTTGTATTCGGGCTTTTTACCTCGTGAGGGCTCGCCAACTCCGCGGGAACGTATTAAGTAAAGACCAATTATTGCAGTTATAATTAAGTTGGTATTCTAAATTCACCGACTAAAAGGATAACAATGGACACTGCAATAGGCTTCCCACATTTGAACGAACCTGCGCCTGACTTCGAAGTTAAGACAACCCATGGAAAACGAAAACTTGCGGACTATAAAGGTAAGTGGCTAATTCTATTTTCTCATCCAGGTGACTTTACACCTGTTTGTACAACAGAGTTCATAGCTTTTGCAAAAGCTTATCCAGAATTTCAAAAACTTAACTGCGATCTTTTAGGTCTATCGATTGATAGTACTTTTTCGCACATCGCGTGGGTTCGTAATATTAAGCAGAATTTTAAAATCGATATTCCATTTCCAATCATTGATGATGTTTCAATGAAAGTCGCTCATGCCTATGGAATGATTCAGCCTGGCGCTAGTGATACATCGCCGGTGCGTTCGACTTTCTTCATAGACGACAAAGGGATGTTGCGCGCAATGGTTTATTATCCGATGAGTAATGGTAGATCAATACGCGAATTTCTTCGTTTGCTGACGGCCATGCAAACATCCGACAAAAACGGAGTTGCAACACCAGAGGGATGGCAGTTGGGTGACAAGGTCATCATTCCGCCACCCCAAACCGCGCAAGATGTAGAGAAAAGATCTAGTCAAGGATATGAGTATACCGACTGGTATTTCTCGGAGAAGGAATTATGAAAGCACTCATTTATAACGGACCCGGAAATATTTCTCTAGAAGAAAAATCAAAACCAACTATTCAAGATGCAACCGATGCGATTGTTAGAGTCACTAAGACAACAATTTGCGGTACAGATCTTCATATTGTAAAAGGCGACGTACCTTCAGTCACGAATGGACGAATACTTGGTCATGAGGGCGTTGGAATCATCGAAGAAGTCGGCGCAGGTGTTTCTAACTTTAAGCCTGGAGATCATGTTCTAATTTCTTGTGTTTCATCGTGCGGAAGATGTGGAAACTGCAAGAAAGGAATGTACTCTCACTGCGAAAATGGGGGCGGCTGGGTTTTAGGTAATACAATTGATGGAACTCAAGCCGAGTATGTGAGAATACTTTTTGCAGATAATAGTTTGTATATGATTCCGCCTAGCGCAGACGAAGAAGCACTTGTAATGTTGAGTGATATTTTGCCGACTGGTTTTGAGTGCGGAGTCCTCAACGGACAAATCAAGCCCGGTGACACAGTTGCGATAGTTGGCGCTGGTCCAATTGGGCTCGCAGCACTGCTGACTTCGCAGTTTTATTCGCCGGCTGAAATTATCGTCGTCGATGTTGATGACAATAGATTGGAAGTCGCAAAATCATTTGGCGCAAATGAAGTAATAAATAATAAAGACGGCAAAGCTACAGAAAAAATAATGGCGATGACTGACAAAAAAGGTGTCGACGTTGCTATAGAAGCAATTGGTCTTCCGCTTAGTTTCGATGTCTGTCAATCCATTGTGGCAGCCGGTGGTCATATTGCAAATATAGGTGTGCATGGTAAACCTGTGCAGCTGAATTTGGATAAGCTTTGGGATCACAATATCACTTTGACGACTCGTTTAGTAGATACTGTGACGACACCAATGCTCTTAAAAACAGTGATGTCAGGAAAGATTCAACCAAAAAAATTAATTACGCATCATTTTAAAATGAAAGACTTGATCAAAGCCTATGAGACTTTTGGAAGCGCGATGAAAGAGCGAGCACTCAAGGTGATTATAACAAACGAAAATTAATACGAATCTTTGGTAAGAGAGATGTAAAATGAAATTGAAATCTGTATGGTCTGAAAAAATGCGCTTCACCGCACAAGTTGAAAACCACATTGTACCCATGGACACAAAGCCACCTATTGGTGAAGATACAGCCATAACACCTAAGCAAATGTTGATAGTAGCCATTTGTGGGTGTACGGGAATGGATATCGTATCTTTATTAAAAAAATACAAACAACCACTAATAAAATTCGAAATTGAAGCTGAAGCTACAGTAACTGAAGGCGCTCACCCAATTGTTTTTAAAGAAGTTCAACTTGTTTTCAAACTGGAAGGCGCGCTCGAAAAAGAAAAAGTAATCGAAGCTGTAACTCTTTCGCAAACAAAATACTGCAGCGTTAGTGCAATGTTGTCAAAATCTTTTCCAATCAACTATACCGTTCAATTAAACTCAGAAAATATTGGAGCAGGCAGCGCCAAATTTTAGTCTTGCATTTTGGGGGACCAAGTAATCAGCAAAGCAGCTTGTAGAGATTTAATTAGCAAACAAAAAATTTAAGATCCATTCGCCGCTAAACAAATTCAAACAACAGTACCAAAGATTGCACCGATGGCAGCAGTGAGAATCATTGCAAGAGCTCCCCAAAAGCAAACACGCAAGGCACCTTTCCAAACATTCGCGCCACCCACTTTGGCTGCGAGAATACCAAGTAAAAATAGAAAAATAAGCGATCCTGTAGAGACTAAACTAATGAGAAAATTCGATGGTGATACAACAACTAATATCAGAGGGAAGATTGCGCCGACTGAAAAGGCTCCCGCAGATGCGAGTGCGGCTTGAGCGGGGCGCGCGGTGAAGAACTCGTTAATTCCCAATTCATCGCGCGCATGACTGCCTAGTGCATCGTGTAACATCAATTGCTGGGCAACCTGCGTGGCCAAAGTTGGATCAAGTCCTCGTCCTATATATATTTGCGCAAGCTCTGCGTGCTCGAAATCAGAGTTGGACGCAAGCTCATCTTTTTCGCGATCTAAATCTGCCTTCTCTGTGTCTGCTTGTGAGCTCACTGAAACATATTCACCCGCAGCCATCGACATCGCTCCGGCAACAAGCCCCGCGATTCCTGTTAGTAAAATATTTTCATGCGTAGTTTTTGCGGCAGCTACGCCAAGAATTAGACTCGCAGTAGAAACAATTCCGTCATTTGCACCCAAGACCGCAGCTCTAAGCCATCCGATGTGATGTGAGCGATGTGCCTCGGGAGGCATTGAAAACTTAGACATTTGAACCTCCGCGTGTAAAGCGTTTTAATAAAAAATAGATTCCCCAAGAACACACAAAAGCTAAAAGACCGGTCAAGTAAACCAGCTGTTTAAACTGAAAAAGAAACAAAAAGCAAACAGCAACTCCAAAGACAGGAAGTATCGGAACAACTCCAATAGCAAATGGAATTCGAAATGGGCGATTTTTCTGAGGTTCCGTCCGGCGCAAGCGAATGAGACTCGCATTGACTGCGATAAAGACAATCATTGTTGCAAAAGAAGCAATACTTGCCAGCGTCTTTACTTTTCCAAATAGCAACAGCAAGATCGTAAATAACAACACAACAAGTGCCGCTACCCATGGCGTTTTTTGTTTCTTTAGAGTTTTTGAAAGAACTTGGGGTAGTGAATTGTCTTTTGAAATTCCGTATAGAATCCGACTGGTGGTTACAAGTGCTATCAACACTGTGTTGGCCGTCGAGAAGAGCGCAATACCTCCTAAAATACCAGCAAGGCTTCGAGAGCTTTTTAATGAAGCATCTAAGGGCGCTGACTCGGTCTGGGCTAATTGCTCTGGTGGCATGAGTGTTACGGCAGCAAGGCTTACTAAAATATAAAGTACCGTTGACACAAAAAGGCTTAGCAGGATTGCGCGAGGAATATTTTTTTCCGGCTCTCTGGTTTCTTCGGCAAGGCTAACAATGTTTTCGAAACCTAGAAAAGCAAAAATTATTAGAGCCGCGCTTGAAACGGTCGCTAAAGTTGGAATTGTTAACAGCGCATTTCCAAATTCGGGCTGTTTCCAGCCAAGCCAAATAAATAGAACTAATCCAAATGCTTCGATTACAGTAAAGATCGCATTCGTCCAACTCGATTGCCGGATTCCAATTATATTGATACCGGAGAATGCAATCAAAACGCTGCATGCAACTGCAAAACGCGGCAGAGAGATGAAGTGATGTAGATAACTTGTAAACGCTAGGGCGACTGTAGCGGCGGATGCGCAGCCCGCAAAAATAACTATAATTCCAATCGTTGCTGCTAACCAGCGCTGATTAGAAAAGGCATTACGAATATAAATATATTCTGCGCCTGCACTTGGATACATCGTTGCAAGTTCAGCATAAGACAAAGCCGTTAATAGCGCTGTAATTCCGGCCAAAAGAAATCCTTGCCAAAGACTTTCACCGGCAATACCCGCGGCCTGTCCGATGATCGAATAAATTCCCGCACCCAAAATCATTCCGGTTCCGTAAAAGGTAAGCATTGGTAATCCGAGAGTGCGATTGAGCGCCATTAGACTAGTGGCCGGGTCGTTTGTTCGATCCAAG
Source organism: Bdellovibrionales bacterium (assembly GCA_031374125.1). Taxonomy (GTDB): domain Bacteria; phylum Bdellovibrionota; class Bdellovibrionia; order Bdellovibrionales; family JAEYZS01; genus JAEYZS01. Next base: position 5,046 of record JANMFM010000345.1, read on the forward strand.
TAATAAAATCGTCAATTGATAGGGCGCCTGAAGTTCGAGTTACTTCTTTACCATTAAGAAAAACTATAATTGTTGGAATGCCTTTTATGCCAAGCTTTTCTCCTGCACTTGGATTTGCCTCAGTGTTGATTTTTCCAAAAACGAATCGACTTTTTAGTCGACTCGCAGCCTCGATAAATGAAGGAGCAAAGCTACGGCACGGTCCACACCAAGGTGCCCAGAAATCGACAACTACTGGGAGTGGACTTTTATGTAAAAGTTTTTCCATGCTCGAAGCTGTTAGGTCATTGACTCCATCATGTAAAGGAAGTGAGATTTTGCATTTCCCACACACAGGAGACTTTCCGTTGGGAAAAGAAAATGCCACGCGATTAAGGCCGTTGCATTTTTCGCAAATGGAATAAGTGACATCATTGCTCATAAAGAACTCCTCCATTTGATGAACTAGCACTTTAAGTGATATTGAATCAGATTCGTTTCTAATTATGTGCGCCAATAGCTACCACCTCTACACCAAGTGACGCTATTTTATCAAAGTATTGCCGTTGCTCTCGGATGGGCACCCAATCGTAAAGAAGAGCCTCAATTGGATGCCACATTGCTACCCAGCCAATAATCATGAGGCTTACACTTGCAATATTAGTAATCCTTGGTACTAATTTTACAGAATCAATAAGTTGAGCAAGGCTTAAGCAAACAATGAGCGTGATTAGGCCAATCAACGAGAAGTAACGGGCTGTCCGATGTCTTTTGCGTAATTTAGATTTTGCGAGAGTCGATTCATATTTAAAGTAGGCACTAATGGCATCTTGAATTGCATGGCTATTTTCGGAACTCAGATCTTCATTTTCCGCAGTCAGAATTCTAATTTTCATCTTGGTTCGAAGCGGAAATTCCTCAACGGCGCTCACCAAATAGATCACGAACTGTGGATCAAGATCACGCTCTCGAAATGGCGCTGGATCACGCTCATTGAAAAGTTGACGTAAGTTTTTGATGCCAACTTCGACAATGATATTATTGTTTTCATGCTTATACCTATTTGTTTTTTCAATACTCATTCATCAGTCCAACCTTCAATTTCTATTTTTTGTTCAATGCAAGATGCCGGAAGGTTCAGGGCGGTGGCGCGCCACTTTCTAGCGGCGACTTATCGGTCAATTCTTTCAGATTAGTTTTTTTATCTAGAGAAATTTTATTTGGTATTGTGATTTTAAAAATGCAGCCTTTTCCTGGGAGATTGCGGGCCTCAATAGCGCCATGGTTGAGCGCCATCGCTCGCTGTGCTATTGTTAATCCAAGACCGAGCCCTTTTCGGTTTTCATTCTGTTGCTCGAATGGCTTGAAAAGATCATTTGGAGTATCAGACTTCAAGTCACCGCATTCATCTTCCACTTCAATTTCAATTTTTGTTCCGACCTGTTTACCTCGCACCTGAATTTTCCCGCCATTGCGAGTGTATTTAAGTGCGTTCTGAACAAGATTGGATAAAGCGGAGTAAAGAAGTTGCTGGTCCGTCTCGATCATCAAACTAGGATCGACTTGAATTTCAAAGGTTTGATTTCTTGAACGAGCATCGCTTTCTGCAGTGACACTAATCTGATCGATAAGTTGTAGCAAATTACCAGATTCAACATGAACTTTTGGGTCCACGCTTAGTCTTACCTCTGTGAGTGAGCGATCAATAAGTTCATTGAGACGTTTGAAACCTCTCTCCAGCACTTGCCCCGTACTTCCACCAATTGTTACCTTTCCATCTTTAATCAATTGGTAGGCCATGACTGAGGTGCTTAATGCATTTCTCAGTTCATGTGCTAAAAATCCAAGATGCTCAACTTCTCGGTTGGTTATTTTTGTGTCCTGTTTAGATTGAAATCCTGTGACCGCGCCAGCAATCGCTACATCCAAACAGCGATTTAAATCATGGAACTCTTTGGTTGTGATTTCGACTTTCTTTGTTGTCGCAAGTTCGGTGATCGACTGGCACATAGCTCCGTATGCGTGCACGACGTGCGAAAGGGTGTAGCCGAGTCTTAGCAATTCAGTGCCATGTTCGCCGGCTGATTTTGCGACCTTCACTTCGTTTGGGCGACCAGATGCTGTAGCCATAGCCTCTTCGTCAGAATTGTGAGCGGCTTTCGCCATACCCTCTTTGTCTTTGCCCGGAGGCGATGAACTTGGCGTAGACCCTCTTTCCGCTTCGAGTACAGCCACAAGTTGTTCATAGAAAATAGGAAGACCTTGCTTGAGTTGAACTGAACTTGGCCGAGAGCCCGCAAGCTCTAAGGATTTGTGTTCAGTCATTTCTAGAACTTCTTTTCGATTCTTTAGTAGAAAATCATGCAGCATATTGTTACTCCTTTTCTTAGAGTTATGCATATAAGCAATGCAATTGCTGCTCTTGATGGCGCGGGAACCCTAACCCTAGCAACCGCTTAATCTTATGAATAGCAGTCATAATATGGGGTATTTATGTCTGCGGATGGGGAAGAAGTGATCGCAAGTTCGTGACAAAATCCTACTGTTGTTTTTGATGTTCAAAAAATAATGGACTACCCCAATTTGAAGTTCTGCTTGCAATAAGAACCTTGGCTGTCTGCACCTGAACCCAATGGGTAAATTCTGGTAAATGCCCAGAGAGAGCTGCCGCAATTACGGTTGCAATAGCAAATTCGATGAGTCTATCGAATTTCATTTTGAATCTCCTTTTTTGATTGTGATTGTTCCGTCTTCAAACCGTTTAATAATCTTGATGATGGCGTTTCTTGACCAGCGCCTCTGCATACGAGATTTGATTTTGAGTCGATTAAGATGATGTGTAATTGCAGTTGCGGTAAGGTTTAGCTGCCATTGCTTATGAATGATGAGTAAAGTGGGAAACTCTTTAGTATCCTTTTCAAGTTGCCCTCCGATGTAGGTAAAACCAAATGGAGGTGGAGTCGAACTCTTGAATTTTTGCTGGAAAAGCTCTTTCACGGTTGCAGATTTATTTGTTCTTAGCTGCACACCATTTTTCTTCAAAACAGAGTTGATTGTTGTTGCGGGAATACCTGTCAGCTTCGCTATATTTCTTATGGAGTGTCCTTCAGAATAAAGAGGGGCTATTATAGGAAAAATGCGATGCTTGCAATTATGGAATAATTCAATAAAATCATGGCTTAACAAGTGGCGCGTCAGATTTACTAGACGGCCTACCACTTCCAACAACCTGCAAATTTCCGATCCCCTCGTTCTCTTTTGAAGACGAGGCTTGTTTAAATTGTTTCTCATGCTTGTAATTCGCCAAGCTAACGACAGGTGATTGGTTCAAGTCTATGCGCTGTGCCTATCGAAAAATTTTTCTTAAATTTCGCTTATAAGGTGTGGTAAAAAACAGTATGAAAAAAAAGATTTTGATTATACAGGGTCATCCTGATTCGCAGAGTTTTAATTATGCAATTCATAATGCCTACAAGAGGGGAGCAGCCAGCACTAACGCTGACATTCAGGAAATATTTGTAGGAGAACTAGTCTTCAATTTGAACCTCGAGTTTGGTTATCGGCAGCGCACAGATCTCGAACCTTGCCTTATCGAAGCGCAAGAAAAGATTAAATGGGCGGATCATATCGTTTGTATTCACCCGGTTTGGTGGGGGGCTTTACCCGCAAAACTCAAAGGATTTTTTGATCGAGTCCTTTTACCTGGGTTTGCCTTTAAAAAAAGAGAAAACTCAGTTTGGTGGGATAAGCTTCTGACGGGTAAAACTGGTCGTATCATTTCAACTATGGATCAACCAGCTTGGTACTATAGACTGATCTATGGCGCTCCAACAGACAAAGCGCTTAAAAAACTGACATTCGAATTTTGTGGCATAAAACCAGTCCGAATAACCCATATCGGACCAATACGACTTTCCACCGATACTTTTAGAATGAGGTGGCTAAAAAAAATTGAGAAGTTAGGCGCTGATCATAAATAACTAATTTCTTTGTCGATGCCAGTGCAGGAACGTACGGAATCTGCAATAAAAGAACAGTAACAATGACTCAAGTTAATCCATTATCATGTCGATAAGCAATTGGGTATATATTGTACATAAGAATCTTTAATTCAGGAGAGAAAATGCAGCAAAAAAAATCAAATAAGTTCTATTTAATATTTTTTTTGTTTTTAAGCCTCATTTTAACAAATCTTTTATTTGTTAATTGTGGAGGATCTAGAACTGCATCTAATAGCAATACAAATAATGGTGACTCTTTACAAAACATATCTTCACTTGATGGAACGTGGGTCCAGGACTTTTGCTCCTCTCAAGGTGGACAGTCAAATAAAAATGTTCAAATATTGAGTCAGATAGATAATAAAAGCATAACTCTTAATGTCGATGTATTAGCTTATGTTAATTCTAATTGCAGTGGCTCTGGAAATCTGGTTGGAACTTCGTCATATGGAACTATTGTGTTTTCAAGCACAGCTATTGATGGCACTGGAAATTATTTTCGTGGTACATGGACATCCCCTGTTTCAACTACAAAAATTATATATGCTTTAAAAAACTCAACAACTCTTTGCATTATCGGTGACATTGAGCCAACAGTTTTTCCGAGCTCTGCTAGTATAACAGATCAGGTAAATCTAATGGTAAGTCTAAATATCTGCTATAAAAAAAGATAGAAGTTTTTTCTGTGCGGTTGAAATCTGCAGTACTTATTGACTCATGTCTAATCTATTGCAAAGTAAGACTAAACCTGACGGCGAATAATGTAAACTTCAGATTAAATGCCCAGCAACGATAATTCCTGGGCATTTTTTATGTTATGAACTTCGCTATATTCCAGCTAGAATATCCCTCACTTAAGAAGTTGTTTAAATTTTTGTGAAAAAATAAAGCTAGTTTAAATTTCAGAGATTTTTTCAAAAAAAATACTGGCAAGCTCTCAGCAAGATGGTGCGAGATCAGCGTTGGCAAAATATGTTGAAGTACAATCCTATGCGCTCCGAACATGAAATGAAGTGGTTCTTAGAAAGTCGTTTTCCTGGCCAGAAAACTCAGCTTATTAATATTGGTTGGAATTCTCGTATTTTGGCTTTTAAATCCGGCCCTATTCATTTTAAAGAAGTTGAGGAACAGGTTTATCCATGAAGCCTGTCGATCTTGTGGTCATGGATTGGGGCATTGGCGGATTGAGCGTTTATAATGAAATTTTAAAAAAAGTGCCAGGATTATCCATTCTCTATTTTTCAGATTCAGGTTCAATGCCTTACGGGAAAATGTCTCCAGAAAAATTAAGACAAAGATTGCTTCAATTAATATCGAATTTTTCGGATCAAGGTGTTAAACATTTTGTCATTGCCTGCAATGCTGCTAGCACAGCTTTACCATCTCTAGAAAAAGAATTTTCAAAAAAAAATCTTCACGTCGTCGGCGTGATTGATTGTGGGGTGGCATTGGTGAAGAGTACTGATCACAAAGAGGTTGGAATTCTAGGAGGACGGAGAACGATTTTATCCCATTGTTATTCTAAGAGATTAGCTTCTAAAAACCGAAAAGTCATCGGACGTATTGCACAACCTCTTTCGGCTCTCATTGAAAGCGGTGAATTGGTATCCTCTAGGATGAAAAAATTTTAAATCAAATTTTAAAACCATTGAAAACTTGCGACGCAATTCTTTTGGCCTGCACTCATTATCCAGCAGTGGCAAAGCAGATCCAAAATATTCTGCCTGGCTGTAAACTTTTGGACCCAGCGGCAACGGTAGCAGGTCATATTAAAAAAAATTGGAAATTGACGGATTCTTCTGCAAAGAAAAAACCTTCTACTTTATTTTTAACTTCTGGTGATGCTGAACAAATGAAAAAAGCGGCTAAAGCTGCTTTTAGAATACACATATTTCGGGTCCTCAAAGTTTAGTTACATGGTCAGCTTCCCGCTGCACCTTGAAAAAAACGCCATTCATAATTTTTTATAGATCTATAAAATGAATTGAAGAGTATTCTTCGGCGAGAAGATGTGGGGATTTATTGTGGTCAAAGTAGCACTGAAAATGTGGCACCAAGCTTGCTCTAATTAACTACCGAAATGGAGGTTTCGATGAAAAGGTATCAATTTGACCGAAGATTTTTCGGTAGAGTTTTAGGAGTATTGCTCCTTATTTCGCCCAATGGGTATGCTAAAGATGTAGAATTAATAAAACTTTCTGATTCTGCTCGAGAAGTTCGAGTGAACATGGCAGAACAAGAATCACACGCAATATATGAATCTGTTCCGTATAAAGGAACATGCACAAAGACAGAATATCGTAAGGAATGGAAATGCCATACTACTTATGAAACACAGTGTGGTTACAAAAGAGTTTGCACTGATCGTCCTGTACAAGTTTGCGAACCCGGAGCAAGTCTTTTTGATTTCTCTTTCTTCAATGTAGCATACGCAGCGACATCATCTGATGATCCTCCTCCAGGTGGTGATGAAGGTGGAAGACCTGTTCCTCAACCGGAGCCAACGCCACAACCAGAGCCACAAAGACCGAGTCAGCCGGAGCCAGAACCAATGCCACGTCCGCAGCCAGAACCGCAAAGACCAAGTCAGCCCGAGCCAGAGCCGATGCCGCGTCCTCAACCAGAGCCACAAAGACCGAGTCAACCGGAACCAGAACCAATGCCGCGTCCGCAGCCAGAGCCGCAAAGACCAAGTCAGCCCGAGCCAGAACCGATGCCGCGTCCTCAACCGCAGCCGGAGCCAGCACCATGGCCACAACCGGAACCGCAAAGACCGCGTCCACCGGAACCACAACCAATTCCGCAGAATCCAAGTCAGCCTTTGATTCCGCCGCGTCCTGAGGAGAGACCGCCAACGAGTCCACGTCCTCCTCCAACACAGCCGCCAACAAGTCCACGTCCTCCGGCGCCACCGACAAATCCGCGTCCGGGCGAGCCAGGCGGACCAGATCTTCCGCGTCCTCCAGCACCACCGACGAATCCACGTCCGGGCGAGCCAGGTGGACCAGATCTTCCACGTCCTCCGGCACCACCGACGAATCCACGCCCAGGTGAACCAGGTGGACCGAACAAACCGCCGCGTCCTCCGAGACCGCCTGTTTGTTACACGAAGTACGTAAAACATTGTGAGAATGTTAATCAATGTTACCAAGTACCGAAAAACAAATGTGGTTATGAACAAGTGCCATATGAAGTTTCGTACTCTTGCACGAAATATAAAGAAGTATTGAAAGGCCATGAAGTCGATTTCAATATTCAAGGTCTCGTGAAGGTAACACTTGCTGCAGTTGAAAGACTTGGCAATGAAGAAACATTCCAGGTTGCTCTTGATGGTACCAATGTGAGCTTAACTCAACCGCAAGTTTCTAGAACAAACTTGGTGTTGTTAACGAAGTTAAGTAGCCAAACTCAAGTTCTAAAGCCTGATCAAGGACCAAAAAATCCTGGATTAAAACAAGTGGCCGAAGAAATCGAAGTTGGTCTGATACCATTGAGAAGCTTAACGGCAGAACTCAATCAGCAATTGGTGCAAGCAAAGATCCAAGCCAACGTGCTCAGTTTTGTTCTACCAAGATCACTCTACGCTGATCTGATGGGTGTGAAGATGAAACTTATATTGGACAAAATCGTTGATAAGACGATTTTCGAAGGTCAAGTTCCAGCTCAAGCAATTCGAGTTGAGCAGAATGGTCAAGCAGCAAGAATCTCCATCAACTTGTCTATGATTGGTGCTAAAGAAGCAGCAGTCAGAGGCAAGAAGTATCGAGTAAACCTCCAGCTGAGCACGGTTCTTCCGCAAGAAGCTACAGTACTCAATGGTCAACTTGCTCCAAAAGCCGTACTGAAGCCAGAATTGAAAATCAGAGCCGAATAAAGTTCTGATTTTAGACTGAAAAACTCAAACCTTGAAGACGCCGACCTTATAAGTCGGCGTTTTTTTTTGCTTTTTGTGGTATGCTTGTATAGGATCACTCATTCTAAAGAGGTAATAAAAATGGCTAAGAAAAAAGCAGCACCATCTAAAAAAACTAAAGTAAAAAAATCAGGAGTTAAAATGTCAGACTCTAAGAATTCTTCTAAAAAAACAGAAAAAGTTTCGATTGATAAGGGAACCGTAAGACAAGTTTCGGGATTGGTGAAAGAAAAAATTGGAAAATTAGAACAAAAGATTGGGAAAGTTGCAGACAGCAAAAAAATTCAAATCTCCGGAAAAAAACAAGAAGTGATGGGAAAAGCACAGAAAATTTTTGGCGAATTAGAGTCGAATTTTGAAAAAGTAAAAGGTGAGGCTGAACAAAAATTCAAAGAAGTAAGAGAGCAGTATACTCCGAAATTCAATGAAGTTAAAGGCAAAGCCGAAGAAAAGCTCAACGCCGTTAAAAGCCAAGCTCTAGATAAAGCTAATAAAATTTTAGATAGAATCAAGAAAAAATAATTTCATGAAGTGGCCGACAGCTATCAAGATTTACACGGATGGAGCAAGCAGAGGTAATCCTGGGCCTGCTTCCATCGGAGTTTCATTTACAACGGTGAAGGACGAAGAAGTTTCTACTCTTTCTGAAGCTATCGGCGATCAAACCAATAATTTTGCAGAGTACACAGCGCTGATCAGAGGCTTAGAAGAAGCCAAAGTTAACAAAGCGGAAAAGATTTGGATTAGAACCGACAGTCAGCTGATGGTGAGACAAATTCTAGGTGAATATAAAGTTAAATCTGAAAGCATTAAAGACCTTCATTCTCAAGTGATAGAGCTTTTGAAATTTTTTGAGAAAGTTCGAGTTGAGCATATTCCCAGAGAGCAAAATAAAAGAGCCGATGAATTGGCAAACCAAGCTTTAGATAAGCAATTCAAGGGTGCAAAGCTTTTTGCTTTTGATGATGATTTTGATAGCTAACGATGAGCTTTTGCTCACTTTGTTAGGTTACTGTTGAGCGGGAATTCGTATTCTATTTTTTGTATTCGTATTTTTAATCAGGGAATCTAAATTAGCATCTAAAATTGAACTTTCCGAAGAAAATATATCGGCATTGATTTGCTTAGTATTCTCAGCGCTCAATCCGTTCGCATCCACTTCTTTTCCTTTCATGGCCAGGGCTCGATAAGAATTCAATTTGGTTTTGTACTTTGTTTTTCCGTTGAGGTTTTCTTCTACGCTTCCTGTGCTGACTAAATACTGGATGAGTTTTTCAGCGCTGTTGATATCTGGATAAACAGTCAGCATCATCGCCAGCACCCCGGTGGCAAAGGCCGTGGCTTGAGAAGTTCCCGTCATAAATCCGTATCTTCCACCGGGAAGGGCAGAGTAAATATTTTTACCAGGAGCTGCGATATCTACGGTTTCAATTCCGAAATTACTAGATTCTACGAGATTGGACTCTTGCGTAAGGGAGGCCACAGAAATGATATTCGAGAGATCATAGCTGGCGGGATAGAAAGAGTTTTTGTCTGAGTTTGTAGCTTCATTTCCGGCGGCGGCGACGAAGAGAATGTTTTTATCCTTTGCCCTCTTAATAGCCATTTCCTCCAAAGGATTTTTTCCGAAGCCGCCGCCGGAATAGTTGATGATCTGAGCGCCGTTATTGACCGCATAATCGATCGCTCTTACGGTGTTGGTGATATTTTTATCTGATAAAGATTTAGGATCAAAATATTTAAGAACCATAAAGCTGGCTTTCGGAGCTACACCATGAATAATTCCTGCGATGTGTGTTCCATGGCCTTGAGAATCTAAAGGTTTATTATTTTCGGTAACGAAATTCCATCCATGCACATCATCGATAAATCCGTTTCCATCATCGTCGATTCTATTGTCGGAAATTTCTTTTGGATTCACCCAAAGATTATTTTTAAGCTCGGGATGATTTATATCCATTCCGGTGTCGATGATGGCGATGATGATTTTTTTATTTCCCTGAGAGATACTCCAGCTTTTTTCGACATCAATTTTTTTCAAACCCCAGTTTTGATCTAAGATGGATTTTTCTGTCTTTGCATCAACTCCGAAAGCATTGATGGTGAAGGCCAAGAGTAAGAAAAAGATAAGAAGCATTTTCATTTGTTCCCCCTAAATTTTAATAATTAAATTTTTACCGTCTTTGAGGATACGTACTGGGTTTCCGTCGTAAGGATTGTAGGTGATATCTACTGTCTGGTTTTTCTTGCTTTGAATCGATTGATTGATTTTGTATCTTTCAAGATATTTTAATCCATCGGGCCTTACTTTGTACCAGAATTCGTATACAAAAGTATGAATGGTTTTGTTGTCACATTTTCTGGTGAGTGTGGAAATTTGGTAAAGTGGATCGTTATTTTTTTGGTAATAGTCATAGTATTCGATGCATTCATTTCTCAATTGAATTTTAACCACTCGGTCATGATCCTTGTTGTATACAATATTTTCTTCGGTTTTATCAGGGAAGGTCAGTCTCACCATGTTGTTCAAATCGTCGTAGTCATAGAGGTGAGACTGCTTGGTGGAGTTCACGGTCTGAACCAAGTTTTGTTTTTCATAAAGATATAGTGAACTTAAACCAGAATTGCTTTGAATCTTTGTGATCTGGCGAGTGTCATTAAAGGAGAAGGTGAGGAGAAGGTTGGAGCTGGTCTTAAGAGAGATTAAGTTCTGATGGCTATAAAGGTATCCGATCTTTTGTCCATTGGGCTGAATCACGCTGATCATTTGGCCGAGGCGATTGTAGACGTGAATTTCACCGGTATTTAAGTAGTGGGTGTAGCTGCCAGATTTAAAGATTAACTTTTCTTTGGTTACGGTGTTTTCGTAAGTTCTAGTTTTAAGTAGATTGTTCTCATCCGTGAGAACAAAAGGAAATTCTTGATCACATTCTTTAAAGGAAATTTCTTTAGGAGATTTTATATCTAAGGATTTTTCTAGATTTGAACACCATCCGAATCCAAAGAATCCCGTATAGAGAGAACGACTGTTGTAGGTTCTTTTTACTTCTTGTATATCAAAGAAGGATTGTCTGTAGCTTGCGTCCTTCATATTGATTTCTGCTTTGAGAGCAGAGGAAAAGAGTAGGGTAATGACTAAGGCGGTGACTATTTTTCTGGGACTACTTTTATAAATTCTCATAGTCCACCTTTCAATTTGCAACGAAAGGACCACCTTAAAACGCATACCTTCGCCATAAGGTGCGAATGCCTTGTCAGCCGTACATCAATCTCTTTACATAGGAATTTACCGAAGATCTGCAAATAAGTTCGACGGGTGTAAAAGGCGTGGGATTACTGTCTATGAGAACGGATATTTTTTTAGAGAATTTTCTTTAGGTTTGAGAATTTATAATATCCGCCCCAGATGACCTTTTGGCCTAATTCTTGAGTTGGTGTTATAGATTTTTTGAGCGCTTCAACCACTTGTGCAATCGTGTAGTGAGGTTTTTTTGCTAGGATATAAGCTGCTCCGTGAGCTACATATGGGGCGGCAAAAGAAGTTCCCGCCATTTCATTTTTTTCTCCATCCTTAGTAGGCAGAAGGGCTGTATCTCCAAAAGCGGCGAGGTGCACTGATTTTTTTCCAAAAACTGAAAATTGAGAAAGCTTATTGGAGCTATCTGTTGACGACACCACAAGCACATTTGGAAGATTGATTGTTGGATTGGAATGAAAATTTATAGTTGAAGTGTCGTCGGCGTTGAACCTTTCAGAATTGGAATTCTCTCGAAGATTTCCTGCGGCCATAACAAATAACATGTCGGGATTTTTTCTAATCACTTCGATCATCAAGGCTAGTTCATTTTTCGCTTTTCTATTCATCTTTATCGCTTGCTTTTTGAAAGCATCGCTACCACTCAAAGCGTAAGCCATTTCACCAGCATCTTTATCGTTTCTCGCGATAGTGTAGCCAAAACTCATATTGACCACTCGAGACCCTGCTGACCGTGCATAGTACACGGCCCTTTTGAAATTCTCGGCATGACTTGTCTCTGTTTCTCCCAGCAATCGAATAGGGATTACAGAGGTTAAGACTCTCCGTCTCCAGCAGCAATTGAGGCTACGGCTGTACCATGAGTAGTGGATTCATTGAAAAAAAATGTGCGCCCAAAATCAAAAGGGAGATTGTCGTTCTCAACAAAATCCCAACCGGCGTTCGGTGCGAGTTTATAGGCCAGAGCCGGGTGATTGTAATCTGCTCCCGAATCTAGGACGGCAACTGAAACTCGCGAAGACTTCAGTGCTAAATTTTTTATTTGCTCTAGACTCAAACCCGATGGCAATGAGCTTTGTAAAGAATAAATTTGCTCTAAACTTTTTTTTGGAGGATTTCTAGAGACCACTTGTAACCCGGAATAATTATAATTAAATTCCTCAGTGATTTGCCAGTTTTTCCCGAAGTGTACGCCCCAGGGACGTAGAGTGGAAAGAGTATCCGATTTATTCAACCTGAAGCTGGTGGAAAAAAATGTTTTAAATGGTTTCACTAGCGATGCGGAATACCAATCTCGGCAAAACCAATTTTGATCATTGGTTTCTTGCGGACTCCAACCGATAATTAAAGAATGAACACGATTTTCTGAAGAGTGCCTGAGTCCAATCTTTGTTGCTCCAGCGGTGACAACCCAGCCCACAGATTCAAACTCTCCGCAAGGATGAGACATTTTAGTTGCGATGACATCTTCATTGAGGTGTTTGCGAAAAGTATTTTTTATTTTTTGTTCAGACGCATGAACTAGGGCCAAGTTTGTTTTATCGTTATATTCTGTTAGTAATTCTATTGCGGCGTTAAAATGAGGGAGCTTCCGACCCAGCATCCATTTGTAATCCTCATAAACATCACTAGCCTGAAGATTTATAGAAAACAAAACCAATAGCAAAAGACGTCCAAGAAATAGACAAAAGGACCTAAAAAGGCAAATTGTATTCAAAGAGATAGGCATAAGCTTCCTTTATTCATCATCAAGGCTTTATATCAGCAAATTGAAGGCCAATTTTTAAGCCGGATTAACTGAATATTATTACAGACCTTTTAAGATCAAAGAATAACCGAGAGAGCGTCCTTTGGATTCGTTTCTTTTAAGAAGTTTTTTTTCTTCAAGATCAGCAAGATCTCTTTTTGCACTTTCTCTGCTGGTTTTAGTTAGATTTACATATTTTCTGTTTGTCATTCCGCTAGTCGAGCCATGATGATCACTTTCTAACATTTTCTGTAATACTTTTTTCTGTCTTGGATTCAAATCGACTTGGGCATGAGTTTTCCAAAAGCCACCAATAAGTATAGCTCGATCTATGACTGTTTTTGATTTTTCAATGGCTCGAATAAACGTTTCTAAAAACCAAATGATCCAATTTGTAATATCTAATCCACTCTTTTGAGTTTTTTCCAGGATGCGGTAATAATCTGCTCGATCATAACTAATTTGCGCTGAAAGACTGTAACATCTTTTTGATGATGATTCATCTTGAGTTAAGGCAAGGTCTGTAATGGCTCTTGCAATACGACCATTTCCATCTTCGAAAGGATGAATAGTTACAAACCAAAAGTGGGCAATGGCAGCTCTAAGAAGGCCGTCTAATTTTTCCTCTTTAGAATTAAACCAGTCGATAAATTCTTTCATCTCCTGAGGAACTTTTTTTGAGGGAGGAGCTTCGTAATGAACTTTTTCTTTACCAATTTTTCCAGAAATCACTTGCATGGGTTCTTTTAAATCTCTCCAATGACCTACTTTAATTTTCTGTAGCCCGGAGTAACCCGTAGGAAAAAGGCTTGCTTGCCAACCTTTCAAACGTTTAGCACTAAGTGGCTTTTTATAGTTTTGACTTGCGTCTAATAACATTTCGACGAGTCCCTCAATATGTCTTTGCTGAGCAGGGAGACCTGCTGTTGGTAATCCAAGTCTTTTTGCTACTGATGATCTTATAGACTCTATATCGAGCTTTTCACCTTCGATGGCAGAGGTTTTGTGAGCATCCTCAATTAGAATTTTGGCTTGAGTTTCTATTCCTACGTCTGCTGCTTGTGCTAGGATTTTACCTTGAGCTTTGCGGGCGATGCTTAAATGATTTAGGATTTTTGAATTATCCCAAGTGAATTTAGGCCACGCCCTTTGTTGCCAAATATAGATTTTTTCTTCCAAGACTCTCTCCTGCTATGACCCAATTAGCTACCTTAATTGGGTCATATTTTGACCCAATTAGCAAGATCAATCGGGTCATTTTGAGTCTAGCTAGGCTGCATTCACGGCTTTGTAAGGGATTACGCTGTAACGGTTTCTACCGTATTGCTTAGAATGGTAGAGGGCTTCGTCGGCTCTTTTTACCCATTTCGATAAAGATTCCCCGTGAGCCACTTCGGCGACACCAATAGAGACCGTGAATTTGATTTCTAGTTTTTCGTGAATGAAAACTTCTTTTCTGACTTTTGCAAGAATCTCTTCTGCTCGCTTGATCGCAGCATCTAATTTGCAATCGGGTAAAATGATCGTAAATTCTTCGCCACCCACTCGGGCGACAAATTCACCATCTTTATTGCAAACTTCTTTTAAGAGCTTTACGCATTCTTTGAGAACGTAGTCCCCGATGTCGTGACCATAGGAATCGTTTATTTTTTTAAAGAAGTCTATATCTAGACTTAAAAGTGAAACAGGAGTTTTTGAAAGTTCAAATAAGTGGAAATGCTTTTTGATCTGTTCATCAAAGCTCATACGGTTGTAAGCTTGTGTAAGATGATCCACTCTCATATTGTGGTTTACTTCCACCAATTTCTTACGAACGGTAGTCAGGCTCTTTTCCACTTTTTGCAGAGTCTGCTCTCTTTCTTTTTCACGTTTAAATTGATAAGAAATGTAATTATCGATAAATCCACGTGCCTTACTTCTGAGATCTTCAATAGAGTTGGCTTCGACTGCTTCTCTTAACTGATAAAGATTCTTTTTTACTTCCTCATCCTGCATTTGTTCATTTTTTGCATCTTCACTCAGCTGATCTGCAAAGTCCCAGATGATATTTTTAAAATCTTCGAAAGTCTTTTGAATGTAACTGTATTCATCAATGCGATAACCAGTGAAGAACTGTCTGAATCTGAATAAGAATTTCTCCATATCCACTTTGTCTGGCTTAACGAGAGTTTTTGCAAAATCGTCGAGAGTTTCTCTGACTTTTCTAATGGGCAGCTTGTC
>JANMFM010000369.1:0-6158 GCA_031374125.1 Bdellovibrionales bacterium
CGAGGGGCAAGCCCGTTGCTTCTGTCAGTTGCATTAGCCCTCTAGCTAGACCTGTTGTTGGTTTAGAATTAGGCGCCTTAGCTTTAGGATTAAAAGTTGATTCCGTCGCCATCAGGGCTTTAACGTAATTAGGATGCAGTGGGCTTTTTAGTTGAAAAACATCATTCCAGTAAGCAGTCCAGCCGGAGATAAGGTCATCATGTTGATTTTGTTTTTCAAGGCTTACTAGGGGCATTTTGAGACTATTTTTTGAAACTTTAACTTTTGGATTTAAAAATAAATCAGAGGTCGCAATAAGTTCCATCTCATCACCCTTAATCAAATCTTTTTTCGATGGATTCTTCCGGCAGTGTCCATCATGATCGGTGACGTTCCCTGTCTTTAAATTTTTAGGGTGTCTTCTTACCCAATGCTCTCCAATAGGACAGACTCGCCATGGATTCTTTATTTCAATATCCTGAGTGTCAAAGAAGGGTGTTTTATAGACTTTAGATTCAGGAGCAATTTTCCCAATGAACTTACTCCATTGAACAAACTCCCAAGGAACTCCGGTCTCTTTTTGAAATTGTTTTTGTGAGGAGTTAACTTTTTCCACACTTGCTTTCTTTTTACTCTTAAAAGGAATTTGATATTCAAATTCAGATTTAATTTTACTTTTCTTTAAGAAAAAGAAACTAATATTATCATCTTTATAAAAGATAGAGCTTAAGAGTTGTTTAATTTGATTTTTTTCTTCTTCCTTCGCCATAAGTTAATCTAACAAGTTCATTGATATAATTTCAACGAAATATTCCTTGTTTAATGCTTGAGTTTATTCCTTTGAGATTGTTTCGGGGCGGTAGATCTAATTTATTGATATTGCTTATTATTTTATGTATTTACATTGTAATAACAATGTAGTATTATAGATGTATGGATTTTGAATGGGATGACAACAAGGCAGAGAGCAACTTAAAGAAACACGGAATTCGTTTTTCTGAGGCCGCAACAGTATGGTTTGATGGGAAGGCTTTAGAAATTGTTGACCCTGATCATAGTGAATCTGGAGAGCGATGGATTCGACTTGGTTTTTCCCGCTCGGCTCGTATTTTGATAGTTGTTTATGTTGAAAAAATAGAAGGAGAGAGAATTAGGATTATTTCTGCTCGCAAAGCAACCCGTTTAGAAATTGAACAATATAATTTAAGGTGATTTATGAAAAATGAATATAATTTCTCAAAAGCTAAAAAAGCAAAAGCCGTAAAAGAAGTTAAGGTTATAAAAACCTTCAGGCTTGATGCAGATGTGTTGGAATGGCTTGAAGTTGAAGGTGAAAAACAAGGAATGGGTTACCAAACCTTTTTAAACTGGTTCCTGCGTAAATCTATGGATGATAATACTTCGTTTGAAGATCGTCTTGAGAAGCTGGAACAAGTTGTTTACAAAAAGAAGGCTTAATTGGCTGGAATCAGTTTCCAATTCAAATACTTCCACCATTGTCAATTTTTGGCTTTTAATCACAATATCCATCAAAATAACTGTGGCACCAGTTTCCACTTTTTATGACTTCATAAGGAGCGCTTCTTTGAAAGAATTCCTTTCCTTTATATTTTTTTTTGTTGGGAGGATCTAGGCGAGCGGCGATACAAATTTCTTTATTTTCTTTTTTCAACTCTGCCCATTTATGCATAAAGCTTTTGCAATAAGATGGGTCACGCCAACTTCGAGAGTAATAAAAATAAGCGGGGTTTGTTTTTCTAATATGAAAACCCAAAGAGCATACGTTGTTTAAATCACTGTTGGGCCAGCGAACTCTATCATACTCAGCATTGACTTCAATTTGCCCAATAGGGAAACAAAGATACATATCTTTAAACTCATTATTGATCAATATAGGTAACTCTATCGATCCGTAACAGCACCCCTCTCTGCGAACAAACCATTCGCGTTTATGTGAGGGAAAATCTTATCAAATCTCTTGGTCTCGAAAAATTTGAAGAAACTAAGTATGATTCAAAAACAGGTTTGGTTTTTTACTGGAAAGTTTCCACCGCAAGAGCAGGCCACACGACTCCTATGGCTATTTTGGTCCGCAATTATTTTCCTCAGATCACCGTTCAAGTGTTTATGAAGACGCCTTTATGCCGTGGGCAGTATTTTTTAGTAATGACATTGCCCTTCACGGAACATACATGGACTCCATTTCTCAATTGGGCTCCAAAGCTTCAGCCGGATGCGTGAGGTTAGAGCCTCAGCGTGCAAAAGATATATTTCATCTTATCGGATTCTCTAAAAACACTTTAATTTCGGTGCAATCGCTTTAAATCATATAGTGACCAAGATGTTGTTCAAATAACCATTTGACAGTTCAACTCTGCTTTAGGGATGCTTTCTTTAAGTGTAAAAGCATTTAATTTAAGGGGGAATCCAATGACTAAATTAGTTTTAATCTTATCTTTATTTTTCGCAGCAAATGTAATGTCGATCAATGGATTTGCAGCAGAAGCAATACAATCTGATATTTACGCTGGCGAGAAAAACATATCTCAAGAGCGCGATCATCATCCTGACTATTATACATTTTTTGACTGGGCACGCGGCCAAAATGGTTGGGGATATTGCTATGAATTTGATAATCACGGTTATGTTTTAAATAACGGAAGACCTGTTCATCCAATGAATTGCGAAAGAGTGAATCCTTCATATTTTGATTGGGGACGTGGTTTTGATGGCTATATCTACTGTTATCAGTGGACTCCGTACCAGGTGATCATGAATGATGGCTACGCAGTAAATCCAAGATACTGCCGCTACTAATTTTCATTTATTTGATAAGTTAGAAGAGGAAAGGTTCAGCTCAAATAAGTTGAACCTTTTTTTTTGATTTTAACGAACAACAAACACAGTTTTATAGTGTTTTGCCTGTACGATTTTTCCATCAGCGTTGTAAACGAGATTACCGTTTCTATCGATTTGATCAACCCAGTCTTTTCCAGAAAGCCCGATAAGGTTAAATAAATCTTCCGCTCTTTGCGATTCAAGTCTTGCGCAACCAGCAGAGGCAATTTGTCCTAAGTGATCGACATGCCCTGTCCCGTGACTAGCAATACTTCCATTGAAGAAAACTGCCCAAGGCATCGGGGAGTTGTTGTAGATGCTCGATTTATGGTCAGAAGAGAATGCTTCGGGTCTATAATATCCACGAGGAGTGACTTTTCCAGCTCTAGCTGTAGAAGTTTTCCAGTAGTAAAGTAATCCAGTAGCAGCATCATAAGTCGTATTTGTGAATTGTTCCGCACCAATTTTAGCAATCACTTCTGGTCTTACATAAATACGAATAGTTTGTCCTTTTGTGGGAGCAAGGTCGTCTTTAACACTATTGATATTGATGAGAACAACAACATCATAGCTTTCAAATCTTTGCTCTGTGAGGGGTGAGGCAAGCTTAAGAGCGACATTCATGTCAGGATCTTGATATCCTTTAACAGGCTTATAAACTCCAAAGATATGATTAGGGTTTGCGCCCGGATCATTGCTATAATTTGCCGTTGGCCACGTTCTGCTGAGATCCATCTCTAGATCGAGATCTAAATCTAAAGCGAATGAGTTGATTGAAAAAAGAACCGCGAACATCATTAAATACACACGTACCATATATATCCCCCCTTTTTTGAGATGTCTCAAATATCTATAGAACGGTAAAAATCAGCAACGGCTTTTGGCTCAACTAAAACAATTACAAGTCATGACGCAGCTGGCTCGATACAATCTCTACACTATGCTCATGCTTTGAAGTGAGTCATCCCTAGATGATATTTGAGCAACAATTAAAAAAATCGAGATTGAGTTTCTCAAAATTTTGTATTCTGATGACAGGGTCGAAATAAATATTTCATTTCTAAGGGGGAAATCATGAAATCTATTATCGCATTAGCTTTTGCTATGCTTTTCACAATTCCATCATTTGCAGACATCAACGTGAGTCCAACCAGCTTAATGTTTGGTTCAGTAAAAGTAGATGGCTTTGGATATCACCAACAAGTGTCTTATGTTCGAAACACTGGCGACAAAACAGAAAACATACAGGTGAGTGGCTTTTGTCCTCAAGACTTCCGTGTAAGTCACAATTGTTATAGCCTTCCAAAATTCGGCCAATGCCAAATTTCAGTTCAGTTCAAGCCAACAAGAGCTGGCTACCATAGTTGCAGTTACTCTGTGAGAGGCTCTACGGGAATGACAACGTTCCTTAATATTAGCGGTACAGGATTGAAATAAACGTTGAGTTCCTTCGAATTTTCGTTCAATCATATCAGCTCCCATTGCAAAACAATGGGAGTTTTTATTTGTGGTTCAAAGATCGAAAACACTTTATGTGAAATTTCAATCAAAGCTTCCCTTAATTTTTCCTGATCTTTTTCATCATAGAAATTGGCAATTGAGCATATCAACTTTGTCTGAGTCTGATGCACCTCCACTGAATGCACATTCAATCCCAATTGTTTTTTTAATATTTCAAAATGATCTAGGTAGGTACTTTCCAAAAGATCGACAGGAATGTCATTTTTCATTTTGTAGGTCATGATGATATAAAACAAAGAAGGTCTATAAGTTTTTTGCATCCTTCAAGGCAATGCAAATGCCGAATCCTCTCGTCTTATATATACAATGCAATTGATTTTATCTGCCGGTAGGTTTTCCGGATAAAATTCGGATTTCGGTTATTTCCAAAGATCTTCTTGATATTCAAAGTTGCACTCTTTTTTTATCTTTTGAAGGTAAGAGTGAAGTTTTGGCGAGAATTGAAACTCCGGAACCACATACATTCCCCAAAGATGAGAAGCAAGTATCACATCATGAAGAGTGAGAAGTTTAGACTTATAGTATTCCTTAATATCTTCTTCTAGGTTCACTAGGCATTCTTGAAGTTCTTTTTCAAAAAGATTTCTATTTTTAACTAAGACTTCAAATGGGCCTCTCTTTTGTTCTTTCTTTTTTTGAAAGTACATTCTCGATTTATCATCGAATTCTTTTGTATATATAAAGTAAGGCATTGCAAGGCTATGAACATATCCTGAAAGTTCATTCACTCTTTCTTCGAATGATTTCCATTCTTGAGTGGCCATTGTTTTCTTCGTATCAAATTTATTTTCAATATCAATAAGAGAAATAATATCTAAGCTCTCATTGATCGCATTTCTATTCTCATTCACCCAAATGGGAAGCATTTTGCTGCCCGCAAGTTTCATTGGCGTCTGCTCATCATCGTAACGAAGAAGTTTTGTATCGTAATTAATTTTCAAAAAACCTGCGGCCATTCTCACGCGAACGCAAAATGGACAGTGACTATAATGATAGAGAGTAGGTTTCATATTATTCTCCTGCTGTAACAACAAAAACTGTGGGCCCCTAGAAGGACTTAGGTTAGCACATTCGATATACATGGGAATAATTTTTGGAAAATCGAAAGTTATTGGCTTTAGGCTGGACTTGATTTCTAACCGTTTTGCATTAGATTCCCTACATGCATACATTTTCAGCAAAAATATCTTTTTGAGCATAATAGTTAAAGTACTGAATTTACTTAGTTTTTAGGTTTGAGGTGCGTTGCGCAAAATTTTTTTAGTTTTTTTTAAATTATTTTTGAAGAATGCATTGACGGGAATAGGCCATTTCTGTACAACACATTTCACCTTTTCGAGATAACTAAATTACTTTAAAAAATATTTAAATAATTTAAAAATACTCGTTGACGAAATATTGGAACTCTAATATTTCAAACCTTCTTGTTTTTGCTCTTTGAAAACTAAATAGCTTTATAAGAATCAGTTATTATTTTTTGGGTCTCGTTAATCGAGTAATCGATTAACAAGTCAAAATTTGAATTTTAATTTCGCAACAATTTATATTGATTTATGAGTAGTTCGAACTTTTTTACTTTTTAAGTGAAGAGTTTGATTCTGGCTCAGGACAAACGCTGGCGGCGTGCCTAATACATGCAAGTCGAGCGACGAAAGCCTTCGGGTGAGTAAGAGCGGCGCACGGGCGAGGAACACGTAGATAATCTGCCCTTCAGTGGGGAATAACTCTCCGAAAGGAGTGCTAATACCGCATAAGACCACAAGCTCTGAGGAGCAAGGGGTTAAAGGATTTATTCGCTGAAGGATGAGTCTGCGTCCGAT
>JANMFM010000017.1:0-7599 GCA_031374125.1 Bdellovibrionales bacterium
CCCACAACGATTTCATTGGAGGCCAAAGAATAAGCTCTTCCATCGATAGTCTTGAGGGCATCAATGAAAGACTTCGCCGCTTGGTTTTGCGCTTTAGAAACTTCGTCTAATGAAACAGATTTATTTCTTAAATTAAAAAGTTCAGAGTAAATTTCTTTTTTAGCTTGCTCTAGAATTTTATCTGCTTGGGCTTTAGATTTCTGAGGCTTTAGGGCAACGATAATTTGAAACACCGAGGATTCTTGATTGCTCATGATGTATGTCATTACAGAAGTTGCAATCTCTTGTTTGTACACAAGTTTTGAGTGGAGACGGCTTGAGTTCCCTTCACCCAAAATATGCGAAGCCAATTCAAGCGGAGCCAGTTCCAACGACAATGCACTTGGCACTGGGAATGAAATACTCAAATAGTCATTTTGAATGTCTTTATAGAACACTTCATTTCTAATCGATTTTTGCGGAGGCTCTGGATTCACCTTTGGTCTCTTGATATCTTGAGACTTCATATGTGCGTAATATTTTTCGATTAATTTTTTAACTTTATTCGAATTGAAATCTCCTGCGATCACCAACACTGCATTGTTAGGAGAATAAAAGGTTTTGTAAAAGCTTTGAGCTTTTTCTACGGTGATATTTCCAAGATCTTTCATGTACCCAATCACGGGCCATCTATAGGAATGAACTTTGTAAACCACATCGTTGATTTTTTCCATAAGTAAACCCATCACTCGGTTTTCCACACGGAAACGTCTTTCTTCTTTTACAACTTCTCTTTCTGAATCCAAATTGGCTTGAGTTAGATTGAGATGTTCAATTCTATCGGATTCTAAATCCATAATGGTTTCTAATTTTGAACTCGGACCGTTCACGTAATAGCCCGTGTAATCACGAGATGTGAAGGCGTTGTTCGAAGCCCCATTTTCTCTCAGTGTTCTTTCGTAATCTTTGTTGGAATATTTTTGCGTTCCTTTAAACATCATGTGCTCAAAGAGATGCGCAATTCCTGTGTACCCCAACTCTTCATCTTTAGAGCCCACACGGAACCAAGTATGATAACTCACAAGAGGAACAGAGTGGTCTTCCTGGAGAAGCACCGTTAAGCCATTTGGCAGTTGGTATTTTTCGACCTCAAATTTTAAACTTGAGAGTCCTTCAGCAGCAAGAGCTGGAAAGGAGAATAGGAACAATACAGTAAGCAGAATTCTCATAGATGATATCCTTTTAGGTGCACCTTTTACCGTTATTCATCGGGTTCACGGTGGGTCTAGTTTGGTTTTAGGTCTCACGATGGCACTTAGGATATGTTAAGCCTCGAATTTATTAGAATCACTAAAGTTTTTGTTTTTTTGTAGCTCACAATGTTATGTAAACTCAGAAATCCATACCCAAATTGGAACCAAAATACCATTTGAAGCATATCTCCAAACAGTTAGGAAATTGTTAGGATAACTATATGATTTTATATGATATTTTAAAAACAGTTGCAGAATTGTTGTAGATGGCACGAAGGTTGCTATATATAGAAATCAGTTACCCCTCTTTAAATCGCCCCACGATTTAGAAAAGCCGACCGAGATCCCCTCCTGGTTGGCTTTTTTTTTGCCTAAAATCGATCACTGATTCTTTGCATTCTGACAAAGAAATTCTACTAGGTATCTTTAATACGTTCAAAAATACTTATTAACTTTGATATGGCAAAACTAGCTATCAAATCCGAAATTCGGATACAATAATTTTTCTCAAATAAAAATTGATAATGATAATTCAATAATTATAAACTCACCTGTATGATTAATAAAAATAGTTTCATACATCTCATTGTTCTCTTGTCTTTTCTTATAAATTCTTGCTCTCTTCTGCCCGTCTCTGACGACACCAAAGATATTCTAAATCAAGTTAAAGAACATATTTTTGATGAAGACCGATTTCACATGGAAGAGGCAGAGCCTCTTCGAGACAATAAGATCTCTATTTATCTAAAGAAGACATTGCAGCCTATACTTGATCTCTACCATTTAAAAAATATTTCTATTACCGCTGTTGATGCCTATGAAGCGCAAGCTTCTATTTATTATGGTGATCGAGTTATATACATTTCCAAAGGAATGCTCTATTCCATTAAAAATGAAGCAGAGCTTATAGCTCTACTCGCGCATGAGGTAGGGCATCTAAAATTAGATCACAACAGCGCAAACAAACAAAAAGGGTCAAAAGTCCCAGGGATCATCAAAGATGTTATTGAGTCCACAACAGGTATTTCCACTCCAGATGATATAGAGAGCGATGCCAGAGATTTATATCTTTCACAGTTTAGTCAAAAAAATGAACAAGACGCTGATGAATTTGGAGCATTAACTGCAAAAAATTTGGGATATGATCCTTATTTGTACGCAGATCTATTTGATCGCCTAAGTGAAATGTCAGATCAGAGCATTGCTAAAAAACTTCAGAGTATATTAAAAGGCTCTCACAAATCCCTTTCTGATAGAGCCGAGTATATTAGAAGCTTTTTAGAAAAAAGTAATATTGAAAAATCAGGAAAAACTTTAGCAGAGAACTATTTAAAAAATGTATCACACCTAGCCGTAAATCTAAAAACTTCTACTGCTTTAACTGCCCAAAAGAGCCTAACTGAAATTCACCAAAAACTGGAATCAAGATCCAAAGAGAAAAAACCTTTAACTGTAGAAGAATTTATTTCTTACATGCAAAAGGTTCGAACTCTTGCAAAGGATCTCAATCTTTTATCACAGCTAAAATACCTAAATAAAATTTCAAAATCCGATGCCGATGCCGACTTCATGATGGAATCAGTCAAAGTCCTAAAGCCTTGGTGGGCTCCTGAAGATATAAATCTTAAAACATTAAACAATACTTTAATTCTACTCAGTCAGATGGCAATCGGCGCAATTCCAGTCGTAGGCGATGCTGTTGATATGTATGAAGTTCTCACCGGAAAAGACTTTTTGACCGGCGAAAGCTTAACCTTCGGAGAAAGAACCGCCTCTGCAATTGGAGTCTTGGCCGGATCAGGTAAAATATGGAGAACTGTTAGCAAAAAGCTTGGAGTATTGAAATCTAAGATTATCGATGAAAAAGAACTCTCAAAGGTTACAAAAGTGGCAACAGACGCCATTGAAGAGTCTCCAATTCTGGGTAAAGCAAACAAAGTCATTGATGCTGATAAAATTTCTAATAAACACGTCAAAGAAATAGAAAAACAATATAGACTGATTAAGAATGAAGAAAACTATAAAGTGTTAGTAAGGCTTGCAGAACAAGTGCAACCCAAGAACATTGATGATGGTTTTAAAGTTAAGGTTACAAAGCCTGGCAAAAGAACTTTCCAAGGCTTAGAATATACGCATCCAGATAATAATCATATCAAAATAAGAGTTATGCCGGGAGATCCAAACTCAAAATTTCCAAACTCTAAAAAAACCTATGTACGACAAACAATATCAGGCCAATCTATAGACTTAAATGGAAATAAAGTAGACGAGCATACTAATGAGGCTCACATTCCATTAGATCAATGGCAATTTACAAAATTCTGGGAAAAATAGTTATGCATAAAAATTCATTAGAAAAAATTGATTTTATGATACATCAATTAAATCATTTTTCAGATAAAGACATTTTATTCGATTGCTGGCTAAACGGAAAAGGTCCTGGATATTACGAAGACTCTCTAACCTGGGGCGATGCTTATCCTTATTTTAAAACCCTTGTCAGAGACAAGGAGCTGGAGCTAACAAAAGAGCAAATTAAATCGATTTTAAGAATTGATGTTATGATAAATACGTTCGATAGAATTTTAAATAGAAGCGAAGTCCCCTGTGACTGGGATGGCGAACATCAATACATTCTAAATCATCCGTATTGGATAAAAACAATGGCGCAGGCAAAATACGCATTATCTTTACTAAACAAGTAATTATCCGAAAAACGAATTGTTCTTAAGTTTATAAAATAATATTGATTTCAGTGTTTCGCTTAGAATAAGTTCCTGCTTAGGAAACATTAACAATCATATCAAAGGACTTATGAACATTATTTATGATGAAGAAAATCAAAATGTACCAATCAAAGCTTGGACTCAAATTTCTAAAATTGAGGAATCAGCTCTAAAGCAGCTCAAGAATACAGCATCGCTTCCTTTTGTTTTTAAACATGTCGCCGCTATGCCTGATGTTCATTTCGGATTGGGTGCAACTGTTGGATCTGTGATAGCCACAAAAAATGCTGTGATTCCAGCTGCAGTGGGTGTAGATATCGGCTGCGGCATGATGGCTGTTAAAACAAATCTAAATCATAAAATTGTCCAAGATAAAGTCAAAGAAATCCGCCATTCTATTGAAAGATCTATTCCTGTGGGTCACAGAGGCAACAATAAAATTACAGATTCTGTCGAGAAATGGTCTGGCTGGAAATCTTTTGAAAGCATAAATGCAATTAAGAATTACAAGAGAGATTTAAAGATATCTTCTGTAGAAAAGCTAGGGTCTCTAGGCGGAGGTAACCATTTTATAGAAATCTGTTTAGACACAGAAAATAACGTTTGGATTATGTTACATTCAGGATCAAGGAATATTGGAAAATGTGTTGCCGAAATCCACATAAATAAGGCACGCGACTTAATGAAAAAAATGTTAATAGAATTGCATGACCCTGACCTGGCTTACTTCACTGAACAAACTTTAGAATATAAAGAATATTTATACGATCTCGAGTGGTGTCAGCAATATGCTTTCCAAAATAGAATTGAAATGATGAGTAGAATTATTAAAGATATTTCCTTCATGATTTATAAAGAAAACGGAAAGGTCGAAAGAATTTTAGAAGTAAATTGCCACCACAATTATGCATCAAGAGAATATCACTATGGAGAAAATGTTTTAATCACAAGAAAAGGAGCCGTAAAAGCTAGCAAAGGCGATTTAGGAATTATTCCTGGCTCTATGGGAACCCGCTCTTATATAGTTCGAGGCTTAGGCAATCCAGAATCCTTCATGTCATGTTCTCATGGTGCTGGAAGAATTATGTCCAGAACAAAAGCAAAAGAAAAATTCACCATAGATGATCTTAAGAAACAAACTGAAGGCGTCGAATGCCGGAAAGACTCAAGCGTCTTAGATGAAATCCCTGGCGCTTACAAAGACATTGACGAAGTTATGGCAAATCAAAAGGACCTTGTAGAAGTTATTGCTCAACTAAAGCAAATCATGTGCATCAAAGGTTAATATGCTTTATACACAGCAATACCACTAGGTAGTGCTTCTAAACGTTGATTTCTTGTTATACTAATATTAACCTTAGTTCATATGAAAAAAAGTCAGATAGATTTAACTCTTTTAAGAAATGCTCTAGTGAACTTAAAAGAAGCTTTGAATCCAAAAAATGATCTAGAGCGAGATGGCGCTATTCAAAGATTTGAGTATACATTCGAACTATCCTGGAAAGCCTTAGCAAGACTTTTAGAAAGTGATAAACCACTTTCTGATAATAGCGTTAAAGGAATTCTACGCGAAGGCGGAAAACAAAATATTATTGAAGATGTTGAAGCGTGGTTTAAATTTCAAGAAGCTCGAAACAAAACCTCTCATATCTATGACAAAAAAGTAGCCGAAGAGGTTTTTTTATCTGCTCAGAAATTCACTCCGTTTTGCGATTCACTCATACGTAATATTGAATCTAGATTAAAGTTATGAAAGTTCATATTTCAGATGAAGAAAGAAAGATTTTAAACTCTGTTTTTAAAGAATACCAAGATCAGTTTGAAATACTTGTCTTCGGATCTCGCTCTCGTGGAGATCATAAAAAATATTCTGATTTAGATATTTGTTTAAAAGGTAAAGATAAAATTAATTCATCAGTCATTACAGAGCTTAAAAATATATTTCAGGAATCAAACCTTCCCTACACTGTAGATATTGTAGATTGGAATAATATTTCTAAAGAATTTCAAGTTAACATTAAAGATGATTTAATGCCTTTAAATCTCCTCACGATTTAGAAAAGCCGACCCAGATCCTCTCCTGGTTGGCTTTTTTGCCTAAAATCGATAAAGTTAATTTTTTGTTTACCGCTTATCCTTATCTATGAATTCCGGCTCTTCGTTACATAGAAAGTTACCGCTACCAAACTCATTCCCTTTAGAAATGGTGTAACCATCTGTACCATCCATGATGAATGTTTTCATAGCTCTCTCCGTCGCTTCAACACCCACTAAGCCTCTACTGTCAAAATACAATTTTATAATACGTTTAGAGTGGGGATTAGTTCCTGGACCAGCAAGCTCTATCATTTGATTTACTTCATGAAAGAATGGGCGAATACCAAATTGGTAGTATATTGCCTTAGGTAAATCTACCTCGAAAGTTGTTTTTCTTTTGGAAGTAACTAAAGTATCTAACTCATTCTTATTGATGGCGACATTTGGAGTGATATCCAAAGTAACTTCTGCTTTATCATTGCCAATATTTTTTATACCAAACTTACATGACGAGGTTCCGACAAAAGTGCCCTTAGCACCTTTTTTTGGCGAAAAGTCTGCCGATAGATATTGTCCCTTACTTTGTAATTCTGAAAATAATTCCGGTAAGCTTTCTACTTTATAGCCCGCCGTCATTTCGTGCAGTTTTATTTTAGTGAATTTATCTTGGTACACAACTCTATCAAAGTCATACTTTACCATCATAGCGCCAAAATCATAGCGACTGAACCCATTGGATAAAGCACCAGCTTCTACACTCACATTATCTTTAAGATTCCATAATTTTCTAGTTACCGTTCTCACTTGAGATACGTCTGTGGAATTGATATTCAATTCTAATCTCTCTAGATTCACAATTTCATTAGCATCTCGTTTCAATGGTCTCTCACCCACGGCCGTAAATAATTTTTCATCTGATTCGAATTTAAGAATTTTAAGGCCCATAACAATTTCGTGTAAAATAAGCTTTGCTTTTTCTTCCAGCGGCATTTTATTAAACGCATTCTCATCGATCCAAACTGCATCAAAAGTTTGGAATGCCACCTGAATTGTTCCTTCATTGAAGGGAACACCAATTTTATCGTTAGTGATTGATTTAATATCGGTAGGAATTAAGTACCACGATTTATCTAAAACAATTTTTATGATGCTATAGTATGTCACCTCAAAAGGATCGTTGGGATCTGTATAATTCATGATTTTTTTCAATGCCCCTAGAAGGGGACTGATCAACTCATAACCCGCAAGATCTTCGGGGTTTACAATGTAGCTTTCGAGCATTTTGTCGTTAAGAGTATTGCCTCCGCCACCGTCTATGGTACCGCCCGGACTTGAGCCATTAGCATTCGGCGAAACGCCTCCCGGCTTGGTGGGACTATTTTTGCCGCAAGCGATTAAAGATACGACGATTAATACTGCTAAGAATGCATATACATGTTTCATATTTTTGTTCCTTATTATCTAAGCACACATGGTGCCAATTACCGTTAATAAAATGTTGCAAAAATGTTGTTAGTTTTTTTAAAATCTATATCCGAAGCTAGCTCCAACCAATGAACTTGACCCAATCTTCACGCTCGAAGACATTGAAAATAAAGCCGAAC
>JANMFM010000052.1:0-4497 GCA_031374125.1 Bdellovibrionales bacterium
AGGGTAAGCTCTGCAATCTGTAACTTCGCCCCTAAGGGTAACCTCGCAGTAATATTTAGCCTTGAAACGGTCTGTCCCTTTAGTTTGCTCGGTTCTACAAGTAGCCCAAGAACTTGTGCTGATACTGAAAACCAATAATGCCATAATCATTTTAAAATTCATAATGTCTCCTATTTTTGTTGAATTGGGAGTTTAGAATAGAATGATCAATGTGTGAAATTTGATAATAAAATTAAAAATTAATTACATCCATAAAGTTTGAAAAAATTTGAAATAGATACAAATAAAAAAAGCAGACCTCACTTAAGGTCTGCTTTTAATTTTGATTATAAAATTGTGTCTAAATAGAACTCTACTTGTTCATCAATGCTTGAACATTCATTTTACCGTTCGAAGTCACTTTGCCTTGAACAGCAGAAACAGATGTTACAGATGTCATAAGAGCATTTTTAACATCTTTCCAAGTTGCAGCTGGATTTTTTGACCAGTAAAGAGCCGCAGCACCAGCAACGTGTGGAGTTGCCATTGAAGTACCATCCCAAGTCACTACACCCATTCCTAAGAATGAAAGATCCGCAACTGTGTCAGAATATCCACCACCTGAAATTGTAGAGAATACTTTTACTCCAGGAGCTCCGATATCAACTGATTTTGCACCCCAGTTAGAGAATGTACCAAGAGCATTGTTGGCATCTAGAGCGGCAACGCTGATGATGTTCTCATGAGTGTAAGAAGCTGGGTATGCAGGAGCACTGTTTGTATCGTTGTCATAGCCTTTACCTTGTTGGTCGCCGTTACCAGCCGCCGCAACAAAGAGAGTTCCTTTATCCATAGAATATTGAACGATATCTCTTAAAGCTTGGTTTCCAGCAGCATCATTTGGATCTTCACCAGAAGTACCCCAAGAATTAGAAAGAACTTTTGCGCCGTTATCAACTGCGTACTTCACAGCTTTTACCGCATCCGCAGTTGTTCCAGAACCTTTTTCAGAAAGGAATCTTAAGATCATGATTTTTGCGTTTGGAGCAACACCACCGATACCTTTACCGTTGTTACCGCGAGCAGCAACGTTACCTGCACAGTGTGTCCCGTGACCAGGGTTTCCGCCTGAAGTTAACATTGTGATAAGGTCTGTTTTAAAATCGTAAGGCTTGTTGTCATTAGAAACGAAATCCCATCCAACGATGTCATCAACGTATCCGTTGTTGTCATCATCAACATTGTTACCAGCGATTTCTTTAGAATTTCTCCAAAGATTTGGAAGAAGGTCTTCGTGTTCGTAGTCCACGCCAGTGTCGATAACAGCAACGATAACGCCATCACCTTTAGCTTTTGACCAACCGTCTTTTACGTTGTTATCAACCATTCCCCATTGTTTGCTAAATTCTGGATCAGCACCTGAGCCTGATTCAGAATTTGTTCCCGGGATTTCTGGATTGTCTGGCTTAGGAGCATCCATTCCAGGGAAACCTTGTTGTGGTTGAAATTGACCTAGTTTGTTAAGTGCTTTTGCAGCAGCTTTGTTTTGGAATCTGTTTGCCGCGTACAAATTATAGTTTGGTTGAACGTGTGCGATGATGTTCTTTTGGCTCTTCAAAGAATTGATAGCATTCGCTTGCTCTTTGCTTTGTGCTTTAACCAGGATCCATTGCTCTAAAGGAAGTTGTTCAATGGATGAGCCAGCATCTGAAAAGCTGTTCATTAATTGAGCTTTAACTTTCATTCCTTCTTGAGTGAATTTAACTAGAAACTCTTCGTTAGCCTTCACATTATTTTGTGAAGCAAATGCTGCTGATGCAGCAAGCAAGACGACAGACAATATGATATTTTTCATGATTTCCCCTCCGTGGTACTTCAAATTGAGCGGTGAACGTCCATTTGTTCGTGCTCAAATATTTATCAATACCTAAGGCTACCTAGCTCGACTAAAATCCCCAAGAGAAAAATGTTATTTCTACATTAAAATGTGACGCAACGAGCAGATGATTGGTTTTTTAGTAGGAGACTGTCCCCGCGTGACAACACGTTTTCACATATGTAATATCATGTAATTGATAACCAATTGAATATGAAAAAAACGGTGTTGTATAATGCAAAACAATCTCGAAATTAAAACTGTAGATCTTGAAACTCAAACTCAAGAATTTTTACGAACCGGCGGCTTCACAACAAAGCTTGATGACATCATTGCTTGGGGAAGAAAAAATTCTCTCTGGCCAATGCCCTACGGAACTGCATGTTGCGGAATCGAACTCATGTCAGTGATGGGACCCAAATATGATCTCGCAAGATTTGGTGCAGAGGTTGTGAGATTTTCTCCGAGACAATCCGATTTACTTATCGTTGCAGGAACAATCACAGAAAAAATGGCGCCAGTATTGGTTCACATCTATCAACAGATGTTAGAACCAAAATATGTTTTATCAATGGGAGCATGTGCAAGCTCTGGCGGATTCTACCGAGCGTATCACGTTCTTCAAGGTATAGATAAAGTTATCCCAGTTGATGTGTATGTTCCAGGCTGTCCACCGGCTCCAGAAGCGGTGATGGATGGAATTATGTTATTACAAAACATGATCGAGACGCACGCGCCTCGTCCATGGAGAGACAACTGGAAAGTTCCGGGATTCTTGCAAGCAGCTGAAGGAAATCATCCATGAACCATTTAGAAAATATCAAATCAGATCTTGGAAATAAATTTTCGAAAAATAATTTTACCTTTAGGAGCGGATCCGGCCCAAATCAATTCGGAAACGACGCGATCGAAGTTCCAAAGGAAGCCATCCTTCCTTTGATGAGACATTTTAAAGATTCAGGAAGATTCGATTTCTTGATGGATCTTTGTGGAAATGATTTTCCATCTCGTGAAAAACGTTTCGAAGTTGTTTATCAATTGTTCGATACAAAAACTTTCAAACGCTTAAGAGTAAAAACTCAAGTGGCTGACGGTGATGCAGTGGATTCTATCGTTTCAGTTTGGAAAGGTGCGAACTGGTTCGAGAGAGAAACTTACGACATGTTCGGGATTATCTTTAAAGGTCATCCCTATTTAAGAAAAATTCTTACGCACCATCATTTTAAAGGTCATCCACTCAGAAAAGATTATGATCCCAATCATCAACAACACTGCTCAGATGTTTTACCAGTACATTTTGAAAATGATGATTCCTACATCATCGATCCAAATAAAAACTTAGTACCACTCAACATTGGACCTTCACATCCAGCGACTCACGGAACACTTCGTGTAATGGTGGAATTAGATGGTGAAACTGTAAATAGATCTAACGTGGAGTTGGGTTTCTTACACAGATGTTTCGAAAAAATGGGTGAGACTCATTTTTACAACCAAGCAATTCCCTACACAGACAGATTGAATTATTGCTCGGCTCCTATGAACAACATGGGATATTGTAAAGCCGTAGAAAAAATGTTGGGCGTAGAGATTCCGCCAAAAGCTCAAGCAACACGATTGATCTTGGCAGAACTTTCTAGAATCATCGACCACATCGTATGTATCGGTGCTAATGGCGTAGATCTCGGAGCATTAACCGGATTTTTTTATCTCTTCGGACTTCGCGAAAGAGTTTACTCAGTATTTGAAAAGCTTTGCGGCGCTCGTTTGACAGTTTCGCTTCTAAGAATCGGTGGAATCGCCAATGAGCCACCAAAAGGTTGGTACGAAGAGGTTCTTAAGGTGAACGAAGAAATCAAAAAAGGAATCAACGAGATTGATAAACTTTTAACGAACAACAAAATCTGGATTCAAAGAACTAGAGGCGTTGGCGGAATTTCTATCGAAGACGCAATCGAGTATGGATACACAGGTCCATGCATGAGAGCGACAGGACTTAACTTAGATTTAAGAAAAGCAGATCCATATTATGGATACGATCAATTGGATTTCGATGTTCCAACTGGAACAACGGGTGACTGTTACGACAGATACCTCGTTCGTCTAGAGGAAATGAGACAATCTACAAAGATCATCGACCAAGTTGCTAGAAATATTCCAGCAGGCGATTACACAATCAGAGATAAAGATATCGTATTGCCAGAGAAAAAAGATGTTTACGGAAACATCGAAGGTTTAATGAACCATTTCATGCTTGTGATCAAAGGAATTAAACCTCCACAAGGTGAAATCTACGATGCAACAGAAGCTGCAAACGGAGAATTAGGATTCTATGTGATGAGCGATGGCGGACCAAAACCATATCGCTTAAGAGCAAGACCTCCATGCTTTGCTATTTATCAATCATTCTCACAATTGATTGATAAAGGTTTAGTGGCAGACGTAATTGCAGTATTGGGAAGTTTAAATTTAATTGCCGGCGAATTGGATAGATAGTTAGGAATAGATAAAGGGTTAATATGTTTCAACTGAGCAAAGACGGATTAGCATTCGTAAAAAATGAATTAACAAGATACGAGACAAAAAGATCTGCAGTACTTCCAGCTTTATTAAAAGCTCAAGAAGAAAACGGCGGATGGGTT
>JANMFM010000059.1:0-21436 GCA_031374125.1 Bdellovibrionales bacterium
CTGATGAGTGACACCAGCTCCCGAGAAGTTTGTCGGCCCAGAGTACCAAGAAAGTTTATTGGAATTATTGGCAAAGGTAGAAATCTCTTTTGGCCATCCCCCAATAAAAAATGCCAAATCAATCACATGAGAAGAGTTTGCAGTGAGCCAATTCTCAAAAACCAGCTTTGGTTTTTTGAGGTTTTCAATAGTATGGCCCCATTCGGTAAATTCAAAATTAAATGATTTAATTCCACCATCTTGCTTGATGAGCTCTTCGGCTTTTAAAACGCTAGAGTAAAATCTGCGATTATAAGCGAGGAAAATATTTGTTTTAGAATCAATGCTTCCGGCCAATTCAGAGATTTCTTGTTGATCTAATCCGCCTGGTTTTTCTGTGAGGATATTTTTAACCCCATATTTCTCTAAGAGTTTTGCGCAAGAGTAGAGTTGTTCCACGCCCACAGAGATAATGGCATGAGTGCAGTGAGCTGGTTTTGTACTTAAGAAACTTTCGAGTCCACCAGTGTGAACGGGGATTTCAAATTCATCTTGAATTTTTTTAGCTGAGTCCGCTCCGCGACCAATCACGATAAAGTCTTTTTTAAGTCCTTTTAAAACTTTGATGTAATCTTTTGACATGGGTCCTGAGCCGATAAGCCAAATCATAATTGTCCTTACGTTATTGGAAGTGTCGTTTTATTAGAGTTTGTCACTTCTTGGTAATGCTTTAAAAGGTTTTGAATGAGAGCCGTGTGAGCCATTTGTGATTCTTGATAAGTAGGGAGATCAGATTTGCCAGAGGATAAAAATTTTTCTACAAAAACAGCTGTCAATTCACTCTGATATTGTGAACGAATTGGAATGTCTTTTTGATTGAGAGTTGAAGTTCCTTTGAGTTCTTGAGAGATATAATCAAGATTTGAGCCTTGGATTTGGAGCTGCCACTCGATAGGTTCTTCAAGGCAAGTGAGTTCAAGCTCGCTTCCTTTATCAAATTCTACCATGATACTTCCAAAGAATTCGATATAACCTTCGCGCTTGGTCGGATAAACTTTCTTTTGAAGTTTTTCCGTTCGAACGTTGATGGGTTTTTCATTCGTTAAATACTGAATGAGATCGATATAATGAACAGAATTACAGCAAAGTCCCCAGTTGGTTCCTTGGAATTTTGCTTTTACTTTTCCATGCACTGAAGATTTGAGATCTTGGTAGAATGGATACATCCT
Source organism: Bdellovibrionales bacterium (assembly GCA_031374125.1). GTDB lineage: Bacteria > Bdellovibrionota > Bdellovibrionia > Bdellovibrionales > JAEYZS01 > JAEYZS01. The sequence goes on from JANMFM010000059.1 coordinate 1,209, forward strand.
GCGAGGGCAATTGACCCAAGTTTTTGACTCATCAATATAATTTTTAGCTTCAATGTAATCTGAAAGATTTTGAAATAAAACTTTTTCCAAAACTAAAAAATCAGAGAGAATTTCAAGTTGTTTCATCGTTTTTAAAATTTCTAAACGACTTTGAGACGTGGAAGCATTTATAGCTACATCAAAATGTGTATTTTTAATTTCCTCAAGCGAAGTATGAGCAGATAATTTTTGTTTGAATTTCTCAGAAGTCTTAAAGAGACCTTGTGCTTTAGTGAGAGATTCTTGAAATGGATCAACTATGTGAATATCTAAATCTCTTTGAACTAGAGAGAGGGATTGCAAGTGTCTTGAGCCCAGTTGGCCACAACCAACAATTAAAATTTTTGCAGCATTACCCATGATTGCTTCTTTCTTTGAGCAGCATTTCTACGATTTTAAAATCTAAGGGGCTATCGATATCAAAAGATCTTTCCTCTGGCATCTCATAAAGTAGGGTTTTTGGCAGTATGACAGAATCTTCATTGAGAAGGACTTCGCGTCTCCAAATATAAATTGATGCATTCATGTCAAAGCAACGAGGAGCATCTTGTCTACGGCGAACGGGAGGATTTGTGGTTTTACTGAGTCTTACAAACCCATTGGCGTCTTGTTCTACTAAGTTAAAATAAGGGGAGCGGCGAGCGGGCATACCAGTAATAACATTTCCGCACTCTGGATTTTGTTCTAAAAGGCGGAGGCAAGATTTGATATCATCTATCGTTCTTAAGGGCGAAGTAGCATCTAAGTCCACGGCGATTTGAGCTTTAGCTCCAAAATGCTTCTCAATTTCGATAAGGCAGTGGCGGATAGCTGGTATTTTTGCGGCTTCGTCTGTTGCAAGTTCTGAGGGACGTTCAACGCACAAAATCCCAGGGACAGACTTGGCTAGATTTAGAATTTCAGGGGAATCACTACTAACTGCAATGGCATCGAATAATTTTGACTCTAGGGCCTGATGGAGTGTGTGCAGGAGAAGAGGTTTGCCCGCGATAGGTCGTATATTTTTTTGAGGAATTCCCTTCGAGCCGCCTCGAACACAGATACTACATGTTTTCACATACTCTCCATTTACACTCAGAAGTATTTATACTAAAAAGGATTATATACAGCTGCATTTTACTTGGTATCTTAGTTTATTGTTCGGCGCATTATCGCTCTGAAATTAAACTTTTTTACAAGCGTTTGAGCTATGTTAATAACTAGGCATTCTTCGGAGGAATTTTTGTGAAAACAGCTCACGGAATTATGTTCCATCATTTCCATGGAAAAGGACATTTTATGTCTCCTGGAAGTCTTTCTTCTGAGCAAATGGATGCGCTGTTGGATGCCTACGCTAAAGATTATGATTTAATATCAGCTCAAGAGTGGTTTGAAAAAGCAGTCTCTAATAAATTATCATCTAAAGACGTCTGTGTAACTTTTGATGATGCGCTTTTATCTCAATATGAAATTGCAGCGCCCGTTTTAGAATCTAGAAAATTAACCGCATTTTGGTTTGTTTATACTTCGGTAGTCGAGGGCGGCATTGAGCCTTTAGAAATTCATCGCAAATTTAGAGCGACTTCATTTCAAAATATAAATCAATTTTATTCTGATTTTTTTAATCACGTAGAAACATCTCAATACTCAGAACAAGTTCAAAAAGCTCTTCTGAAATTTGATCCATCAACTTATTTAAACCAATTTCCATTTTACTCTATGGAAGATAGAAAGTTCCGCTTTATTCGAGATATTGGGTTAGAGCATCAAGAGTATAGCGACATTATGGATTTGATGATTAGAGATAAAGGTCTTACACATCAAGGATTAGCAAAAGATCTGTGGTTAAAAGAAAATCATATAAAAAATCTTTTTAAACAAGGCCACGTTTTTGGATTGCACTCTCACTCCCATCCATTGAATCTTAAAGATTTAAGTTTTGATGAGCAAAAAAAAGAATACATTCAAAATATGTCATCTCTTAAATCTATCACGGGAAATAAAATAGAGGTGATGTCTCATCCTAGCAATTCCTACAATTACTCAACTTTAGATATTTTAAAAGATCTCGGAGTAAAGATTGGTTTTTGCTCAAATACTAAAGGTGTTCAGACAAATGCCTTCGAATTCCCAAGAGAAGATCATAGCAACATTGTGAAAGAATACTTATGAAGATAACGTTATTTACGAGTAACCAAGTAAGACACATTGCTTTGATTGAGAGTTTATCTCAAATTGCAAAAGAATTATTTGTTGTACAAGAGTGCACAACGATCTTTCCTGGCGAAGTGGATGATTTTTTTAAAAAGTCAGAGGTTATGCAAACTTATTTTTCACACGTCATTCGTGCGGAAAGAAGAGTATTTGGTCAGCCAAGATTTTTACCTGCGAATGTCAAAAGCGTGTCGGTCAAGCTTGGCGATTTAACAAAGTTAAGCATGGAGCTTTTAAAGCCTGCTTTGCAAAGTGATCTCTATGTGGTTTTTGGAAGTAGTTATATTAAAGATCCATTGATTGATTTTTTAGTAGAAAAGAAATCTGTGAATATTCATATGGGAATTTCACCTTACTATAGAGGAAGCAGCTGTAATTTTTGGGCTCTTTATGACCAAAAGCCTGATCTTGTAGGAGCAACAATTCATTTGCTTTCTCGGGGATTAGATTCTGGGGAGATATTGTTCCATGCTGTACCACCGGCTCAGAAGGTTGATCCATTTGAATTGGGAATGTTGTCGGTTAAAGCTGCTCATCAAGGATTGGTTGAGAAAATTTCATCGGGTGAGATTTTAGATTTAAAGCCCATGATTCAAGATAAATCTCAAGAAATTAGGTACACAAGAAATCGTGATTTTACAGATGAAGTTGCTTCTAATTATTTAAAAGAATCTCTCTCTCAAGATGAGATTTTTAAATCTATGAAGAGTAGGGACAGAAAAAAATTTATTAATCTCTTTGAAGGCGGAACTCTATGACGAAAAAACCTCTAGTATTAATTGGCGGCGGCGGTCACTGCGTTTCTTGCGTCGATGTCATTGAACAAATTGGTGAGTATGAAATTGTGGGTATTGTGGATACTCCTGATAAAGTAGGGACAAAGCTTTTGGGTTATTCTTATATTGGTACTGATGCAGACTTAAAATCTTTAGTTCAAAAGTACAAAAATGCATTTGTGACCGTGGGACAGTTGCGCACGAACACCGCGAGAAAATCTTTAATTCAAAAGTTATTAGAATGTGATGCCCACATTCCAACCCTGATTTCTCCAAGAGCTTATGTTTCGCCGACGGCTACTATTGGACGTGGTAGTTTGGTCATGCACGATACTTTGGTAAATGCGCAAGCTAAAATCGGAGATTATTGCATTCTCAATACAAAAAGTTTAGTAGAGCATGATTGCGAAGTTGGAAATTACTCTCATATCGCCACTGGCGCTATCTTAAATGGAGCTGTTCAAGTTGGATCTGATTGTTTTGTTGGAAGTCATGCGACTGTTATTCAATCTGTAAAAATTGGCTCTCAAGTTGTTATTGGGGCTGGAGTAACAATAAAGAAAAATTTATCAGACAACAAATTAGTAAAGGACAATCCATGAGTTCTCAAAACGTCCTTGTTATTGCAGAAGCTGGCGTAAATCATAACGGTGATTTTGATTTAGCATGTAAGATGATTCAAGTTGCAGCAAAGGCTGGAGCTGATTTTATTAAGTTCCAGACCTTTAAAACAGAATTATTAGTTTCCGCTCAAGCAAAAAAAGCCGCTTACCAAAAAGAAGCGCTCCCGGAAGATGAATCACAATTTCAAATGCTCAAAAAACTTGAATTGAGTTACGAGCAGTTTGGGAAATTGAAAGAAGAATGCTCAAAAAATAAAATTGCTTTTTTATCGACGGCATTTGACCTAGAATCCATTGATTTTTTAAATAAACTTGAAATTCCTTTTTTTAAAATTCCTTCTGGCGAAATTACAAATTACCCTTATTTAAATAAAATCGCTCAGCTTAAAAAACCGGTGATTATTTCTACTGGGATGGCAACTGTGGATGAAATTGAAGCTGCTGTTAAGCTCTTTTTGGATGCAGGTCTTTCAAAAGACAAAATCACAGTTCTTCATTGTTCTACGGAATATCCAACTCCTTATGCTCATGTAAACTTAAATGCCATGAAGACTTTGGAGCAAAAATTAAATATAAAAATAGGCTATTCTGATCATACTTTGGGGATAGAGGTTTCTGTGGCTGCCGTTGCGATGGGCGCTAAAGTTATAGAAAAACATTTTACTCTCGATCAAAATATGACGGGGCCTGATCATAAAGCCAGTTTAAATCCAGTTCAGCTAGAAGAAATGGTGAAAGCTATACGTAACGTGGAAGTGTCTTTAGGGAGTACAGAAAAAAAGCCATCACCTGTGGAGATGGAGAATAGAGTCGCAGCAAGAAAGTCTATAGTTGCTGCTAAGTCAATTCGACCTGGAGATGTTTTTACTGAGGAGAATTTGACAACTAAGAGACCTGGAAATGGTTTATCACCAATGAAGTGGAAGGAAGTTTTAGGAAAGAAGGCGACAAGGCAATTCAATCCTGACGACTTAATCGAATTATGAGAAAAATTGGTGTTGTTACTACAACTCGAGCTGATTACGGTATTCTCTCTACGCTTTTGCAGAAGATAAAAGAGAGCCCTCGTTTGGAGCTTATCCTTTATGTGAGCGGGACACACTTAGAAGAAAAACATGGAAAGACAGTTTCTGAAATCGAAGCTGCGGGACACCCGTATCATAAAATTCCATTGGGTATGGAAAGTGATAGTTCACAGGCATGGGCACGATCTTTATCACGAGCGCAAATTGGATTTGAGAAGGTTTTAAGAGAAACAAAGCCAGATATTTTGGTACAGCTTGGAGACCGTGTAGAGCAAATTCCAGTTGCTTTGAGTGCTGCGCTTTTAAAAATTCCTATTGCGCACATTCATGGTGGAGAAGTCACAGAAGGGGCCATTGATGAATCTATTCGTCATGCTCTAACAAAACTCTCTCATTTGCATTTTACGACTTGTGATGAGTATAAAGAACGCGTTATCCAAATGGGTGAAAATGCAGATCACGTTTGGAATGTTGGAAGTTTAGCGGTTCAATCCTTAAAAACGTTAAAATTTTTATCAAAGGATGATTTAGAGAAAAAATTAAATATTAAATTTGGTTCAAAAAATCTTTTAGTCACTTTACACCCAGAAACTCTTCAAGATGAAAAATATCAAGAGAGTATGGCCAATAACCTTTTAAGTGCCCTTAAAAAAATTCCGCAAGATGTATTTTTACTGTTTACGGCAACAAATGCGGATGTCTCAGGGGAAAAAATAAATCAAAAAATCCAAGAGTTCGTTAAGTCACACAAAAACTCTTCTTTTGTGACAAGCTTGGGTGCTGTGAATTATTTTTCATGCTTAAAGTTTTTTGATGGAGTCTTAGGAAATTCTTCAAGTGGCATTATCGAAGCGCCAAGTTTTGGCCTCTCAACTATCAATATCGGAAAGCGCCAAGAAGGAAGAGTTAGAGCGGCAAGCGTGATTGATGCCTCAAATAATGAGAGCGAAATCGTTTCTGCTTTAAATAAAATTTTTTTAGAAAAACCAAAATCCAGCACAAATCCATACGCAAAAGAAAACACAGTGGAAAAGATGGTGGAGATTCTGGAAAAGATTGATCTTAAAGGGATTTTAGTTAAGAAGTTTTTTGATCAAGGAGAAAGATGAAAATCCTAATCGTTGGCTTTGGAGCAATTGGGCAAAGACATTACAAGCTTTTAAAAGAGCGCGGGGCGGATATTTGTATCGTTACAAAACAAAAAAATATCGACGCTTTAAATTTTTCTTCGTTATCTGAGGCTTTAAAGACTCATCAACCAGATGTTGCCTTTATCTGCAATGAAACAGTAAGGCACACAGAGTCTCTTTTAACTTGTCTTGAGCATTCAAAGAATCTTAAGGTGATTGTTGAGAAGCCACTTAGCTCTAAATTGGAAGAAAGCTTGATCAATTTAAGTGCGCAAGATCAATCTCGTGTATTTGTGTCTTACAATTTGCGATTAAGTCCTCTTTTGATTCGCCTTAAAGAAGAAATTTCTGGTCATAAAATTTTAGATGCGGTTGTAAATGTCGGACAGGATCTTTCTCAGTGGAGAAAAGGAAATTGCAGAGAATCTTATTCAGCACACAAATCTCAAGGTGGTGGAGTTTTAAGAGATTTAAGTCATGAATTAGATTATATCCAATGGATTTTTGGGCCTGTTACAAACTCTCTAGCTCATGTCGAGAAAGTTTCAGATCTGACGCTGGACTCAGAAGATTTGGTACACGCTCTTTTAAAAACTAAAAAGTGTCCTTCGATTTTTATGAGACTTTCTTATTTGGATAAGGACCCTATTCGTATTGTTAGAGTCAATACGAGTGAGGCTTCTTACGAATTAAATTTCGTTAAAGGATATTTGGCAAAAGACGGAAAAATAATTCTTGAAAATCACTTTATCGCTGAAACTTATTCTATCCAGGCAGATAAAATTTTGAAAAAAGATTTTAGTTCCTTCAGTATTTATCAAGAGGCGTTAGATGTGATAAAACTTATTTTGCAAATCGAAAAATATTAAATATGAAATAGCTTTTCGTGAGGCTTTTGCTCAAATGGAATAATTTTATTTTCCGGATGTTGTCCTACAGCCAAATGCCCACTTGGAACTTCTTTAGACATGAGAAGCGTATTGGCGCCGATCACGACTTGATTTCCAATCTTACAGTCTCCAATCAATGTGGAATTTGCATAGAGAGTGACGTCAGTTCCAAGTTGAGGGTATTTAAATTCACCCACTTTGCCACCGACGGTAACTCCGTGATAAATCACCAAGAAATCCCCAAATGTTCCATTCCCAATGATAGTTCCAATTGGATGCATAAAGAGAAAGATCTCGGGGAGTTTAACTTTGTAGTAGATATCAAGGGTGTGCTTGATTTTGTTAAAATAGAAGAACTTATTGGCGTGGTTTTCGTTTCCAAGGCTATTTGCGGCTTCTTGAGAGAGCAAATACATGTACATAGCGTAATGGTCTGAGTGCAGATAATTGAAGGATTCCTCGAAACTTTGAGAATAATACTTGTTATTGATGTGTTTGAAGATCTTGCTTAGACGCTGCAGGGCTCTCTCGGTAATGTGGGTCCATTCCTTCTCTGAGAGGATGATTTTGTCTGGGAACTCAGTTTCAATTTGAGTTTTTGTATAGTTCGCTAAGAATTGAATTAATCTAGTCATTTACTCTAAATATATATTGATTTACTATGTACGCAATGATTACTTGATTTGGTTTTTACCAAGGGGTTTCCGTGTCTCAATTTCTCATCACAAACAGTAAAAATAATTCTCAAGATCAATTTGAAGTGAAAGGTGTGAGCTTTTCGGTCAAAAAGAACAGCGAAATAAAAGTGAAAAGAAAGAATCTAGCCGTAGAAGTTTACGGGGATTTTTACCAACAGAATTCGGAAGGGATTATTAGCGAAATCCTAGATAGTTCCTCAGAACACGGCGTCATTATTAAGGCAATCAAGAATCAGGTCGATGGCCGTTACATTTTCACTCTAACAGACGATCAAAGCGATAAAGTCTACCTCAGCCACGATAAACTCGGAAAACAAAACATCTTCTATCGAAAAACAGATGGTGCATTCTACATCGCAAATGACCTTGGTACCCTAAAGGACTTCGGCCGCGTGACGTACGATTCTTTTGGTGTATCGCACATCATGATCAATTCCACAGGTCCAAGAGCGCCACGCAAACACTCGCCCTACAAAGAGATTAAGGGCCTAGGGATCAATGAGTATTTGGTATTAACAAAAAGCACTTTAGAAACAGCGCAATTTAAATACGATCTTCAAAAAACTCAAAACTACTCTCCAGAAAAACTCAATGAGTACGGACAGCTCTTTATGGATGCTGTGGAGAGAATGAGTAATCCTGATGAGAACTTTATATTGCTTTCTTCAGGTTGGGACTCAACGGCTATTCTTGCGGCTTTATGCAAAATTCGTGGACCGAAGGCTGTTAAGGCCCTCACATGGAAGTTGAGTATTTCTGAAAGAAGCGGAGTCTTTAATAAATTTGAAATCGAAAGAGCAAGAAAATTCTGTGACTATTACGGAGTGCCACTTGAGATCGTAGATACAAATTATGTGACAAACTCTGGTGGATTGTTTGAAGAAGTTCTTCCGTTCTTAAAGAAGTATGGATACTTTGCATTTACAGCATTCTCACATTACTTCGTGACAAGAAGAGCGAGCGAAATCAAACAAACAAAAAATCCTGCTCTCTTTAGCGGTGAAATCAGTGATGGTGTTCATAACCTTGGTTTCTCACAATACATTTCGACATTCCACTCAGATCCACACTTTAGAGAATATAGCGACAAGATGAGATCTTATCTCTATGGTCCAACTTTCATTAAGTCGTGCAAGGATGGTAAAGGAACTCAAGATCAAATTTACAATTTCTTTAAACAAAGATTTGGGAATGCAAAGTTTGATGCTCCAAAAACAAACGAAACTGATCTCTATAAGCAATTCTTAAATTCTTTCTTTGGTCGCAACGAAAGAATGCCATTCTACTCGATTGAAAATTACAAGACACTCAATGCAAGTGGTAAGGTTGCTTACGATTCCACTTTGGACTCTCAATATTTTAAAGATTTTACTCCTGCAAATGAAAACGAGATCTATAGCTCGGTGATCGCACTTTACAATGATTTCCATTGGAATGGTTCTTCTGTGAATACGCTTTACAATGCGGCTGAAGAGCATGGTCTAAGCATGCGCTTACCTTTCCACGACGACAAATTGCAAAGCTATCTAGAAGCAATGCCTGAGAGCTGGGGAAGAGGGCTTGATTTCAACAATACAAAATATCCTCTCAAGCAGCACTTAAAAACAATTGATTACCCATTTGAATTGCAAGGAGGACCTCACTCATATCTTTATGACGTTGATGAGAGTTATCTTAACCCTCCAATGGAATGGGTGGCGCACTCTATGACAAAGATCTACAAAGAATGCCTAAAGAATTTTGATTTGGATAAATTGGATTCTGAATACTTCAATGTTCCTTACTTGAAACAAATTTCAAAAGAGTATTTGGACAACACGACTGTATCGAATGAAAATTTCCAAGCACTTTATGGTTTACTCAATTTTGCTCTCACTGAAGCGAAGCTATGAAATTATTCTGGCGGAAGCAGACTTTACCAAGTTTAACCTTGAGAGAGGATCCGCTTCCAGACTTTGATAAAAATAAATACGGAAAAGTTAAATGCCCTTCAAAGGATAATCTTAGTCTTAAGAATTTGTGTGCCGGCGAGGATTTTTTGATTTTAGGTTCAGGTCCATCGGCAAAAACTCTTCGTCCTGAAATGGTTGAAAATAAAAAAGTCATTAGTATTGGAGGAGCCAATGAAATTTATAGAGGACATTTTTATCTGAGTGATAGCACTCCAACGGGTTGGGGTATTTTAAAACACACCATTGAACCTCGGCAGCATGTTTTATTGCCTTATGCACTTTACGACAAAAAATTTGATGAGCGGCTAAAATCCTATAAAGATCTCCACTTCACATGGATCAATTACCAAGCGACTGCCGATAAATCCAAGTGGTACCAAGCTCCCCCTCCCTATACTAAAAAATGGAAAATCAGCTCTAAGTGTGTTCCGATCAATACGGGAGCTCAATCGGCTACCTTGGCTATGTCTTTTGCAATCATTATGGGAGCTAAAAGTATCTCAGTTCTGGGTGTGGATGGGTTCTCAAATTTAATGCAGAATGGTAAATCTATCTATGGAAGTGCTACTAGTGAGAGGTTTTACGGGAATCTTTTAAACAATTTGGACGCTAAGGACCTTCAAGATGAGCATGAGGTCAGAGCTAATCGTGATAGCGCGGATCGTTATATCGTGGGTCAGATTTCAAACTATTGCAATAAGGCTAATGTTGCGCTTTATGTGCTAAACCAGGATTCTCACTTATATCCGATAGTAAATAACCAGCGAATTTAGTATATTTAGGTGATTATGGATGCGAATTTAATACGTAAGATTTCATTAAGAAAAAACTCCTCAGTCAGAGAAGTTATGACGGCTCTTCAGGAATTTTCTACGCGAATTATTTTGATCGTGGATTCGGAGACAAACCGTCTTGAAGGTGTAGTGTCTGATGGAGATATTCGTAGAGCCCTTCTGAGTAATGTTTCATTAGAAGATGTTGCTTCAAAAATCATGAATCCACATCCAATCGTTGTTAAACCAGATTACACAAACGAAGAAGTTTTGCAGATTTTTCGTGAAAAAAAGATCAATAGAATTCCAGTTCTCGATGCGGATTCAAAAGTTCTCGACATTGTGACATTGGAATCCGTTCTAGCTTTGGACAAAAATAACAATCCTGTTGTCATTATGGCTGGTGGATTGGGATCACGCTTAAGTCCTTTAACAGACACTACTCCAAAGTCCATGCTTGCCATTGGCGGAAAGCCCCTCCTAGAGACAATCATTGAGAGCTGCATTCAACAAGGATTTGATAATTTCTATTTGTCCGTAAATTACAAATCAGATCAAATCATGAATCACTTTAAAGATGGTTCTCATTTAGGTGTTAGCATTAAGTATTTAGAAGAAAAAGAAAGACTGGGGACTGCGGGCTCTCTTTCGTTGATTTCTGAATCTCCAAATAAACCGGTTATCGTGATGAATGGTGATCTTCTGACAAAAATAAACTTAGAGAGCTTACTTGATTATCACACAGAGGAAAAATGCGCTGGCACAATGTGTGTAAAAGCTTATGAGTTCCAAGTTCCGTATGGTGTTGTGTGTGAGCAGAAAGGTCAAATCACCGAGATTAAAGAAAAGCCTTCTCAATCATTCCTTGTAAATGCTGGGATCTATGTATTGTCTCCTGAAGTACTTAAAACAATTCCATCTTCACGCTACTATGACATGACAAGCTTGTTCCAGGACCTAGTCAAAAATAATAAAAAAACTATGGTTTTCCCAATCCATGAATACTGGTTGGATGTTGGAAAAATGCAAGATTACGAAAAAGCTCAAAACGAATTCGCTCACCAATTCGATAATAAAAATAAAGTATGATTGAAAATAAAAAAATTATCGCCATTATACCTGCAAGAGGTGGAAGCAAAGGACTGCCTAAAAAAAATATCAAAGATATTTGTGGTAAACCTTTAATTGTATGGTCTATTGAGCACGCCCAACATAGTAAATACGTAGATGAAATATTTGTAAGTACTGACTCTGAGGAAATTGCAGAAGTTTCTAAAAAATTTGGATGTCCCGTTCCTTTCTTGAGACCTGCGCATTTAGCAACGGATCTTGCAAGCCCTGTAGATGCTGTAATGGATCTTTTGAAAAAACTAGAAAAAGATGGAAAGAATTTTGATTACTTAATTCTTTTACAGCCGACTTCTCCGCTCAGAGAAAAAGATGACGTTGATAAAATGATTGAGCTTCTCCATAAGAATGCAAATTCAAAAGATGGCTTATGTTCAATGGGTGAGGCCGTAGTGACTCCCTACAAGATGAAAAAGATCAGAGGACAAGATGTTTTACCTTTTATGGAAAACATCAAAGGTGAGAGTCGTAGGCAGGATCTTGAGAGTGTGTATTTCCCGTTTGGTGTTGGCTACGTCGTAAAAGTGGATTCCTTTAAAGGAGAAAAAACTTTTTATCCAAAGCGCCTTATGCCTTATGTGATCGCTCGACATCAATGTTACGAAATCGATGATATTTATGATCATGTGGCTATGGAAGCTGTGATGAAACATCACTTGTAAGAGGATTTATGCAAAAGCTTGAAAACAATTTAACGGTAGTAACAGGTGGTGCAGGACTTATTGGCTCATCTTTTTGTGAAGCAATTCTTGAAGCTGGTGGAAAATGTTTAATTGCCGATATCGATAAATCAAAGTCTGAAGCTTTAGTTAAAAAACTTGTACAAAAATACTCAGAAAAAAACGTTGGCTATTTCTCTCTTGACATCACTTCAAAAAAATCCATCACAGAGATGATAGAATTTGCTGAAGGATATTTCCACCAAAACATTACGGCTCTTGTGAATAATGCTTATCCAAAGACTTCTGACTTCGGAAAAGATTTTTTTGATGTGGAATATGATACTCTTTGCAAAAACATGAATATGCAATTGGGCGGATATTTTTTAACCTCTCAGGTTTTATCAAAGTATTTCCAAGGTAAAAAACAAGGAAACATCGTGAATATCGCTTCTATCTATGGAGTGATCAATCCACGCTTTGAAATCTACGAAGGAACAAATATTAAAGCCACAGTAGAATATGCGATGATCAAATCATCACTGGTATTCTTAACTTCATATATGGCAAAGAGACTTAAAGGAATGAATATACGTGTGAACAGCATTAGCCCTGGCGGTATTTATGATGGCCATAAAGAGGTCTTTACTTTAAATTACAAAAAACACTGCAATGAAAAGGGAATGTTAAATCCTTCGGATCTAGTGGGGACATTGCTCTTTTTACTTTCAGATGCTTCTCAGTTTATGACGGGGCAAAATCTCATTATTGATGATGGCTTTACGCTTTAATACGGTTGCGGGCTGAGACGCTGCAACGTATTGAGGTTGACTGATATGCTGAAATCATTGATAAATTCTTGGTATTAATAAAAGCTATTTATCTGACTTTTAATCTTTTGGGGTATTATCAATGGATATGGAAAAATTAGTAACGACAAAGAATCATGAAAGTCCTTTGGCTCCAAATTCATATGATGTGTTGAGCATCAACATTCCTGAGTTGTATAAAGAGTTTCCATTAAGCGATTTATCAAAAGATCCAACTCATCTTCAAATGAGTGAAAAATTATTTTACAGAATCTATAGATCTTCGTTACTACCTTTAAAATTAAAAAGAATTTTATGGATTTTTCTACGTCGAATTCATTTAGATCAAGCGTGGTTTGAAAGATTTGGTTCATATTGGACGAATATCTTAAAGGCACGTCCTATGTGGTCGCCTGAAGATCTTTATTTCTTAAGAAATTGGTATCGTATCAAATTTCAAAATGTTGGTTTTGAAGGTGAGGTGAATTCAAAGAATCACCTTTCAGCTTGGCAAAAATCAGAAGTTCTTTATCAACTATTGCATCTTGTTTTTAGAGAATCTATTGGACATGAGAATCACGTTCTCAAGCTATTTCAACAATTCAATCGTAAAAAGAATTTTAGAATTCTGGAGTATGGTTCTGGAACGGCTCCAGTCCTTACAACATTTTTTGAATTTCTTGGATTTAAGAAAAAATGTGAATATCATTTGGCGGATATACAAACGCTTGCATTCCATTACGGAGCTTACAAATTCAGAGCTTATAAAAATGTAACTCCAATTTTACTTAAGCCTGAAAATGAATTTCATATGGATATCAAAAGCGGTATCTATGATGCCATTACTTGCTTAGCTGTTTTTGAACATTTAAATAGCCCACTCGACACAATTAAGAATTTTCACAATGGACTTCAAAAGGGTGGCCTTCTATTTATGGATTACATTAAAGGCGATGGCGACGGACTCGATACTATGCAGGGCGTGTATGAAAGAGAAGCTGTTGTTAATTTTGCTGATCAAAATTTCGAATGTCTTTATGGCAAACTAAACAAAAATTCTAGCACTGGATTAGTTGTACTCCGTAAAAAATAACGGAGAAGCTTTCCTAAATTGTCATTTTCTTTAGAATCAGCTTAGGTCCAATTTCGACTTCACTTAAAACCTTACAAATGATTTCGCCAGAACGGCCATCGCCGTAAGGGTTTTGTGCTTTTAGAGCTTGTGAGATAAATTTCTCATCGTGTAAGCACGTTGTAAGGCTCTTATAGATTTGATCCGTATTGTAATCAGAATCGATCACGTTATTGGCTTTCAAACGTCCAAGCTGACGAGTTCCAATGTTCACTGTAGGAACGCCAAAGATCGGTGTTTCTTTAATGCCTGAAGAAGAATTTCCCGCGCAGGCTACTTTGAATCCTTTTTGTCTTAAGGAAAGAAGTCCGTAGAAATTATAACTGCCAAGAGTTGGCGTGACTAAGATATTAGGGATTTGTTTTTTTGCTAATTGATTTAAGCGATCAACAATAACTCTTCCGCCAGCATCATTATTTGGATAAGTGATGATGATATTAGTACCTTCAGCGGCAATTTTCTCTAAAGCTTGCAGTGAAGGCTCAAGTTGCTCTATTGCTTGCTCAAATTGATTTGTTACCGAATGTTGAGTGAATACAATCGTAGGTTTGGATAAATTCAAATTGAGTTTATCTTTTAATTCTTGTTCCGTCGCAAATTTACCCTGCTTAATAGTATCAATAGCAGGTAATCCTGCATTAAAAACTCTCCAAGGCTCTTCGCCAAGAGCTAAAATACGGTTTTTTGCTTCTTCATTAGTTGAAAAATGCAAATGTGACAACTTAGTCATTGCATGACGAATGCTATCATCAAGGGCGCCACCTTCAGTAAGATCTCCGCCTTCAATATGAGCAACTGGGATTCTCATTTGAGAGGCCGCAACTACGGCAGCAAATCCTTCAAAGCGATCAGCATAAACCACAACGATATCAGGTTTTAGATTTTTAAATGTTTCAACGAGTGCCGTGATTCCATTTCCGATAGCTAATGCCGTAGAGGCGAGGTCGTCATTTGTTAAATCAATACGAGGAGTAGCGTGGACAGAAATGCCATCTTTTTTGATGAGTTCTAAAGTATTTCCAAAATGATTTTCTAAATGGGCTCCCGAAACAATCAATCTGTATTCAAGATTAGGAAAATTTTGAATTTGCTCAATGATGGGTTTTTGTAAACCGTATTCAGCTCTATTCCCAGTAAAAAAAGCTATAACTCTTTTTTTCAATTCGATTTTTCCTTAATTAAGATAGAAAAACCTTGTTCGACTTTCATTTTTGGATTCCAATTAAAATCTTTTGTAGTCTTTGAAATATCTAAAACAATGCTAGAGTCAGGGATTCTTTTTTGAGTTACTAATTCGTAATTGGTGTGATTTGTAACTTTCTCGGCAATCCTGCATAAATCCAATACACTATGGCCAATCCCAGTTGCCACATTATAGACCCCATTAGCTTGAGAAGTGCTTATCTTTAAAAAGGCTTCAGCAATATCCTCACACCAAACGTAATCACGAATTGGATCTGTGCTAACGAGTTCAATTTTATTTTTCTTAGTTGCAAATTGTCTTATGACTGAGGAGACGACATTGAGTTCAGACATTTTGGGTCCATAGGCATTTCCAATGCGAGCAACGAGAGGATTTTTATTTGTAGTTAAAACAATTTTTTCCGCTGCAAGCTTAGTCTCAGAATAAGTATCAAAAGACTCCAAAGTTTCAGCCGGAGATCTGAGAGATGTGGAGCCTTCTGGATAAACAGCTACAGAAGAAACATAAATCATACGGCCATATTTTTGACTTAAGAATTCAATTCTTTTTTTAACTTCTTCGACATAGACTCTTCCAAGTTGATTCACTTCAGAGCGATTATTGGATTCTGCAAAGTGAATCAAAGTATCGGCATCTGGCATATCTTGTAGAGAATTGATCTTTTGAATGCCAAGATTAGAGTTGTGTTGTGAGCGCGATGTACCTATGGCATCCAACCCACTTCTTCTAAGTAGAGATAAAGTATGGCCTCCTAAAAAGCCAGATGCACCTGATACAACAATTTTCACTATATACCTTCGACGTCTTGTTTTCTTAAAAGCTGATCGGAACTAATATCGCAAGTTGCAGTCTTACCAATTAACAATTCATAATCTTTAGCAAGGAACTCACCAGTGCCTGGACGCTTAACCCAGAGATTGTCACGAGTGAATTTTTCGCCTTTTTGGATTTTTTTAATTGCAACAACCGAAGCAAATGCAAAGTTAATTGTTCCTTGCTCTTCAGCCACAGGACCTTTTTGTCCACCGCGTGCTTCAGCGATGATTTTTGATCCATAGATTAATTCTTGAAGGTCTTTTCCATCCATAGAGCAAACGATGTCTGGTCCTTGGCGTTTACTTGTATCAGTATAATGTCTCTCAAGGATTGATGCACCCAATGCTACAGCGCCCAAGCATGGATAATTTGAAAGAGAGTGATCTGATAAACCAAGAACTGCATCAGGGAATTCCTTTCTTAATTGCTCAATTGCTCCAAGTCTTACGAGATGATTGGGAGTTGGATAAACATTTGTACAATGTAAAAGTGCATAAGGAATTTTTGCGTCTCTAAAGATTTGTACAGCCGGGCGAATAGACTCAATCGTATTCATGCCTGTGCTTAAGATGATTGGCTTTCCAAAGCTTGCAACGTGTTTTAAGAGCGGATAGTTGTTGCATTCGCCAGAGCCGATTTTATAAGCTGGGATATCCATCTTTCTTAATCTTTCAGAAGCCGCTCTTGAAAACGGAGTGCTGATAAAAAGAACCCCTTTCGACTCTACGTGATTTTTTAAACGCGTTTCATCTTCTTCGTTGAGAGCGCAGCTTTGCATGATTTCATAGATAGATTCTTTTGTGTGAGATGGGATTACTTTTTTTGCTACCGAAGACATTTCGTCTTCAACCACATGAGTTTGATGTTTAATGATCTCAGCGCCGTGCTTGATCGCATCGTCAACGAGTTCAATCGCGAGATCTATGCTTCCATTGTGATTGATTCCGATTTCTGCAATCACTAGCGGTGGATGGTTTTCTCCAACCCATCTATTTCCAATTTTAAACTCAGGTTTTTGCTCAGTTCTTTGCATAGATGCTCCTTAGTTGACTCCACTTGGTAGACACAAGATGGTGTCGTACAAGTGATCTGTCACTGACATATCCGTTCTTTGGCAATTCTTATACATTTTTAAAGTGTGCATTGGTTTCCAGAGCCCACGCGCTTGAATGTTGTTCTTGTTAAGTTCTTCAAGGAAGTTTTCTTTTTCAACTTTTGATTTCAATTGAATAGCATTGAGCCAATAGTTAGAGACACATTCGTTGGGTTGAGAAATAAACTTAATGCCAAGCTCTTTAAAAAAAATCTCGTATTCTTTTGTAATTGCACGCTTTCTTTCTAAGAAGCCATCAAGCTCCTCTAATTGAGCTAACAATAAAGCGGCATTGATATTTGGCATACGGTAATTGTACCCCACAACATCATGCTCATATTCCCATTTGTGTGGAACCTTTGCCGTTGTTGTTAGGTGTCTTGCTTTTTTTGCCAGAGCTTCATCTTGAATAAGTAAAGCACCCCCACCGCCGGCCGTTACAATTTTATTTCCATTAAAGCTTAAAGTTCCAATGGGCGCGAGTGTGCCAGTGTGTTTACCTTTATAAAAGCTTCCAAGAGATTCTGCGGCATCTTCGATAAGAGTGATATTGTATTTTGCGCAGATCGCTTGAATTGCATCGACGTGGCCAGGATGACCCAGAGTATGCATCGTAAGACATGTGCGAATTTTCTTTAGAGTTTTTTTATTGATCGTGATGCCGTCTTTTTGAGCTGTATTGTTCTTTAGCCACTCTTCTAATTTTTGAGGGCACATTGAGAGATTTGTAGGATCAGCATCAACAAGAATTAAATCTGCTTTGCAATAAGCGATCGCATTGGCAGTGGCAACAAACGTCAAAGACTGACAAAGAACTTCATCTTCTGAAGAAACGTCATTGAGTAAAAGTGCAGCGTGAACAGCACTTGTGCCATTGACGACAGCCACTGCGTGAGCCGAGCCTGTGATCTCTTTTAATTTTTCTTCAACACTATTGCTGTAGCGACCTACAGTAGAAACAAAAGTCGTATCAATACAATCAACAACGTAGCTTTTTTCTTTTCCTCGGAAAACAGGAGCGTGGAGTGGAATCACATCCATGTCTTTGTAGATAGATCTGATTTTTTGTATCAGTTGATCATACATTGTAAATGTCCGTTTTATACATTTTGAGATTCTCAGGATTTGAGAACCATTTCACAGTTTCTGCAAGACCCGCTTTTAAATCATATTTTGGAGTATAACCTGTTAATTTTTTAATGAGAGAATTATCGCAAAATAAGCGGAACACTTCTGATTTTTCAGGGCGCAATCTTTGATCATCTTGAACGATAGAGGCATTTGTATTCATGAGTTGATTGATGATATTGAACACTTCTTGAATCGTCACTTCCGTGTTTGATCCAATGTTTACTGTTTTTCCAACAGCATCTGTACATTGAGCCAATTGGATAAATCCTTCGCACGTATCTAAAACAAAATTAAAATCACGAGTTGGACGTAAATCTCCAAGCTTGATTTCTTTTTTGCCGCTCGCAAGCTGGGAAATGATTGTTGGAATCACAGCTCTCGCAGATTGACGAGGGCCGTAAGTATTGAATGGTCTTGCAATTGTTACTGGTAAATTGAATGAGTTGTAATAGCTCATTGCCATTGCATCGGCACCAATCTTAGAAGCACTGTAGGGAGATTGTGGCTGAAGTGGGTGAGTCTCTGGAATAGGAACTTGTAAAGCAGTTCCATAAACTTCACTCGTTGATGTGTGAATCACTTTACAAGAATTTTTCATAGCTGCTTGGCAGATATTGAGAGTGCCTGTGATATTTGTTTCCACATAACTCTGAGGAGCAACATACGAATATGGAATGGCAATAAGAGCTGCGAGATTAAAAATTGTATCAACGTCTTTTGAGATCTTTTCACATAAGAAAGGATCTCTCACATCTCCAGTTACAACTTCAACATCATTTTTGATAGGTGAGTGATCTAGCCAACCCCAAGAGTTAAAAGAATTGTACTGAGCAAGAGCGCGAATACGAATTCCCTTTTTAACTAGAGTTTCTGTAAGGTGCGATCCAATAAATCCGTCGGCCCCAGTAACTAAAACATGTTTCATAATTTAGATCCTATTTTATAGATTCCAATATTTTTCTTTAGAAATATCTTCTCTGTTTCTGAGTAGACCTTTGACATCAATGATGGGAGCTTGAGGTTGTCGAATCGAATTGAAGAAGCTAGAAGGCTTTTCAGAAAACTCTTTATGAGCAACAGCAAGAACAACAGCATCTGAATTTTGTAAGTCAGCTTCTGTACAAAGTGTGAGTCCGTATTCTTCGTGAACATCATGTTTGTCTGCCAGAGGATCAAAGACTTGAACTGTCACGCCGTAATCTTTAAGTTCGTGGATGATATCGATCACTTTTGTGTTTCTGATGTCTGGGCAATTTTCTTTAAATGTTAATCCCAAAACTGAGACTTTTGCTTTTTGAAGAGAGATTCCAGCTTGCAACATCATCTTGATAGTTTTCTCTGCAATGAATTTCCCCATACCGTCGTTGATTCTGCGACCAGCAAGGATCACTTGTGGATGATAACCAAATGTTTCCGCCTTATGAGTGAGATAGTATGGATCCACACCGATGCAGTGACCGCCAACTAGGCCCGGAGTGAATTTAAGAAAGTTCCACTTGGTTCCAGCAGCCTCTAAAACTTCCAAAGTATTTAAACCCATGTGGTTAAAGATGATGGAAAGTTCGTTGATAAAAGCGATATTGATATCTCTTTGAGAGTTTTCAATAACCTTTGCTGCTTCAGCCACTTGGATTGAACTTGCTCTAAAGACACCAGCTTCAACCACGCTAGAATAAACTTTTGCCACTTCCTCTAGGCTCTCAGGAGTTTGAGCTGAAACGATCTTTTTGATTTTGGTAAAAGAGTGTTCCTTGTCACCCGGATTGATTCTCTCAGGACTATAACCTACAAAAAAATCAACTCCCGCTTTAAGGTTCGAAGTTTTCTCTAAGAGTGGAACGCAATATTCGTCCGTTAAGCCCGGGTAGACTGTTGATTCATAAACAACGATATCGCCTTTTTTTAAGATACCGCCAACTGTAAGAGAGGCTTTATGAATAGGGTTGAGATCGGGGCGTTTTGCATTATCAATTGGAGTAGGAACAGCCACGATATGAAAGTTGGCTTTGGCGAGATCTTGTGGGCTTGTTGTAAATTCAATTTGGGCAGATTTTAGGTCAGATTCTGAAACTTCCCCTGTGGTATCGATACCATCACGAAGTTGAGAGACGCGAGCTGAGTTAATATCAAACCCAATTGTCAGTTTTTTTTATTTTA
>JANMFM010000063.1:0-2947 GCA_031374125.1 Bdellovibrionales bacterium
TGGGTAACGGTGCTCATGGTACCGCGAAATGGTTAAAAGTTCCTGGAGTTCCAATCTCTGGAAAAACTGGAACCGTTCAGCTCTTCTCACTCACCGCCGATCAAGTTTTTGCAGACTGCAAATCTCGTCCCATCAAACAACGCCATCATGGTTGGTTCGTAGCCTACGCACCAAGTGATGATCCAGACATCGTGGTTGCTGTTCTTGCAGAGCATGCCTGCTCAGGATCTGGTGGCGCAGGTCCCATCGCAAGAGACATTATTGAATCTTATATGCAAAAATATCACCCAGAAAAAATAGAAGCCGCAAAAAATGTGAAGGGCACAAAAGCCGCAGCACCCGCTGTCGTGACTCCGCCCAAACCCCCTGCAGATGAGGTACCGGACTGATGCAACTTCAAGTTGAAGAACGGACATTTATAAAGAAGATAGATTTCAATCTCGTATTCGTGATCATTGCACTGAATATTATCGGATTGATCAATCTTTATAGCGCCACTCACGACCCCGAAACTGTGGGCGTACATAGATTGTTTGCAATGCAAGTTTTTTGGATTTTCTTTGGCTGGGGACTTTTTCTAGTTATGACTTTACTGGACTACAAAATTCTTATCAAACTTGCCTATGGACTTTATGTTTTAAATCTTTTGTTCCTCGTGTTCGTGGAATTTTTTGGTAACGTGGCCTTGGGAGCTCAACGTTGGATTGATTTTGGATTCTTCAAGTACCAACCTTCCGAAACCATGAAGCTTATGCTTTTGATCTTGCTCGCAAAAATTCTTGCTGAGAGAAACACATCGGTAGGCCTTGGAATAAGAAAGCTGATGTTGCCAATTACATTAACAGCCATGCCATTTATTCTCACGGTTATTCAACCCGATCTTGGAACCTCGATGATGCTCGCAGCAGTGAGCGTTTCTATGCTTTTGTTTGTGGGTATTAAAAAGAGAATTTTAATCTCAGCGATCATTGGATTCATTCTTATTTTACCACTCGCATATAATTTTGGCCTTAAGGAGTATCAAAAAAATCGCGTATTGACGTTCATAGATCCAACTCGCGACCCAAGAGGTGCGGGCTACAATAGCATTCAATCTAAAATTGCTGTTGGTAGCGGAAAATTTTTAGGTAAAGGTTTTCGGAAAGGAACTCAATCCCAACTCGATTTCTTACCAGAGCGTCACACTGACTTTATTTACAGCGTTCTTTCTGAAGAACATGGATTTATCGGAAGCTTTACGGTGCTTACACTTTTTATCATTCTCATTCTGATTGGAATTAAAATTGCCACTCAAGCCAGGGATAAATTTGGAGCATTATTAGTTATCGGGTGCCTATCCCTCTTATTCTGGCATATGTTCGTGAATATTGGCATGGTCATAGGAATATTGCCTATCGTAGGTATTCCTCTTCCGATCCTCTCCTATGGTGGCTCTGGGATGATAACGGCGTTTTTATGTTTAGGAATTATCTCCAGCGTAGCAATGAGAAGATACATCTTCTAAGAATGTTTCATTTATAGTATTGACTCAAAACTGCGAACCAATATCCTAGAGTTAATTCAATTTTCAAGGAGGATGTCGATGAAAGTTTTAATTTTAACTTTAGCTTTATTTTTAGTTTCATGTGGTAAAGAAGACGAAACTAATAAAGAAAAACCTACAATTTCTCAACAAGAATATAACAAGTTAAAACAGTTAAGCCCTGAAGCCCTTTTAAGCAAAGCATCTACTGATGAGCTTGGCGTTTGCACCATCGAAGCCGTGAGCTGCACAGACATGGTTGAGGGATGCGACCGCTTGATGGGAATGTATCACTTTGTTAAACTAACAGATAAAAATGTTTACTTTCCTTCAATGATTTTAAATAAATCGGATTTAAAGTCAGTCCATGGACAATATCCTCAAACCTACGTCAAATTGGCCTTCGACGAAGGTTATTGCTATAATGTTGAATTCTAATAATTTGAACTTTAGTATTGACTGAAAATCAAGCTCCCCTTATTACCTTTTCAACAAAGGGGATTTTATGACTAAATTATTTTTAACGATCGCAATCACTTTAGGATCATTCAATGCAATGGCTAGAGAAGCTTTTGTAGAGTGCTCAGGATATCATCACGGAACATATGTGGATTTTCAGGTCAGCCAACAAGGTGTTTTAAAAATGGCGCTTTACGGAGATGGTGAAGAACCTGCAAAAATGGTTCACGTTAGCAATGTACAAAAAAGTTTTACTGAAAATATTGCTGAAGAAAATTATGAATCCACTATCCTTGAAGCTGTTAAAGCATCTAGCGCACCAGACAACGAAGGTTTCGGAATGAACATCGTTTTAGTTAAAGGATCAAACGACACCACAGATGTAACTGTTAATTTAAATGGGCGCAATGGCGATAATTTTCTAGTAGTGAACGGATATGTAGAACCTTTAACTTGCTCTGTGACAAAATAAAAGGAAAGTTCAAGAAATGACGTGTGTTCTGCCAAATTAAATTTATTTACGAGCACATTTTTCAGAACAAAAAAAGCCGACTGAAAAGTCGGCTTTTTTATTTTTTAGTCTTTCTAAATAACAATTAAAGATATTTATTCATTAAAGCAGAAATTGTTTCTTTTGGAACATTTCCAACTATTTGGTCAACATCTTGTCCGCCTTTGAAAAGAATCATCGTGGGTATTCCTCTTACGCCATACTTTGCGGCTGTCTCTGGATTCTCGTCCACATTCAATTTCACGATCATTGCTTTAGGACCAAGGGCCTGAGCGACTTCTTCCAGCTTAGGACCTAAAGCCTGACAGGGGCCACACCATTCTGCCCAGAAATCTACTAATACTGGAATGTTTGCTTTTAGTACGTCTACTTCAAAACTTGCGTCTGTGATTGGCTTTGTAAAACCCATATTATCTCCTTAAGAATACACCTGTTATTACTCAGGACTTATAAAC
>JANMFM010000119.1:0-5472 GCA_031374125.1 Bdellovibrionales bacterium
CTTGGATGATACCGGTGTAAACGCGTTCATCGGGTTTGAGCTTATCGAAATTGATTTCTTGTTTGATTGGTGTAGAGCAGGCTCCTAGAATTAAAGTGAGTGACAACAACGATAGTATTTTAAGCATAAGCATCCTCTGTGAGTAAGCGCCGGTCTTTTAACCGACGCTGCACCAGGGATGTTAGTAAAAGAGAGTGGTACCGTCAATAGAGATGATTCCTGTGTCGCTTAAAACTTATTTCTTAGCTTTTGTGCCAGCTGTAACGGGCGTGTCAGCAGTTGTTTTAAGACGGCCGTTTTCTATATTCTGCAAATTGACTTCTGTATACTTAATGAATATTTCGCCATTCTGAACTCTCTTCACATTGAGTTCAGAGCTCAGGACGATTTCCTGATTGTCAATATTGTAACTCCATCCATTACGATCTTTTGGAATAACTTGTCTTTCTGCTTCGGATGAGTTTTTAGCTCCATAAGAAACTTCAATACTGTTTGCATCTGGAATGAATGGAAGTTTAATTCTTTGTGAGCCCACTTGTTCTACCAATCTATCGCCGAGTTCGGCAAGATCCTCGCCAAATGAATTAGAACATAAATCTGCTCTTGTACCTTGAGCTGTTAACATCAACTCAGGGAATTTAAATTGTGGTCCGCTACCATCAAGTCTGCAACCTGCAGAATCTTTTTTAGCGCTCGGAAGAGCTGCCGCAATTAAGATTTTATCTGATTTACCATCTTTAGCCGCTAATAATTTTTGGTAGAATGAGTATGCAGTTTCACCTGGAGTCACGTCGTCCGCATCTGTTAAGAAGATCACTACGAGGTAAGCGTTCTTTTCATAGAACCCACCATTCACAGTGTTATTTAAGTTTGCATCAGAGATAATTTTTAAAACAGGGGAGAATGATTCTTCAGCTTCCGGACCCCATTGAGTACCGATAGCTACTGTATTTTTTAAAACATTCTTAGCATCTGGAGTGTCGCGAGTGATAAATGGAGCGCCAGCGATAACTTGACCGTTAGCATCTTTTAACAAAACGAGTTCACCGTATGGATTCATTACTCTTGGACCCACTTTTGTTACTCTTTTTCCATTTACAGTTTCGTAGTAAGTGTAATCTTGTCTAGGATCGTTTAAGAATCTTCTGTCATATACTGGAACCACACCGATTTTATAGTCAATTCTAGGATTATCAAAAAATTTATCGGCGAATCTATTGATGTTGGCTTTCAATCTTGCTTGGTGCGCATCCATAGACTGAGAATTATCCACTACGAATAAGATATTTACTTTTGGATCGCCAGAGCTTTCAACTTTCGGTGCACCTTGACTTATCGTCTTGTGCACTTCAGGAGGAGCTTGCATTCTTGGATTGCCTTTTTTGCTACAAGCAGTCACTGCAAATAATGCAGTGGCTAGAACAGAAAGGGTTATTAAATGTGATCTCATGACTTGCCTCCGGCAGTTGGGCACTTATTGGTTTTAACTTCGTATTTACCGATTTCATCTAACCAAACTTCGCCACTTTCTTGTTCGTCAGGGAATACAAGAATGTCAGCTGATTTTCTTTTATCGAATTTTAATTTCTCTGGTTTTTCTTTTTCGTACACGAAGGATCTTTGAGCTACTTCAACTTCGATGATTTTCATTTTCTTAAGGTTCTTAGAAATTTCTTCTAAATCTTTTTGAGCTAAAGACTTCATTCTTGCATTTGTCATTTTTTTAGCATCTCTTTGGATGAATCTTGGAAGTTTAGTTAAGTCTTTCCCTAATTGTTCGCCGCGCGTGATATCGCCTTTAGATAATTTTTGTACCCAAGTGTTAACGAATTCTGAATTTGGGTTTTGTACGATGGCTTCCAAAGCTTCAACTCTCGGGAGCATTTCTGCTTTATAAAGTGCGATCTTATCAAATGCTGATTTATAGTCACAGATTTTTAAATCCACGAAAGCGCTAAGAACGTAGGTTTCCGGTCCGATGTAAGGAGAGAATACTGCATTGAAAGTAGATTTAAGCGCACCGATGGCTGAGTTGTAGTCTTGTTTTCTAGTGTAAGCCCAAGCTTTTTCTTCTACTGATTCCACCCAGAAGTCTGAGTCTTTGGAGATTTGCTCGTATTTAGCAATGGCTTTATCCAGTTCATTTTTTTCATAAAGCTTTCTTGCTTGATTTAGAATCACTAAATCTTCTGCTTTCGAAGCAGCTTCTGCGAACCTCATAGAGGTTCCGGCTATTGCTAGTCCGATTAGAATGTAAATTACAAAAGCTTTAATCATATATTTTCCCAACAGTTTTGTTTAAAGCAAAATTCCTATCGCAAACATACCTTGGATATTATTCTGACGTCGACTTTGGATGCCGTAAGATTCTAGGCCCATTAAGTCTTCGTAAGTTTCGTATCGACCTTCAAGACGAGCTGAAAAGTTTTGCGTGACCCAAACTCCCATACCTACGCCTGCTGTCAGAACGTCTGAATCACCAGAAGCCAATTTCATTTTACCGAATCCAGCTAAAGTGTAGATATCAAAGTGAGCTACGCTCATATCAAAAAGGTTTAGTTTTCCGTAGATAGGTGAGTAACTGAAAGTTAAAAGTCCAACGTCTTCGGGATTATCAATTCCTGCCACCAGTTGGGCGGAAGCCGCGTCTTGGCTCTGTGCTGCTCTCACGGTGTCGTACTGTGTTTTACCTTCGCTTGTTAATTCGTTGAAATAATGTTGGTATCTGATACCCATCGCAAATCTTGGGCTAAAGTGAAATTCTAACATTCCGCCAAGGTGCTGAGTTGTTACATAACTATCGCCACCTGCATTGTATCCATAAGAACCTCCGATTTCGAATCTGTTATAAAGATCCACGATTCTATTTTGTACGATACGTACTTTTTTATCTTGGTCCATTTGCTTTACGCGCTCAGCGAAAACTTTATTGTCGCCGAGGGTATCGAAATCTTTTTTTAGAGATTTCGGTGCCGCATATGCGGAGAGTGAAACAGATACCGTGAGGATAAATAATAAAAGTTTTTTCATGACTTTTTCCCTGTGCTAGGTTTTGGTTGTTCAGTTTTAGATTGAGCTTTTTTTGCTTCTTGAGCTAACTTATCAGCTTCTGCCTTTGCTTGTGCAGCAGCCGCCTTTTCTTCTTGAGCTTTTTTCTTAGCGGCAGCATCAGCAGCAGCTTTTTCAGAGGCAACTTTCTTTTGAGCTTCTAATTCCGCAGCTTTTTTATCCGCTTCAGCTTTCTTTGCGGCTGCCGCTTCTTCTTTAGCTTTTAACTCTGCATCAGCTTTCGCTTTTGCAATGGCTTCACAACCAGAGTTATCGATTTCGAATTGTTCCGCAAGTGGAAGAGAATCTTTGCTTGCATTATTGAGAGTAGCTTTAGCTATGAGCCTTAATAATGAAGATTTTTGATTGTTGGCTTTAGAGTTACAAACCGGAGTCCATGTGATTGTGTATGTTTCAGAGTTTGCATCCGATGCAGTTATAGCGACTGATTTTGCGCCTGCTAAGTTTCCGATTTGTGATTCAGGCTTGGCTAAGCTTACTTTTGATTGACCATCTGAATTTGAGATTTTTACTTCGATTGAGTTTGCTTCGCCAGCTTTAACTTTTCTATTTGCACTTAATAATTCGATTTTAGGAGGTTGTGCTGAGTATTTTGCATCTAAACATTCTTGGACGATTCCAGAATTTCTTCCAGCAACACTTGCTACACCGATATTTAAGCACAATTGAACTTTTGCAGCGTTTGGATCCACATTACCCTTTCTATCGATATCTTGTGGTAATTTTGATAAATCCATGATGTAGAAGAATCTAAAGTTTCCGCCACCTTCGTGAACTGGTTTAAGTTTTGAGTTTTCATCTACTAATTTGTGAGCTGATGCCATGAAAGCTTCTGTATTATTATATTGTACTGGAGGGAAGAATACTTGTGGGGCGCCGACATCCATGTAGTTTGGATCATTCACTACAACTGAGAACTGAATGTTTTTTCCTTCAACTGCATTTACATTTAAACCCGTTACTGATTTTACTTGGGGATCCTTTACATTCCGGCTTGTATTAAACACCAGTTCTTTTGAGTGACCATCTGTCTCTTTGCCGTTAATTATTGCTTTGGCAGTGACTGTAAATTCAATTCTCTCCTGTGAGTTGGCATCTGGTTTCCAAGTTAAGAGCCATGTATCTTTTGATAATTTCTTCTTCACGGGTTGATTGTTTCCAGCAAACCCTGATATGTCGATTGAAGAGTCTTGAATAGGAGTTTTATCGCTTAATTTTTCTAGTTTAATTTCCACACTTCCAGATTTGCCGACAACAAAATTACCGTAAGTTTTTTCATTTGTACGACTTACTAAGATTCTAAACATATGGACCGAAGCGGTTTGGTCTGGTGATTCTTTATCATGCTTAGGCACAAGCTTAACATCTTTATAATCCTTTAACGGATCTGAAGACTGTCCTGCGCAGGCGACGAGGGCCATTGTCACTGCTGCCTTTAGAGAGTTACGGAATATTAAACCAACAACGTTTTTCATAAATGCTCCTTCTTACGAACCAACACGTCGTAAGACGAATGGATAATTAACTTTTACTACAACTCCACCGCGTGGATTTGGGAATTTCCAAGTTTTAAGTCTGCCAGTAATGCAGCCTTCAACTTGTTTTGAATGCAAACTCGTATTTGTGATATCTGCTGATGAAACATAACCATTTGCCGCGATAAAGAATTTCATAGATACGCGACCTGATAATTTTGGATTTGTTTGTAAACCTTGTTCGTAACAGTATCTGATTTCACCTTCATGTCTTTTGATAACGGCATCAACTTCGTTTTTGTCCAATCCACCTTCTATAAGGGCTTCAGACTTTACCGGTTGGAAGAATGAACCTGCAGAACCTACAAGAGATAATTGCCCGTAACCAGCTTGACCGCCACCAGCGCCTTTAGTTCCGTAACCGCCAGCACCGTTAGCTCTTTGACCAGCACCGAGTGGAGCTGCAACTAAACCTTTTCCGTAGATGGATTGTTGCATTCCGCCGCTACCTTGATTTCCGCCGCGGCCGATGCCTTTAGATGTCGCAACGTTATTTAAATTCAATCCACCTTTTTGCGGGCTTTTATTTAAAGAACCTAAAGCTCCCAGAGCTCCCATTTGGTTGATCGACATTTCATTGGTAGTGACTTTAGCTGCTTTTCTTGGCGTTGCTGTTCTGGCTACACGGGGAGTGGATTTTTTGTTAGAGGCCTTAACTACTTGTTTAGGCATTTTCTGTCTTTGTCTTGGCTGAACCACCGCTTTTTTCATCTCTTCCGGACGTTCAACGATCTCGACCACTCTTACTTCTTGTAAATCAGGTTTTAGAAAGTGAGCTACGATCATCAATAGGACGAGTAGGGCAGAAGCGGTTGCTCCGATGTATTTTAGAGATAATAAGAAGAAAGGTTTTGTATCGTCTTCCGAG
>JANMFM010000130.1:0-13354 GCA_031374125.1 Bdellovibrionales bacterium
GGTCAAATGGACTATCATGTACAACCGACTTATTCTTTGAAGCTTGGCTTTCGGTACTAGAGCTTTAAAATCTTCGATACAATATTTGTGGTTGATTTACCTTTTACGAATTGCAGAGATTTGACCTGCCCGCCATAAGACATAACAAAATCACTTCCGACGATTTGATCCACTTTCCAGTCGCCGCCTTTAACAAGCACATCGGGCTTTAGAAGCTTGATTAATTTCTCGGGAGTGTCTTCTTCAAAGATTGCCACATAATCTACACAAGCCAAAGCGCTCAGCACTTCGCCACGATCTTGCTGGTTTTGAATAGGACGCTCTTCACCTTTTAACTTTCTTACACTGGCATCGGCATTGATGCCTACCACTAGGATGTTTCCTTGCGCTTTAGCTTCTTGGAGATACTTCACGTGACCCACATGCAAAATATCAAAACAGCCATTGGTAAAAACAACTTTCGTAGCTTCACCATTTTTTGCTGAACGTATTTCTTCTATTTGATTTTTGAGTTGAGTCTGATTTAAAAATTGGCCCATTATCTTCTGTACAATTTCAAGTCCGCAGCTCTACCTGCGATGTCTTTGTTCATGATCATCGAGATCAATGGAAGCACAATAAAACCTGTTGCTGTGAGAATCAATGTTCTAGCAATAAGCTTAAACGCATAAGAAATTTTTTCTTGATCTGAAGGCTTGCCCAATTGCGTGTCCATCGACCATTCACCTAGAGTTTGACCAAAGAATGACCGAGCTAGAATGAGATAAAGCTGTGAAACGGAGTAAGCCAAAAGCACGACGCCAATCTGAGTACCCGTGTCTGATCCTGCATTAGTCAAAATCGGAACAAGATCAAGTCCTGTTGCTACCACCAGTCCAAGCATAAAGAGAATTGCAAGCCCTGCGATCACCGTTAAATCTAAAAAGAGTGACAGTGGCGAAGGCGCTGCCTCGATGTATTTAATTTCGAGTGTAGCATCCACTTTGTTGAGTTTAATTTGTGTTTTAGATATTTCTGAAGCCGCGGTCATAGGCGGGGCATTTAGACCTTTTCCTTCGAGCACAGACAATAATCCGGAGTCTTGAATCTTAGAATCACTAATTGAAGGGTTAGAAAGTGGTTTACCAAATCTGGGATTGAATTTTGGAATTGCTGGTGATGGCGAAGTGAGAGGCTTTTTCTCGATATCTTTTTCTGTTCTCGGGAGAGGTTTAGAGAATAAACTCGGCGAAGAAGGAGTTGCTGCCAGAGTAAGCTCTGGTAATTCTATTTTTTTATCGAGCGAAGTATTATCCAGTCTTTCCATCTTCGGAGTCTGAGCTTTGAAATCACTAAAAAGTGGAGCATCAAATTTTAATGAATTTGAATTTAAACCATCTAAAGTGGATGAAAATTTTGGCTCCAAAGCAGGAAGCCGTTCAGAATTTTTCTTGTTTTTCCCCGAAGCTTTCTTATGGAAACCTAATCCTTCAGTAATAGGCTTAAATTCAAAATCATCGAATGAATCCATAAAAATCCTCCCATAAAGCACGACATCATTTTAAACAGATTTTTAGGGTTGCTTCAACTACGAACTGAACTCGTATTTTAGAATACTCAACAAAGATAAACAGGCTGTCTCAACTCTCAAAACCTGACCCCCCAATGTAGAGCTTTTGAGGCCTTTTTCTCTAAAAAGTTCAACCTCTTGATCAGAATATCCGCCCTCACTGCCTACAAAAAGCCAAATATTCTCAGGGTCTTCATCCTTTATGCTCTTTATAGCGGAAGAAACCGTCTGGTCCGACTCTCCCTCATATGGAAATAGACCCGCCGAACGAGAATTTTGGTTCATTTTATCTAAAAGCTCTTTTAAGGACAAAACCGGAGCAATTCCCATAAGATCGCCTCGCCCAGATTGCTGAGTTGCAGCTCTTACGATGCGTTCCCAGCGCTCCGATCGATCTGTTAAGCGCTCTGACTTTTTCTCTCGAATAAAGCTATAGTCCGAAACAAAAGGATGAAGTTTGTAAGCCCCAAGCTCCACCGCTTTTTCCACAATCGTATCCATAGTTTGAAATTTACTGATCGAAACCGCCAAGTGAATGTAAGGTTTTTCCGGAAGAGTCGCATCGCGAACTTCATGAATTTTGGCTACCGCTGATTTTTTGTCGCGCGAGATGATCTCGACGAAGTAAGCTTTGCCTTCCGATAAAATCTCAAATTTATTTCCAACATCTTGCCGACACACATCGCAGATATGATGAAAGGATTCACCACCGATCAGTACTGAGTCATTGTTAAAATATTTTTTCTCGATCCAATATCTTCTCATCTTAAAAGATATCCTACCCATTCACCCTTCTGAATGCGTTCGACGATTTTTAGAGGAGTATCTTTTAAAAAGCCTTCAATAAAATCTGCATCGTTTTCGATAATGATGCCAGATAAGATAAATGATCCTCCGGGATTTCTTTTTTGAAGGAGTAGTTCTTTGAGTTTTAATAAAACACCATCAATGATGTTTGCAACCACGACATCGAATTTTTCAGGAATCATGTTGAGATCTTTTTCGGTTAAACGCATTTCGACCTTGTTGATCTCGGCGTTTTCTTTGGCCACGCGAATGGCTTCAGGATCGTTGTCTGTTCCCATCACATTCATTACACCCATCTTGTTGGCAACGAAAGCTAAAATTCCGGTGCCTGTCCCCACATCGATCAATGATTTGATATTGTTTGCTTGCAGGTCCTTGTAAATAAGTTCCGAACAAATTTGCGTTGTCTCGTGCGTTCCCGTCCCAAATGCCATTCCTGGGTCAATGTAAATTGCTTCCACGTTTTCAGGAGCTTTCTGCCAAGAGGGTACAATCCAAAAACGATCGTAGAGTTTAAAAGCGTTAAAACCCTTTTTCCACTCTTCCATCCAATCTTTATTCTCTTGAGATTCCGCAAGGACTTCCATTTCCGGATATCTTTGCTTCAGTAAGCCCACCAGATCTTCCGGCAATTCATAAAAATAAGCTTCAATATTAACGTGAGATTTTTCGATGATCTTAGGTTCCGGATAGACTTTTTTATCAAAATCCAAAGTTTCAGAAACACCCATGGCATCGTGATCAAAGCAAATCTTTGAGATCACTTGTTCAAGATCTTTTCTAACATTCGAAATACTTAGCTTAATATATGTATTCATAAATCCTTGAAACAGCAGTAAAAAAATAATTCTTGAAACTTTACCCGAAGGGCCGAGGCCGGATGCCTCGGGTTTCAAGAATCGACAATCATGGATGAGCGTCAGTCATACCACAAGGCCTTATCTAATTAAAGGAACCTGCTCTGTTTCTGTGGGATTAATGCTAGACTTTATAGATTCTACATTATTTTTGGATGGTTTTGTAGGGAGCTCTTGAGGAATCGTCGGAACCGCATTCACTGTAGCTGGCATTCTAGATTCTTCTCTCGTTGGCAGCATTGGAGCTACGACCGAAGTGGCTTCGAAACTTACATTTAGACCCTGTGGCCCGTAGTTGCTTGCACTCTTATCACCTTCTTCTGCAATCTCTGCTGATCCAACATTGATAAGATCACCAAGCATTACACCTCTATGTTCAAGAATGGGGGTGGATTTATTTTCTTCCAACTTTTCAACACGTGCTACGCTAAGATCTTTAGCTACATAAATGATTTTGATTTTTCCCACGGGAAGCGCTAATGCTCGTCCTTGG
This sequence comes from Bdellovibrionales bacterium, assembly GCA_031374125.1. Lineage (GTDB taxonomy): Bacteria > Bdellovibrionota > Bdellovibrionia > Bdellovibrionales > JAEYZS01 > JAEYZS01. Next base: position 3,707 of record JANMFM010000130.1, read on the forward strand.
TTCGTTCCTAGACGATCAATCACGTTCACTCTACGGTACAACACAAATGTGGTTCCAGGTTTAATGCCCAGATCGTTACCGGCGTTCAGATAATAATCCGAGTAAACCGCTTCGTTATTTGAGAGTTGAAGGTTTTTTCTGATTTCAATAACCTGCACTTCTTTGGCTTGCAAAACATTTGCAAACATGAAGAGCGCTACTATTAATGATAAAATTGCAGTGGCTTGCATCTATCCCTCCATGGGTTTGCCACTACTCCGAACCAAATCCTAGTTCTGTAATGTACCTTACTGGTACTAGAGGAGTTCCTACAGTACTCATCGGTATCAGAACGAAACATTTAACTAGGCCTTAGTGTAGGAAATTATTACCTGAGGACATCATATGTCCTCGATTTGAGGACAAAGGTCTAGTGTTTTATTGCAGCTTCACCTATAACTCCGTTTATGCAAAAAAGCACAACCACCAAAAATCGAGATCATTTCTTAAGAGAACTTCTTAAAAATGAATTTCAAAGAAGAATAGAGAAAAATCCAGCATTTTCACTTCGCGCATTGTCTGGTAAGCTCGAGATGGACCAATCCCTTCTTACAAAACTTCTACAAGGGAAAAGAAAGTTTTCTGATACTAATGCGCAAAAGATTGCAGAGTTTTTGGGAATTTATTTAAATAAAGAAATTTCAGAATCACCCGACTCCTCTATTGATTACCAACTCATGAAAGAAGATGAGTTCTTTGTCATATCGGCATGGTATCACTTTGCAATTCTAGAACTTATAAAAACCAAAAACTTTAAACACAAATCCATATTTGTAGCCCAGAGATTAAAAATTACTGAGCTAGAATCAAATAGGGCCCTAGAAAGACTGGAGCGGTTGGGTTTTATTGAATGTAAAAAAAATAAATACACACTCAAGAAAGCATCTAATTCCTGGCTCAATTTATCAGAAACCTCAAGCGCAAGAAAAACACTGCAAAAGCAGATGCAAGAAAAATCTCTACAGGCTCTAGAGGATGTTCCTTTTGATAAAAGAGAGCACTCAAGCCTCACCGTTGCTGTCGACCCAAAGCTTTTACCAGAAATAAAAAAGAAGATAACGGAATTTAGAAGATCAATGGACAAATACATGATGGAAAACGGAAATGAAAAGGAAGTTTATAACCTTAACGTTTCATTTTTTCCACTGACAAAAGATTTAAAAAATTGAAGATTAATTTTAAGGCTACTGCATAGAAGATGCAGTTTAGACCAGAGGAGTACATATGTTTAACAAATTTTTATTAGTCATGGTGTTGATCATTTCAACACAAAGTTTTGCCGGACAAGATGGGAATGGGGGTTTTGGTCTCAACTGCAATGGCCAACTGACACTTCTAGATCTTTATGAAGCTAAAACAAGATACAATTACAATTTTGATCTAGGGCCAAGCAACTTGAGCGTTGATCAAAAAGTCGATCTCATGCTAAAACGCTGGGAAAGATTTAATGGTCCTCATGCAAAATTTTATCAAGAAAAGTACAAGAAGTTTTGGGAGCGCGCGATTATTCTTAATGGTCAAATCGTGGTGAAACATGATGATGTCATTATAGGCGACAAGCTCAGCTACGCATCCGATATTGGATCCACAATCCTTCCTGATAATTGCAGCCTTGTTGCCCTTGCTAGAAATTTATCTGATCCCGCAAGCCTAGGTAAAGATATTTTCTTGATGGGAAAATATTGGAATAAACTTGATAATGACAATAAAGCAGCTCTCATTGTACATGAAATGATTTATTTAGATTATATAAAAACCAAACATAGTTTGGGGAATGGATCTGAGCCTGCTAGAAAACTAATAGCCCTGCTCTCTTCTACCGAAGCAGAAACTTTGCCTTTAGATGAGTTAATTTTATTCCAATCCGAAACGTACAATGTTAACAAAAGTACCCGAAATAAACCGCTATATATTTCATCATCACATGTATTTGATTTTGGAATTAATAATCTTACTACTAACCTACTAGTTCATGATTCTTTGGTATTGAGTGCTGACAAAAAATACGTCGAATCTTTTGTTCTTCCAAATATTGATAACCCTGAAGTCATGGGATCAGGCACTCTTAATTATAAAGGAAAAAATTATAAGTATGCTCTCTTTTTAGGAGAAAATTTCTTTATAACAAAAGATCTTCCTCAAAAATTCTTAATAGATAAATTTGAGTTCACAATAGACACAACGAAGTATGCAGTTGATTTAGCTGTTCTTGAATTATATAAGAATAAACAAGTTCGAAAAATCACATCTTTCTATCCTTATACCGGTGCACACAGAGAGATGTATAAAAAAATCTTAAAACATAAAAATGTTGAGTTTATAGAAAACCCTAGTTGGCACGATTTTAGTTTTATAGAATTTTATCCAAATGGCAAATTGAGATGCTTATCTTATACTAGTACAGCTCATAACGGTCAGGATAAGTATTTAGTGAAACTTAAGCTAAATGGAAAATCAGTTCTTGCACGAGAAATTCAGTTCGACCTTGAAGGTAAGCCAATTGCAAATCGATGCACCCCAAACAAAAGTATATATGTACACAGACCTTCCCTCCCCCGCACCTAGACCTAAGAGCATAAGGTATCATCTTATGCTTGTTAAACCCCACACCCTCTCTGAGAATGAAATATACATTCTCAGAGAGGGTTTTCTTTATGAAGTTTATCATTTTAGGAATTTTACTGATTGCGCTCAGCGCATGTTCTGCTTTTAACAGAAGAGCAGATCAAAACGAGAAAACTATCGAAGCTCCCCTCGCCAATGCCGATGCAAAAGATGACGCCCCTTCAATGTCTGCCCCACAAGATGCACCGACCGATGATTCAAAGCCCCTCACCGACAATATCGCAAGCCCTATGGTTGAGGCGCCAGTTAGCGACCAGCCTGAAAATGAAACTCTCGATGTGACTCTACAAAAAAAATCTTATCTTGATGAAAAGTATCACGAACCTAAATCAGATATTCTTCCTGCTGCACAGAGAACTGAAAGCACTTACTCTGGAACATCTAGCGGCGTTGATCCTGATAAAGCATTGGGATGGCTTAAAAATGGTAATAAAAGGTTCTTAAAGGGATCCTTAAGAGCTGATGGCCAATCCAAAAAAGACATCAAACGCTTAGCAAAGGCAGAAAAACCTCATGCTGTGATCTTTACTACTAGTGATTCCAGAATTTCTCCAGAAATTATCTTTGATGAGAAGCTAGGTGAAATATATGTGATCAGAAATCTCGGCCTGTCTGTTGATACCTCGGTTTTAAATACCGTGGATTATGCTATCGGAGAATTGGGCACAAGACTCATCATCGTATTGGATAGAAGCTATCCAGGAAAACAAATGGATTTTAGTCATGCAGATGAGACTTCCCAAAAACTTTTTGACCAATCTACCATTTTAAAAACGGCACTCGAATCTAAACAGGTTAAGGTTATCTCCGCTATCTACGATATAGAAACCGGAAAAGTTATATTCGGAAAATAGTGGTGTCAAAAAGTCTGGCACTCCCCTTGCTTTATTGTTAATTAATATGCTTTACCATTAACAAGGGGGACAAAATGACACGTATTTATTCAATTCTATTCACAGCTTTTATGCTTTTCATGGCTACACCAAACGCAGATGCTTTCAGTTGCAAGCAAGGCGGACAGCTCTGCGGCAACAGCGACTCTTCGTGCTGCAGTGGGAATTGCATACAAGTTCCAGGAAACAACAATAACTATTGTGCTGCAGGCCACAGTGGTGGAACAAACAGCTGCTACTACGATTCAGATTGTAGACCAGGATATGATTGTCGATATGGACGCTGCGAATATGCAGGATACGGCGGCGGATCAAATAGTTGCTACTACGATTCAGACTGCAGACCTGGATATGATTGCCGATACGGACGCTGCGAGTATGCAGGATTTGGCGGCGGAAACAGCTGTTCACCAAGTGGTGCGTTATGTGGCAATTCCGATAGCGCATGCTGCTCAGGCGATTGCATCCAAGTTCCAGGCAATAACAATAACTATTGCAGATAATCTAGTTTAGCTAGCCAATCTTCCAAACACATATTGTATATACAAGTATATACAATATGTGTTTTACCAACGTAGATACTCCTTTAACATCTTTATAACTTACTATAGATATTCTCATTCTTATTCACTGAAAGATTTTCAGAACATTCTCAAATACTACTTTTAACTAGCCGAGTCCTACATCATCAACTAACTTCCCCCTAACAACCTAGGGGTAGATAATGTTTAAAATATTTTTGGCTTTTACTCTCTCTGTATTTTTTGGTCTCAACACTCACGCAAGCACGATCAGCAAGGATTGCACATCGAACATTGCAATTATTGATGGAAAAGTAATTAATACCGAAAGCGCTCTTCATGACTCTTTGTCAGAGCAACTTTGCTTTCCTGCTTATTACGGTAAAAATTTAGATGCTTTATATGACATGCTAATTTCTGTAAGCCAGCCCACTCAGATCAATATTACTAATCCAATGGATCTTGAGAACGCTCTAGGAAAAGAAAAATACCAAGCATTGATACTTCTTTTAAAAGAAGCATCCATGGAAAATTCTAATTTAAACTTCAAATAGATCCACGTTGAAACAAATCAGTTTTTCGGGTTTTTCCTTAACAACTGATTTCGATAACTCAGCCATAACCTCACTTATCTTCGCTCTGAGTTTTTCATATTGATCATTCGAGATAGACATGGGTGCAGTCAAAAATAATTGCTCAGAACTTTTGTTATCCATGCGCTCAAAACCTTTTACTCTCCAGCTCATTTGGCGTGTTTTGATGTATGGAGAATCTGCTTCCAAGTGAGTGCGGTTTGGTCCCAATCTATATTCCCCATTTTTTTCTTCGCACAAGCCATGTTGAATTAAAAACTGAATCACATTGGACACAATGGATTTATTAAGCTGTAAGCGTTCGGCAATCTGATCAATAGATTTGTAACCTTCAATAGAGGTCAAAAGCCGAATTGCACTGTAATACCAATTAGAATGAAATGTTGCTTTCTCCGCTTCCGTCAGCTCCATATCTTGAGGTAAAAGTTTTTTTAGATCTTTAGATTTCAATATAATTTGCTTGATGAGATTTTTAAAATGATTTTGTAATTTGAATGATCCAGCTCTTTCATACTGAACCAGCGCTAAAAAATATTCTTTCTCTAAATCATTGAGACCAAGATATTCTGCCAGCTCGTAAGCATGCTCTACGGATAAATGTCTATCGGAACTGAACACTTGGCTGATCATCACGGTGCTCATTCCGAGCGCATCCGCAATCTTCTTATACTGACCATGTCCAACCTTAGGCTTTGATTTTACCCATGAATCTACAAATTCTTTATAGTTTTTAAATTCAAATATATTCATAATTTCAATACCTTATAATATAATTAACATTCTATTTAATGAATTCGTTAGATATTAACAAACTAATAATAGCATTTCAATAGAAATTAACGCATTATGCCAATCACGCGGATGGGAATGAATACAACCAAAACCTTAGGAGGTTTTATGAAGAATTTAGTTTTAACAACAATAGCATTAGCACTTATCTCAGTAAGCTCATTTGCAGCCGATGTCTGTACTAATCACAACGGATCAGTTATTTACGATACGGCCACCACACTTGATAACTCTACTGTTATCATGAATCCTAGAGTCTTAATTGCAGGACAAGAAGCTTTTGTTTTTGGCACTGTTTACAGTGATGCACCCATCTGCAAAGTCCTTGGTTTCTCTGGTGGCAAGGTTAGCGAGACAGATCGTTCTGATAATTCTTTAGTTGCTAGATTTAATGATTACGGTCAGTTGACGTACGTTAGTACAGGATCTTTTGATAAAATCAAAACAGTTGTTTGTTTAAAATAACAATTCTCAATGAAGGGTAAATGATTTTTTACCCTTCAACTCGGCACATCTTTTGAATTATTTAATTACGGAGAAATAAAACATGAAATCGACCTCACTAAATCTTTTATATAAGATGCTGATTGCTATTGCTGTCACGATCCTAGCCGGAGCATGCGCAAAAAACGCTGGAAACCCTGGCAACAATTTAACAGGAATGACATCCACTCCAGCAACTGGTGGCGATGGAGATACTGGTGGTATCGATAGTTCTGGTGGCGACACTCTCAAAAGTACAAAAGAAGATGTTAACAAAGCACTCAAAGATATTAAAACCAAACTGATTTTCGCCAAAAAAAGATTGAGTTTATCTTTATCCGAATACGATTATAACAATGAAAAGGATCGAAATTTTTTCGAAAAAGAATTTAAGTCTGATGATATGTTACTTATGATTCGTTTTATTTCGCAGAATAAAGTGGATTTCAACACAGAAGTTTCTAAAGAAATGAGATCCATTGATATTCGCGCTATCAATTTTGAAAACGTAAAATTTATAATTAAAGAAAATGACTATTGCGTTGGAGATAATCAACATAAGGCAGCTAGCGCTAAGGGCAATATTAAAGACGGAGAAATTTGCTTGAGCGTTCCCGCTTTTATGAAAGTCGCGCCAGAAGCATTAACTTCTCAGGTGATTACATTGGCTCTTCATGAAGTGGCTCATCTCTATGGTTTTAACGAAGAAGAAGCCGTCCGAATTCAAAAATTCTTATTGATCAATATGAATGCACATACTCCTTCAGAAGAGTCTATTTATCGCTTGCAGAATAACCTAGAATCGCTTCAGGTTGACGCCATCAATCTTATGAGTTCACTGGTAAGAGCGAATAGTGATGTTGAAGTGTGCAATAATATTGGAATACTTTCGCGCGCCCTCACAGAAGCAGAATACATACATTCTTTAAAAAATAGTATAAAACTAGTTCCATCGTGGTTTGCAGATATATTTGTGACGGGCTTAGAAATTAAAAATGCCGTAAGATATTGTGGTGTAAATGAGAAATCTTATTCTCCCGAAGCAGATCAAGTAGAAATGCTGCAAAAGAAAAATTTATCGAAGAGCATTAACTTTATTCTCGACGGTATCCATCTGCACATTCAAAAAATCACATACTATCTCGATCCAACAGTACTCAATGAAGTGCCTACGGGATATAATTTCGCGGTTGCTCTGACTCAGTATTATGGTTCAGAAATTTCTTTACTCGGACAAGAAAAAATCCAAGGCCTCACTCCTGCAATAGATGCGACAAAAAACTTAGTGTGTGCGATTCGCCCCTTGAGCTGGCCAAAAGAGGAAAATTCAGTAGCATCACCACCTCAGTTCATTTATGGCAATCCAGAGAAGGGCCAGCTTTATGCTTTCACCAATATGCAATTCGAAAATAAAAATATGGGTGAAATCATGGTGAGGCAAGCTGCTGGAAATAACGGTTTAGAAATTGCCATTATGCTCAAAGGTATTTCTGACGCAAAAATTATTTCTGGTCACGGCTATCTTGGCGGAGACGATAAATTAAACGAAGAAACTGGTGTGAGAAGAAGAGAGCTTATTCCCATGGGGATTTTGTATCCCGGGGTGTATGATCATTTGGAATTAAAGTATTTGAATACACTGGATAATGAAAACTATCTTATTCGTTGCGAAGTATCTAAAATTCCATATGATCATACAAAACCAATTTACTTAAAATACGATTATTTTAAAAAATAAAGCAAAGGATTGATATGAAATTAATTTTAATATTTGTTATCGCATTGGTTTTTAATGCCTGCTCAACCGCTAGCGTTCGCGTGATGCCTGGGGAAGACGGAGTAAACACCGTAATTTCAAAAGACATCGAAAGCGAAGGCGCCGAAGAAGAAGCCGTTGATGCCGCCAAGAAATATTGCGAAGAAAAAAAGAAAGAGGCTGTTTTCATTAAAACTGAAAACACAAAGTACACAGGATCAATGGACGAAGAGACTCGTAAAACCGTACGCAATGCTTCAAAAGTCGGAATGATCTTAGGTGGCGCTGGAACCGCCGGTGATCGCACCCGTGGTGCGGGAGCAGTTCTAGGAACTGCCGGTACCGTTGGTTACGGAATGACATCTGATCGTGATTACGTTTCAGAATTAAAATTCAAATGTAAATAGAGTTACATTATGCCAGATCATGCCATATTAAGCGTATTTTTATTGCCTGATATGGCATGCTTTAAAAAACGAGCTACAGTTCTGCGAGTGACAGTGCTTGCGGAACAGACTTCTCTGTTGCGCTTGTCTCTCTGAACTTTTGATTTGGCATTTGTACCAAACGCTGTTGTAGAGATGTAAAGATAGGCTCACGAATCGCCAAGTGATTATCTTGCAATACACACTGTCTAGAAACTCTCGAGCTCAAGTGAATTACGATGGGAGCTTTGAGGTTTGCCGTCATGAGTTTTGCATCGTCTGGAATCGTGATGATTGAGAAAGATCTTACTTTTTCTTGCGCTTTTAAACCCATAGCTTCTAGGTCGTTCTTTGCAAGCGTTAGCTTGTAATTTGGAACAAAGAATTCTGGTTCTAAAACTGGAAACGCAATGGCTGGGGTTTCAGTAGATTGAAGCCACACAAAGATTTCATCCTGTGGGTCCTCTAACAATACAAAATGTCTAAGTTCGCTAAAACCTAGAAGACCTTCTGGAAAAAACAGAACGTCAGTCTCTTGTATTTCAATTTGTCCAAAACGAGACGTTTGAACAGTCATTGCAAATCCCCCCTGCATCCTAAATAGGATGCCCCTCATTTATAGACACCACAAGACAAAAATAGGGTAAAACTAAATTTTTTTGGAATAAATTATGATTTGAGAAGCTTTGCGACACGACGCGCGTTATCCGATGGCGTATCGACCGACTGCTTATTTTGATCTTGAATGGCGAGATAGACTTCTTCTCTATGAATCTTAGTGTCCTTAGGCGCCTGGATGCCTAAACGGACTTGTTTACCCTTAATCTGCACGACAGTGATCTTGATATTGTCATCAATCGCGATACTTTCACCTAATTTACGAGTGAGAACCAGCATGGCTTTACTCCCTAACATCCTGTTAAATATATATTCATCTGCCTCATCGGCAAAAATATTTCAGGTGTTTAGCTATAATTACTACCTGAGAAAGTCAAGAAGACTTGGTTGCAGGATTTTGGCCGAGGTAGCCATAGTTGCTTTTAAGGTATTTTCATTTTGGCTTAAATTACTAAAAATTTCGAAAGAATCTACGTCTTCAATGTTCGATTGCTTAGACTTTTCGTCGACACCTGCCTTCTGTAATGAATCTATTGTGTTCTGAAGATTCATTACACGCGATCCGACCTTAGCTCTCGCATGTACGATCTGGTCCATAGCCACATCAATTTTGTCTAATGAGTCCTGAATTGCTGCCTTATCATTCGACACCATCCCAGTTTCAAGATTTGCGAGAACCTTAAAAATATTTTCACCTTCCATGAAAACACTCATTTCCCCGAAATCGCTCTCTTTAGAGGAAGCCGAAGAAGAGGCCGACTTCACACTTGCCAAATCACGAATTGAGCCTTCTTCCTTTTGCCCTTCTTCGCCTTTTTGTCTCATCTCTTGCATCTGAGTTTCGCTCAACTCACCAGGACCCGCAGGAACCGAATTCAATACTCCACTCGTCTTAGCATCCCGACC
>JANMFM010000146.1:0-5830 GCA_031374125.1 Bdellovibrionales bacterium
GGTGGTGTAGCCAAGTGGTTAGGCAGCGCTCTGCAAAAGCGTCTACGTCGGTTCGATCCCGGCCACCACCTCCAATTTTCAACTCTAAGGTTCGATTTAGTTCAATTTTTTAAAAACAAAGTAATTTAAATGACTTATCCTGAAGGGGTTATTTTGGTTCATTTTTCCTATTTCATATTAAATCATATGAGATCACAGATCTTTTAACGATTTGTAGTTGAGACTGTCGTTGAGAGAGTATATTGAAATTGATATGAGTCCAATTTTTAGATTCCCTCCAACCTCTGGACAATACCAAGAAGTCGTATTGGCGTATTTAGATATTCTAGGTTTTAAAAGTATACTAGAGAAGGAGTGCAAAGATTCTCCTGATTTTCTTTTGAGATTGCTTTCGACATCAGATTTTTACACTTCAAGTACATATTCTGCACCATTAGAGCGAAGGATTGCTAGTGATTCCATTTTAGTATGGAGCACGGATTTGCTTGGAGGAACGCTCGCTATTCTTAATATATGTTCTTTGCTACAGAGCACTTTATTAAAAAGAGGTAGTTTAATTCGTGGGGCAATAGTAAAGGGAAATCATTTTAGTGATTTCATAAAAGAAAAAGATATGAGTACTGGTCTAAGTAAACGTACTTCAGATGAAATTATTGTTAGCCCTGTACTTGCTACGGCGGTTGAGGCAGAAAAAAAATTGGGATTTCCAAGAATTATAATTGATAATAGCTTAATAAAAAATATAGCAATAGCAAAACAGTCCCATCCAGATTTTTCTACATTTGAAGCTTATGAAGAAGATGGGAGGTTGTATGTAGATGGTTTTTTCACTAGCCATGAGCTAAGAGGAGTGTCTCATAGACATAATCCCGCCATTCTTCAAGGGACAACGGCTGAAAAGATGGCAGATGCTTGTAAGCTTCAGGCAATTGCAGAATTGAATCAAATTAGAAAGTATATCGAAGAAGGTATTCAACACCCCGAAAGGACAGCTTCTTCTAAATGGGAAGATATAAAATTAAAATACAATTCATTTGTAGATTTATGTAATAAAAAATCCGATATAGATTTAAATAAAATTTAGATTGTTTTTAAATTAATGAGATCTTATTTGTTTCGGGTTTTACTAGGAAGTCCAGGTATGCCAAATATTAATCATAGTGAATGGTCATTATTGAGATATAACTACTACCTAGGCGGTAGAAATTTGCTGCTAAATTGCCAATATGATGCAGCAGGATTGCTATTGGCATATAGTATTGAGTTAAGCTTCAAACACGCTTTAAATTTGTGTGGAGAAACTGATCCAAAAATTTTAAAAGATCACAGCCATCCTCGGCTAAAAAATGATTTAGAGAAGTATGCCGATTTTCAAAATTACTTCAAAGTTTCAGAGGATTTTTTATTGTTTAATGAATATTATATTAATTCTAGATATCCTTCCAAAAAAGAGGAGTTTAATCAAAAAAACAATATTGAGTTCCACAATTTTCAATTAGATTATCTTGCCCATTATGATGATCTCATGTTTCAAATTGATAAGAAGATTTTAGAAACATCAGCAGACACACTGAGTTCTTGTTTTGTTAGATCTTATCTAAATCTTGATGATTCTAGAAATATTTACTTAATCCATGGCAACTTTCCTTTTCATTCAAATATTTCTATGCTCGAAAATTATTTAAAAAAAATCAAAGATAGAGAAAAACAGTTAGAAGAACTAAAAATATTTTATGATAGCAATAAAGATGTACTTTGGGATTGCTCTCGATTGCCTGTTCGAGCTGGCCTAATATCCAATGGAAAGGCAAATTCAAAAGATTTTGTGTGGAAAAAAGAGTTTAAAGCTGGAGAAACTATAGTATTTAATACCTCAAACTTAATTCACTGTTCATCAAAATAAGGTTTACCGTTCGATAAACTCTTAAGCCAGTAAGGCAATTTGTTATTAAGATATTCTGTATTTGACCAACCGTCTAAAGAATTAAAACCAAAAGAAATGCAGAGGAGCTTAAGAAGAAAGTTTCTAATTATATTGATTTTGAGTTCACGAATGATTTTCATATCTTTGAAACTCAAAACTCCATCTCATCAAAATACAAGTCTCCCCATAACATATGTTTATTCACAAAATTAGGATCAAAAGATGTGGGATCGTAGAATCCACCAAGCCACTCTATGATGTTGTCTTTTTCTTCAGAGTCTTTGCCACGAAGAACTTTCTTTAGTTTATGAAAGCCGTGAATTCCTCCGCAATCTTCTGGTGGGCACGCATTTTCTCCGCCAATACAAATGGGATAATTTATACGAGGGTCATGCTCTAGCTCAGCCGTAACTTCAACTTTGTGTCTCCAGTCATCACCAAAATCATAGGTATATGAAAATTCTTTTGAACTACCAATTACGTCACAGAGTAGAGTTCCTTCAGCATCATTCACATCTTGTTCCTCTGCTGTTTCTAAATCACTGTATGATAGACCGTTAATTTCAAACATATAAAGATGCTTTGCTTCCCACCCCATAGTCATCTGAATCAACATATGAAGTTCGCTAAGCTCAATAAACTCATGAATCAAAAATTTTCTCCAAACAACTGGAGTTATTCCTTCTAGGGATACAGTAAACTCATAGACTTTTGGTGATTTTGATTTTTTAACTTTTTTTGCCATATTTCTATTCCTTATTATCCTATCCCCAAAGATCCTTAATGAGTTCTTCAGGTGAAACTTCTTGAGTTTTTGATAATCTCAAAAGAGTTGAAACCTTCATATCACGCTTCCCTTCACAGATTTGGTAAAGAGTGACTTTGCCAATCTCACCGTGATGTTCAAGCGAAAATGCATCATAGGATGAATACTTCATCTTGCCCTTAATAATATTTTCAACCCTTTTACCTAGATCAATAAAAAACGACTTTTCCTGCTTTGTGAGCTTTTTTGTAGGCATACTTTCTCCGTCCGAGTATGATACGAATAAACGCCGCCTGCAAGAATTTGATGGCGTGAAACGCCAAAAACATATTCATCGTTTGTTTCTACTGAGGATTTTCCAGAAAGCCTTGCTATTGACGAGTTCCGTGACCTTTCGGGGCTTCGAGACCAAGTAAGGTCTCTAACTCTAGGAAATTTAGAAAAAAATCTTTCGCCAGTTCTTAGTGATATTGATTTTTTTAAAGCTAGCGAAGGATATGTGATTTACATTAGGCTACAGAGTTTAATTTCACCTCAGATCGTCGCTGTGCTTGGAAAACTTGTTATTAATCACCTGAGCTATATTGCGAGCACTACCCACCGAGAAAATGGCACCGAAAAGAAAAAAAGCAGTCAAAAGCAGTCAAAAGAAAGAAAACTCGTTCCAATTTACTTTGACGAGTTTGCTGACCTCATTTCCAAAGCTCGTTCTGCAAAGTTTGCTTTGCACTTTTCACATCAAAGTATTGGCGACATTATGGAAGTATCAAAAGGATTTCTAAATCGAATCACAGACAACGCCGCTACAAAGATCGTACTGCGAATTAATGATCCTGATTCAGCAGAGTTTTTTGCTCGTTCATTTGGAACAAAAGAATATCAAAAAACCACTCAACGAATCACGAACACCAAAGAGATCGAAGATGCAGAGATTGTTGGTGAAGGAACAGCCCGTGAAGCTCATCAATTTAGAGCTTCACCGGATTTGCTCAAAACTTTACCTACAGGCACAGGAGCTGTTTTGATAGCTCATGGTCAGGATAAACATGGAGGCGCATCGGCTGTTTTTAAGATCCGCTTTCCTAGACTTGGAGGCGAATGTGTATCAAATTGAGAAAACGACTTATCTATATGAATTTACTATATTTTGCGATTGTTTGAATCCACAAAGCCTCTCGTTTTTTGGTAGATCTAACAAATGTTAGCATTTTCAAAAAACGACAGTAAGTGTCGCTTTATTAAAATGAATCAATTTGCAAAAAGCGACACTTTGTGTTACTTTTTAGAAATGAAAATCACTGACGATAAAAACTCGATTAGATTAGCTGATTACATTGAGAAAAAACTCCGAGATGGAGCAATCACATTTACTAAAGCTGATGCGATAAAAGTTCTTGGCGTTTCGGACGCGGCTTTTATGAGAGCTTCTCAGCGTCTTCAAAAAAAGGAACTTCTTCTTCGCCCTGTAAATGGGTTTTACGTCATAATCGAAGTTGAATTTCGTGATGCGGGAGGGCCTCCTGCAATTCACTTCGTAGAGAAAATGATGAAGTTCCTCGGACTATCATATTATGTGGGACTCTTGAGTGCGGCCCGATACCTTGGGGCTACTCATCAAGCAGTTTTTGAAACCCAAGTGTTTACCACTAAGCCTCTGCGAGTTATTAAATACGGGAAACATCGAATCCGATTTATTACTAACAAATACACTGAGAAAATCCCCAAACAAACTCTTCAAACTCCTCACGGAGATATTTTTATCTCTACTCCCGAGGCAACTTTAGTGGATTTAGTTCGATACAAAGGAAAGGCCGTAGGCCTTTCCCATGTCGCAACTGTTGTGATGGAAATGCAAGAGAGTATAAATAGTAAGCGCTTGTTGCCACTGGCAAATCTTCTTAATGACATACCCTTGATTCAGAGAGTTGGATTTGTTTTAGAGTTCGTTGGTAAGCACGATACCAAGCCACTCCAAGAGTGGCTTAAAAGCAAGGAGCTACACCTTGTCAAACTAGAGCCCAGCAAGAAAAACACTGGCTCAATAAACAAGAAGTGGCAAATCAATATCAATTCAGAAATCGAAGTGGATGATCTATGATTAGTAAAGAGTATATCCAAGCATGGAAAGCAAATGCTCCTTGGGGTAGCAATGCTCAAGTGGAGCAAGACTTGATAATCAGTAGGGCTCTATGTGAGCTTTACTCAGAGCCGAAAATTAGAGAGACATTGGCATTTCGTGGCGGGACTTCTTTGCAGAAAATATTTTTTGATAAACCAGAACGCTATTCCGAAGATATTGATCTCGTTCAAATTCCGAAAGAAAAAATGGGCGATGTTGCAACTCTTGTTAGGAGTAAACTTGAACCTTGGCTTGGAAAACCACAAGTGGATAAAAAGCAAGGACGCTTCACAATGCGATTCCGATTTGACTCCACTGAGCAGCCCGTTCAAAAATTAAAGCTCAAAGTTGAGATCAATATCGCCGAGCATTTTTCTGTTTTTGGGCATGAGTCCAAACCCTTTTCAATGAAATCGGACTTCTACTCAGGTGATTGCGAAATTACTACTTTTGGCATTGAAGAAATTATGGGAACCAAACTTCGCGCACTTTATCAAAGGAAAAAGGGCCGCGACTTATTTGACTTTTTCTGTGTATTCAAAAACTTTTCTGATCTTTCAAATGAAAAAGTCGTTCAAAGTTTTATGGAGTACATGAGATATGGGAACCATAAAGTAACTCGTACTGAGTTTGAGATGGCTATCTATGAAAAACGAAATGATTCAGACTTTACAAGTGATATCAGCCCACTGCTACCCGAAGGATCATCTGCCTTTGATTTTCAACAGGCATTTGATGATGTTGGACAAAGACTTATCCGGCTCATTCCTGGCGAACCTTGGCCCGGGCCACAGAAGAAAAAGAAATAGTTTTTAAACTTGAACCCTCGCGCTTAATCCCTCGTGAAATTTAGAGAACTCTTGCGGCTAAACATTTAAGGAGAAATCCGAAATGAAACGCCTAATCTTACTGAGCCTGATCACGGCTCAGGCCGTGTCGTGTTCTACGCTGGATCAATCATTCCGTCTTGGTGCTGCCACTGGAGCTGTTGCTGGAGCCACAGCAACATACGGCGCCGAAC
>JANMFM010000167.1:0-8501 GCA_031374125.1 Bdellovibrionales bacterium
ATGGGTCTTGCCAATGGGATGTTGATTGATGAAAAGATCGTAAAGAAGAATAGAAGAGATGTTTCGGTGTTTACGTGGAAGCAAGAAATGCCTACCACCACATATAACTTTGTTTTTGCCGTAGGGAAATTTGCTTCTTATGCAGAAGACATCTGCTTTAATGAAGAAGGAATTGATAACGTGCGCGTAGACTGCGAAAAAGCCGATAGAAAAATTCCATTAGAAATTTACTACAATCCAAATAATCAAGTACATCTTGAGATGGTGGAATCTCTCAAAAAAGATGCTCTGTCTGCAATTTATTTCTCTAAATTATTTGGCAAATATGAATTTGAAAAATTAGGATTTTTGCTTTCAGATTATCCATTCAACATGGAATCCACTTCACTGATTGTACTTCATGACAAACAAGCTTCCGTGCACGAAATCGTTCATCATTGGTGGGGGAATAACGTTCATATTCCACACTGGGGAGATTTCTGGATCAGTGAAGGTTTCACAACGTATGTGACAGGTCTTTATACGGAATACCTCACAGGTAAAAATAATTCTTGCTTAGATTATGAATCTACAAAAAAATTAAATAACCCCGAATCTACTGACCCGAATGATATCTTTGATTTAGTTCCTTATTGCAAGGGAGCGGCTTCTATTCATGATTTAAGAGAAAGGCTTGCGAAGCTTTCAAGTCATGACCGTAACGCTACGAAAGCCTTTTTAAACATGCTCTCAGAGCTTTATAAGACCTACAAAGGATCGGCGCTCTCTACAGAAGCCTTCATTGCATTTGTGAATGAAAATGCATTGGAGATCTACGAGGCCCATGGCATAAAGCTCGATGAGAACGAGTTTGGAAGTGTTTTAAAAGCGTGGTCAAAGAGATGGTACGATCTTTAGTTGACGTACTCTAGGATTTCCACGCTGATATTGTAGTTTGTAAATCCGGCCATAACCTCTGGTCTGATGGTCAATACTCTGTTTGCGTAAGTGTAATCACCTGGATTGAGTTTGGTGTTGTTCACTTTAACACTCAAGATATCAACGATGTTCACCGCTGCCAGTGGGAAGCTAGTGTTTGCAAGGATTGTAATCCCAGCTAACATTTCATCAAAATAATCGGACCAATCGTTTTCGCAAATATCAAATACTTTACCACCAGTTAAGCCGGACAATCTTATGTATTCGTTACCTTGACCGTAAACTTGACAGCCTGCTGCTCCGGCATCAGCCACAGATCTTGGCGAAACGATAGAGTAAACAATTGGTTTGGCGTTTGGAAAACGTGAGTTGTAGGCATCTAAGAATTGATCAGACAACACTCGGTAAGGGTTGCCTGCATTCTTGGCGTCATCATCTGAAACGATAACAAATACTTTATGAGATTGCTCTCTGAGGAATCCAGAGAAAGCAGAAATTGCAGGTTGATAAACTTTTTCCCAACGTTTTGTAGCGCCACCGCTTGGGATAACTCTGCCATCCACGTCAGTTTTATTTTCTAAGAATGTATTGCACCAAGTTCCGATTGCCGATCCACCAGAAGGACATACGGAGAGGCCAGCAAAGATCAAAGCATCGTTACTGGATACGAAAGTATTCACTTGAGTTCCTGCACCAGCTGGTAAGCCAGAAGGCAATGTGAAGTATTGTGGATTTGAATCACCCGGATTTGTAGTGGCGTCTTTAGCACTGAGGAGAGCCATCTTTAAATCTGTGTAACCTGCAAGCTGAGTTGCGAAAGCTGCCATGTTGTTTCTTGTTTTGGCAACTTCTTCGGCCATTGAACCGGAGTTATCAACGATCCAGAGGAAATCGATTTTTTTGTTGGATGTTCCAGCGTTAAAGTTTTCAGTTGAAACTTTGCACTTGCTCGAATCTTGAGAGCATTCGTGTGACCATTGGTTTTGAGCGTCAGTGTTTTGGAAGTTTACTCCAGAGCACTGTTGATACATAACCATAAGAGCAACCATAGGTATAAACAATAGAATGAGTTTAATATGTGATCGCATAACTTCCCCCGATGTGATTCCCACCATACAATAAGAGTGCAAAGTCACTGCCAGCAAAGCAAGGTTTTATGCTATTTGAGAGTCTAGAAACTAGACAGTGTCTGTTTAGTGTATACAATATCTTTAAATCTCAAATTGAGATTTCTTTACAGTATCGATGAAGTTGGAGTTGGGAAAGGTGCGAGGTAGAGAGAGGCAAATACGAGCGAACACGTTCTTCTGCGTGAAATGGATTGTATAAGCTTGTTTTCGTAATCTGCTGGCTGTGAGAGGTGGATCGGGAGTGGATCCATCCT
Source organism: Bdellovibrionales bacterium (assembly GCA_031374125.1). Taxonomy (GTDB): domain Bacteria; phylum Bdellovibrionota; class Bdellovibrionia; order Bdellovibrionales; family JAEYZS01; genus JAEYZS01. The sequence continues at coordinate 2,303 of JANMFM010000167.1, forward strand.
TGGAGTGCCTACTTATGGCCATCGTGGCCACAAGTCTTAATAATTCACTATAGTTCATTATAAATCATTGCATTTTTCGATAATGACCTTGCAAATTTATGTGAAATTTATTATATTGCCCCATATGAAATCGAGACAAACTAATTTTCTTAAAAATCTTAACCAAACCAAGGTAAAATCTTATGGTGGTGTCACCAAGGGAAAGCGTAAAATTGCTCGTCCTATTTCCACTAAAAAATGGATGCACTTAACTCTTAAATCTCATAAAGCTAAAGGCGCTTTGAGCTTTCTTCATGCTAAGAATCTTTTTAAAGTAAAATTTATCATTAAAAAACAAGCTTTAAAACATGGAGTGGAAGTTTCGGATTATGTGAATATGGGGAATCATCTGCATTTAAAAGTAAAGCCACATTCAAGACAGGGTTTCCAGAGTTTTTTAAGATCTACTACTGCCATGATCGCAAGATCCGTAACGGGAGCCAATAGGAATCAGGGCTTTGGAAAATTCTGGGATGGCTTGGCTTTCACAAGAGTGATTCAATCAAGCTATGAGGTATTCCAATTAAAAGGTTACTTTAAGGCCAACAGAATTCAATCCAAGAAAGGATACGAGGCTCGAGCGAAGTATCTAGATGCCTTCAATGGCTATCTTAAAACCCTAAAACTTCAGACTTAAAAGAAATCCCTACCAAGGAAAGCGATCCTAAATCAATACTACAGATCCATTTTATAGAGAATAGCAGAGCAGATACAAGGTAGTACATTACAACCTGGGCACTCGAAAGGATGATCTATGCTCTGTTGAAGGTAGAACTTATCGACTTGCCTTACCGGAGAAAATCCGATTTTTTCGAAAACTCTGTTCGAAGTGTGCTTAAGACCGCTGACCCAAGAAACTCCTACGACCACATCGCATTTTTGCTCTTTAACCCACTCTAATCTTTTTTGGCTCATGAGTCTCCCAATGCCTTTTCCTTGATAGGATTCATGAGTGCACATCGTAGAAAACGATCCTACCTTTTTATTTTTGAAAAGCTCATTGGTATTTGAGACGAAGGGGAGATAGTAATCGTAATTTGTGATCAACTGAGCAATGGAAACGCCAATGAGCTGGGATCTGTCGAAGGCAGCTATCACGTAGCTCTTAGGATCTTTGGTTCTTTCCTCGAGATAATTGGGAGGAAATAAATCTCTTCCTTGAGTGCGATTTAGGAGTTCAATGCCCTCAGGGAAATGGGTAGAGTCTTTGGTCGTAAGTTGTCGGATGATGATATCCATAGTTTCTCATTTTTATTTTGCGCCAGTTGTTGATCCACCAGCGGAGTTTATTGTGGGCGTAATAGAAGTGCCGTTGGCGTGCATAGTTTTGATATCCTCTAAAAGCAGGCAGTTCGTTGCTAACCTTGCCCCTGCATTTATCATGCTTTGTAATCCCTCCATATTTGTAAGCTTTAAAAATTCACGATTGGAATTTGTAATTGTCACGGGAGTTTGGACGCCGAAAGCCTTCAAAAGGATAAACTTGTCTCCGGTTTGTTTCACTTTTTGTGTGACCAGGCGGAGAGCCACTGGATCTTTACTGAGATCATACTTTAGCATTGTCATTGAAAAAATACCTTCTGTGCTAGATTTTCTTTCAATAAGTTTTACCTCGGTCACAATTGCCTTGACGAGATTTGTTTGGCCATCCACGCGGCCTTGAGCACTTCTAATTTCGGTACTGAAAAGATTATTGAGTCTTTGGCCGCAACCATTTGTTACAAGGTTTTCGATAAGACGTTGATTGTTATCAAATCCACAAGTTTCTCCTGCGAGTAAATCAAAGGCTGGCACGAGGGCTTTGTTTTTTCTACTTGGAGTACAGCCATTCATCCGTGCGCTTGCTGCGGTTCTTCTTTCACGAGCGGCGGCAGCATTGGAAGTAGGAGCTGTAGCGAGTTCTGAATCGGCAGTTTCGGCAATGAGGTTTTTATTGTAAACATCTAGCGCGGCAATCTTGATATGCAATTCCTCAGTTACGCTCGTCATTCTTTTTGCGAGGAACTTACAGCCATCTTTGGTATTCGATGTTGAGGTGGAATTACAAAGTTGTGCAAAATCCAATGCAATGGTCTTGACCATTTTTTCGTATTCTTTTTTATCGGTAATTTTGTTGGATGCGATTTTAAAACCTCGTTCAGAAATATTTGAAACTGGCGTTCTGCTGATGCAGACTTCACCAAAGATTGGTCCGCAACGGAATCCATCGAAATTGGGATTGCCACTGTCATTGCAAGGTTTTCCCTTTGTTGGACAAACGTTCTTTCCATTCACATTCACGGTATTCAGAATGCTTCCGCAGATGATGCAAGTTTGGTCATTGGCTTCGGCGGTCTCCATAAAAAGTCTTTGCCAGAGTTGAACGTTTTTTGCGGAGGTGATTGGATATTTACTTTCAAATTCCATCCAAGCTTTTCTGATGTTATTGATATATTCTTTTTGTAAATCTTTGGGCATTTGTTCATAGGTGCTAAAATTCAACATTGAAATACTCAGCGTTTCCGCTTTTGCTATAGATGAGATGGTAAATGTTGCGATCAATAAAAGTAGAGCAGTTTTATATAAAAAATTTGAAAACATAATTTTCCTTTATCATATTCCCTGTACTCTTAATTTTAGAGGAAAAGGGTGTTTCTTGACAATGTGAATATGGCCAAATCAAAGACGGTCTAGTCTTTGTTGGAATTCCTTGGGCTTTAGTATGATTTTGACCTCGTCAAAGAAGTCTTTTGCTTGAGGGTTTTTCAGAGACAGGGCTCTTAACCACTGTTTGGTACGAGAAATTGCGAATTCTTCATGTCGGTAAATTTGGCTCGCTTCAAAGAACTGAGGAAGCAGAATTTTGATTTCGGACCAATCCGAATCCAAAGTTGAACCGAGAACTACATCTTTGGTTTGTTCATTTGAAATTTTATCCGAAATTTTTCTAAAAAGAAACGGATCACTCAAAACTCCGCGACCAATCATAAAATCATCACAGTTGGTCACTTCTTTGCAACGATTGAAATCTTCCACTGTCCAAATTTCTCCGTTGGCTACGATTTTTATTTTTGTTTTTTCTTTAATTTTTGGAATCCAATCCCAATAGGCAGGAGGTTTGTATCCGTCTGTTTTGGTACGGCAGTGGATAGTGATCCATGAAGCGCCTGCGGCCTCTACGGCTTGGGCGATATCGACGCAATTTGTAGGATGATCAAATCCCAAACGAATTTTTGCCGTCACGGGAATTTCTTTGGGTAAGGATTTTCTCACTGCCGAGACAATATCGTAAACTCTATCGCAAGATTTTAAGAGTGCGGCGCCGCCATCATTTTTATTTACAGTTTTAGCAGGACATCCAAAATTCAAATCAATACCTCGGGCACCAAGGCCTACAGCTTTTTGTGCATTGAGAGCCATGGGTTCTACTTGGCCCCCTAGCAGTTGAACAAAGACAGGGACTCCAGATCTTGTTTGAGAATTGGTTTTTAACTCTGGACAATAACGAAAGAAAACATAATCGGGATAGACTTTGTCGACAATTCTGATGAACTCTGTCACACAGTGATCTACGCCGCCGATCTGAGTGAGAAAATCTCTCATTACCCAATCCACAACACCTTCCATTGGAGCGAGGTGAAGATTTGTTCTGTTTAAGGTTACCGAGCGAGATTTCATTTTTTGAAATTTATGACGTGGGGTGATCTAAATCAACTTTTTAATTTCTCTAAGTAATGTTTGGATGGAGACAGGCTTTGTAACGTGAGCTTGAAATCCAGCTCCCAAGAACTGCTCTCGTTCCTCATCTCGCGCATATGCTGTTAAAGCAATAGAAGGGGTCGCATCGGTCTTTCTGAGCCTTTTAATGAACTCTAAACCGTCTTCATCAGGCATACCTATATCGCAAAGAATAACGTCAGGTTTAAAATTTTTAAGGCATTCCCTAGCAGCAATAGCCGAATCAGCTTCCTGAACTTGCGCTCCATAATTGGAAAGAAGTCTTGTGATCAGTAGTCGATTATCTCTAGAGTCTTCGACCAATAAAATTCTAACATTTTCTAAAGCATTTTCAGGTATAGTTGTAGTAGATATGATTATTGGTTTTTGAGGAGCAGAAACAATAGGAATTTTAACTAAAAATGTGCTGCCTTTGTCTTTGCCATCGCTCTGAGCCTCTACAGTTCCTCCATGCATTTCTACCAAGTGTCTTACGATTGCAAGTCCCAGTCCAAGTCCACCATATTTCCTCGTCATACTTCCGTCTTCTTGTCTAAAACGTTCAAAAACATGAGGCAAGAAGGACGAACTGATTCCAATTCCGGTATCTTGAACTTCGATGACGCAAGTTTTATTATCAAGATAATTTTTAATTTTTATTTCACCACCTGGCGCCGTGAACTTTATAGCATTGGAGACCAAGTTCCAAATGATTTGCTGAATGCGCGTAGGATCCATCATGATATGAATTGGTACTTTTGGAGTGTCTGATATGAGCTTGATATTTTTAAATTCAGCCATTTTTACAGAGTTTTTAGCTACGGACAAAATGATTTCTGTAGGGGACTGCAAGATTAAATTCACACTCATTTTGCCGGTAATAATTCTTGAAACATCCAAGATATCATTGACAATATTGCTTTGTTCAACAGCATTTCTATGAATGGCATCTATACTGTCAAATTTTTCTCTATCCGTCATTTTATCTGAAAATTTTTTAAGCAGCTCGGAATAACCATGAATAATGTTGAGTGGAGTTCTGAGTTCATGGGAAAGAGTTGCGAGAAATTCATCTTTCAATTGATTGGCTTTTCTTGCTTCACTAAAGAGTCTTGCATTATCTATGGCAAGGCAGGCTCTTTCAGCAAGTTCCTCTGCGAGCTGCATATCGGTAAGACTAAAAAGAGAAGTAGAATTTGTATATCGAGCCAATAACATACAGCCCAACTTACCACCGCGCACTTTAAGAGGAATATTGATAACAGATTTAAATCCTTCTTTTTTTAATTTTAGAAAAATATTTTTTTGATCAGAACTTGCTTTTATGGCTTCGTCGGTATCGCGTATGAGTTTCCATCGATTTTCTTTGGCTGCAAGTGAAATTTCAGGATCAATTGCAGACGTTTCAAATACAAATTCCGGCGTGTTATCCTCATCATTTTTATAAATGTTGATGTGTACCCAATCCGCCATTCTTGAGATCATAAAGTCATGGAAATTTTTGAGTGTGGATTGGTATTCGAGTGAAGATGTGAGGACGCTACTTGCATCTCCAAGAAGCTCGAGTCTTGTGACGTTGATCTCGGCCTCTTCTCTTGCCGCCTGCTCTCGAACAAATTTAAAGCGTTCTGCCTCGGCTCTTTTAATGTCTGTAATATCTTCTGAGATCCCTAGCAAATATTTGACGTTATTATTGGCATCAACAAGAGGAATTTTCTTAGTGTGAAGAATTCGTGAGCCTTTTTTTGTTGAAATAGGTTCTTCGGGAATATCTAATATCATTTTTTTATTCAAAACATCTCGATCTTTTTGGATAAAGAATTCGGCCTCTTCCTTAGGGAAGAAATCATAGTCATTCTTTCCAATCATGTCCGCTCTGTTGATACCTAGAAGTTCTTCGCCAGCCCTGTTGAATCTTACAAATTTTAAATCTTTAGCATCTTTTACAAAAATCATATTGGGAATGTTTTCGATGAGCGATTGCAAGAAAGAGTTTGTTTCAGAAAGATCTTTTGTTCTGTTGCGTACCCTTTCTTCTAGCTGTTCTCGGGATAGTGCCAACTCTTCTTCGAATTTTTTTCTTGTGGAGATATCTATGGCATAAGTCATATTGTCATAATGTTTGGCATTTTTTACACGAACTGAACCCATAAGAAGTTGAATGCGTGAGCCATCTTTTCTGAAATATTCTTTTTCGTAAGGGGGACTCATGCCTTTGGTTTTTAAATTATGAATGGCTTGGTCTGTAATAGCCATAAATTCAGGAGGCGTAATTTTGATCCAGTCGATCAAGCCTTTTTCTAAATCTTTTCGGGAGTAGCCAATAAATCCTAGAAATGCATCGTTGGCCTCAATGATTTTGCCTTCAAAAGTAGTAAAGAGAAGTCCAATCATACCGGATTCAAATATTTGTCGAAACAAACTGTCATTGATTTCTTTAGACGAAAATGGCAATCGATTCGAC
>JANMFM010000200.1:0-1584 GCA_031374125.1 Bdellovibrionales bacterium
GAGTGGCTACCAAATCAATAAAACCATGGACTGCAAATTCTCTAAAAAATAAAGACTGCGAATGACCCGCTCACCATCTTCCTCAATTTACAAAAGCCCAGGCTCTCTGGGCTTTTACCCAATTTATTAAAGTTACTCTAATCGTGTCATGTCTAACTTTAAGGTAAACTCATTGTCTTTTTCGAATCCGGAAATCAATTCTGACGTGAGCAAACCTTCAACACTGAACTGAATCTTTTGGCTCAACAATTGCCAAACTTGTGCGTTAATGGGAACGCTGTATTCGAGCAGAATCGTGTTCGCATCGTAGTTTTTTTGAACCGTGTAGCTGCCAATATAGCTTGTTGTTCTATCAGAAACCGCTTCACAATCAGTGGAGTAATAGCTATCAATATGCGCTTCAAAATTGGTATTCGAAAATTTTAAAGTCACGATTCTGCGACCATAAAATGCCCCAAACTCACTATCGATGCAGCCGCTGGTCCAAGCTCCATTGAGTCTTTCTATGGCTTTTGTCTGTGGCTTGCTACCAAAGGCATCTTTCGCCTCATCTTCACCACAGGCGACAAGATTGAAAACTATCAGACCAAAAAATAAAAACTTTAAATTCTTCATGAATACTCCTTTGTTGAGTCTGCTCGACTCTTTGATTGAACGAGAGCAGTAACCCGAAAGGATTTAAAAAATCTATTTAATTTTATGTTTACGAAAAATCAGATGTCACCATTTGTGCGCGTTTTTTTTATTTCAATACCAGTGATAAACTGTAGTCTTCAAAAAAACGGGAAAGGTGAAGATCACTTGGTTTTTTAAGTTCTGTGACAGAGGCTATGAGTAGACCCGTTAAATTATTGTGAATCGTTTTTGCAGTGGCACGAACATCCACTTTTTTAAAGGAGTGGTTATCAATGCCCGCTTGAAGAATAAGAGCAATTCGTAGTTGAGCCGCAGTCTTGATGTCGGAATTTATGACCTTGAATCGCTCGTTCACCGCAGCGAAGTAATGTAGCATCAGATAGATCTTGCAAATATCGGGATGTTCAAAAAAAATATTCACCGATATTTTTAAATATCGGCGGAGCTTTTCTTCTGGCGTACCAGGCATATCCAATTCGGCTTCCGTTCTTTTTCGGGCATGGTCCAGCCAGTAATTTAAAACAGTGGGAAAAATATTATCAATGCTTCCAAGGTACTTCACAACAGAGGCCTGGCTGATTTGACAATGTTCGGCGATGGCTTGAAAGGTCGCCCCCCGCTCGCCGTAGTGACAAAGACAATAGCTAGCACTTTGGATGATCTTTAATTTTTTGGCTTCACCCTTCTTACCAACGGCCATCGAAATCCTTTGAAGCAGTGTTTAAAAATAAGTATACACTTACATTATAAGTTTTTCAATAAATATAAACTATCGAAATATATGACTAATTTCTCTTTTACGCATATAAATGTGACTATTTGCTTACTTTTTGTTCTCAATATCAATAACTTCAGCTATGGTCCGCTTATGCATCTTTACGAAAATAAAGACTTTTCCGAGTTGATCCTTTGGCTTTGCCAGCAAAGCCACAACAAAGCCTGTCGCTC
>JANMFM010000227.1:0-3826 GCA_031374125.1 Bdellovibrionales bacterium
CACCGTCGTGATGGTTTATGAAAAGAGTTTCTTCCCAGCAAACCCTAACTTTGCGTCAGGGCCTGTACGTATGGGTGAGAGTTTGTTAAAAGATTCTTAGTTTAGATCCGAAACGTAAACTGCCAGTAATTTTCCATCTAAAGAATAGTAAACCTTGAATTGAACAGCAAAGCTTGCCTCAGTGTTAACAGCTGCAAAAATATTTAAGTATCCTAAAGTTTCGCCAGTTGATTTTGATACAACGACTCTGTCGTAGTTATAAACGACATTTGTATCAGGATCTGGGTAATTAAAAGAAATGTGATCAAAGGTATTGAACGGAATATTTTTAATACTGCGAGAACTGCTATCCTTATCTGTAAGCTTGTAAGCTGCTTCAGAACAGATAATTTTTGAATCAGTATTCTCAAGTGGATCTTGACACTCTGCTATCTCTGGGTCTACTTCCACTGCAAGTGTTGGTTGAATAAAACAAACTGTGATCAATGCTAGAATAATTTTTTTCATCTTACCCTCCTATTATGCCGGGTTTGCCGTCTGGATTTTTAATTTTTACTTTTCTTTTAATTTTTTCGCCCATATACAAAGGTTCTTCTACAGGATTTTTAGTTGCCCATACAACACATGAAACTGTTTCAGTTGCCTCATGGTATCCTTCTTCTGAATTATCAGCGAAATTCATGAAGAATACTGCTTTGATTATTGCGAGATCTGTTTTGAGTTTTTTATTTTTAAATCTCTTAAGCGCTTCTTGATCTGGGATAAATGCAAAGCTATTATCGCAACCATTGTTGAGGTAACATTCTTTATCATTACATTCAGCGTCTGTATCTAGAAGGTTCGACCAAACATCCGATGAAGAATTGGTGTTGTAGATTTTAAGTAGGTTAGATTTTGTGGAAGCTTGGCGTTCTACAAAGTTTTTGTTTTTCACTTCACATTCAAAATGAAAGTAAGGTTGCTCTTCTGAAACGTGCATCGTGGGAGGTGCGGTGTGAGCTTTAAGTGCAAACATTGCGATTAAAATCAGAATTGCAGCGATTTTTTTCATATTAGTCCCCTTTAGTTTTTATGATCTTTTCCTGATCTTTTAATACAATAATTTTTTATATGTACTGTAAAACGATTTATCCATTAAAAAAACGACTGAAGGTTTTTGCGTAATTCCTTAATATTTTCTTCGATTTTTTCTAGGTTCGAGTGGAGTTGTATTGGATCTGAGTCTTTGCCTGTTAAAAGTTTATAGAGTGTCACTTCTAAGGCTGTGGCAATCCTTACATAAGGTTCACCTTTGATTTGTCTACCATATTCCCATTCTCTGTATGTCGAGACGGAAACTCCTATTTTTTGTGCGATGTCCTTTGCGGATAATCCCTTTTCGACCCTCAGTCTTTTAAGCCGACTTGCAAAGCTTTCCATACGATCCCCCGTTTCCCTTGAGGATGCTTATATGAATTTTTTAATAATAAATAAACTGATTAGAATTTATCGATTTGATAAATTTATTTATACGTTCAAAAGGCTATTGCACTCTCGGTATATAATGGTGGGCCATGGTTATAGTATCGATAAAATTTAAGTCTGAAGTTTTAGGGTTTTAAGGTAGCCATTGAAGGCATCAAGGTACTTCGTGCGAGCCTCATATCCTTTTTTGGCTTGAATTCTGTTGGCCTTAAAATAACCCTTTAATTGAAACAACTCATAACTCGATTGGATCACTCTAGTGAAAGCCAAGCCATCCCAGAATTTTCCAAAGCCTTGGTTTCTAGTGGCTCCCGTGACAGACCTTGCTATCATGGCAGTGGTAGATCTTAAAAAATTCTGAAAGCTCTTTCTTGAATGTGGTTTTACTTTTAAATGCAAATGATTACCCATATTTACGTAATCAGAAATCTCTACGCCATGTTTTAAAGCTTGGTTCTTGATAATGAATTTCACTTTAAAAAAATTTTTAGCATGAAGAAAGCTTAAAGCGCCTTTGGCTTTATTAGATTTAAGGGTTAAGTGCATCCATTTTTTAGTGGAAATAGGACGGGCAATTTTACGCTTTCCTTTTGTAATTCCGCCGTAGGATTTTATCTTAGTTTGGTTAATATTTTTAAGAAAATCAGTTTGATTCGAGCTCATTTGGGGCAATATAATAAAATTAACATAACTTTACAAGATCATTACTAAAAAATCAGAATAAATTATAAAATTTATAGATGTTGTACATAATATGAATTATAACATATGCATTATTTAGAATTTCTGACCACGAGGGTCAGAAATAGGTCATCACATGGATGGACACACTTCCAATCTACCTCTCAAGTCAGCAGATTACGAGAACAAGCTTAATATCACTGAGTTCCCACCGCTTAAAACTTAGAGTGTGCTATTGCATGCATTCAAACTTAAATGGAGCACCAGAAATGGCCTTAACCATGTCTTCTGGCGCATTGGGCATAACCTTTTTAAGACTGGTTTTGACCAACTGATAGTTTAATTCATATGTCAAAGGTTGGAATTTGTCGTTGATATCACCATGAATTTTACTTTTTAAATCAAAATATTGTCGTTGAGAACATTCTGGTGGAAACCTATTAAGTGAAACATTAGCTGCTTTAAAAGAGCTGAACGTAGTCTTAAAGTGGCTCACTAAATTTTCTTTATCATAGACAATTTGCCATTGTGTATAGCTACCCACGCTTACTTTTTCTCTTTTTACAGAGTCGAGAGATTTAAAAGCGTATTCGATGGGATCTTGTGTATCTTTGTAAGTTCTTAAAAGATCATTGAGGCGAACAAAGCGGTCAAGAGATGCATAGTTCTCCCAAGTCACATTGTAGTTTCCTCCAAAATTTTTAAATAAAGACAAATAGCTCATAGAATCTTTGTGAGTAGAATTTGTGATCACATCAAATCCATGTTTCTCATAAGTTCCAATTGCAGCTTTGCCATTGACAAATTCAATGGTGGTGCAGTTTCTTTCAAGGTCACAAACAAAATAATGAACCTTAGCGTAGATGGGTTCAATTCTTACAGTTTCAAGAGTCTGAACAACTCCCGCAGTTGTGCTTTGAGTATCCAAGGCATACTGAATCCATTGGAGTTCATTAAAGACAGCTTTGTCATCTTGTGCAGGAAAAATACTCTCATCGAGCCAAAGAACTTCAATGCTTAAACCTTTTTCGTTTATCCCACCATTAGGGAAATCCAATCCATATTGGTTGAATGTGAGACTTGAATGTTGTGAGATCCATTGAGTTTTCTTTTGATCAGGCTTTAAGGTAAGAGAAAATTTTTGTAGGCCCTTGGGATTATAAATCACATAGGCATCGCCAAAACTCCAGTCATAATTTTTCCCAACAAAAGTGTTAAAATGAGGTTCCAGTTGAAAACTAGAACATGCATGTGAGTTGGAATAAACAAATAAATTGATTGTGATTGCTATAACGAAAATACGAAACATAATTTTTCCCCTTAGATAAACCTAGTTTATTCAAGGGAGGTGATACCTGTCATTAAATAAATACTGCAACTTATATATTTGAGTTATATATCCGAAAAAGATTTTTTTGGATCAGTAGTTTCGTATTGAACCAGTTCGCCGACATAAATTTTATTTTCTATAATGCTGTTAACTTCATAGGTAAGCGATTTCCATGTCAATTCGTGTCTGAGGTAAAGTTTATTTTTAATACTCAGTAAAAATAAGTGGTTTCCTTGGAAAGGCATCGCGCCAACATTGCACTTATAAACAGGACTAAGTAGTTTTACTTTGTACTTGATGTCTGAACCCCTCGTAAACGATCTGTTAGCGACCTCACACTTTCTGACCCAT
>JANMFM010000297.1:0-5131 GCA_031374125.1 Bdellovibrionales bacterium
GATAGCGCACCAGTCGGCTCCCACGGCTCGATGCCTTTATCTTATTTCAATTTTTTTGAGATAGATTCCAAGATTGTGACCTAAAGTTACTTATAAAACATGATTCTTTTGCTTTGGAAGCGGGCCATCTCTTCAAGTTCCGGAGGAAATTTTCCGGCAAGTATGTCCTCTTTAGAAGCTGGTTCTTTGCCGGAGCAGGTATAATACATTTTGTAGATATTTTCCAAAACGTCACCGCTTCCACGAGTATAAAGTTTTGCGAAGGCTTGACTTGAATCATGTCTGGTTTCTGTGCAGTGATGGAGGTTGTACCCCCAAGATGTCATGGCATCTGTGCCTTGGAATTCTCTAAATTTTTCAAGTTCCTTTTTATACTTTTTAATTGAAGAGGAATCTTTTTTTACCATGCAATTCACGGTGTAGTCGTTTCCTTTGTTGGCCAAATTCATCAAATAAAGCTCAAGATTGGCAAACTCGGTTCTTAGTCCGTCACAACGTTCACTTTTTTTCCAGGAAATGGCATCACTGTCTTTTTCATATGTTGCGCAAGCGGTGAATGATAATAAAATTAAGAGTAAAATACTATTTTTCATCTTTTTTGACTTCTTTCCAAAGTTTTTCTAGATCATTAGTTTCGAGTTTATCAAACTCAAGGCTTTGTTTTCTGGCGATTTGTTTCATGCGGATCCAGCGGTTTTCAACTTTGTTGTTTGTTCCTCTTAATGCTTGCTCGGAGTCGATTCCTAAATGTCTTGCGACTTGCACCAATGTGAAGAGAACATCGCCAAATTCGTCTTGCATGTTTTCGATTTTTCCAGATTCAATGGCTTCTTTGAATTCTTGAACTTCGCTTTCTACGCTGGCCATGACTTGGCCTACTTTTTCCCAATCGAATTTTAATTTTTTAGTTTTCTTTCCGATTTTATCCGCTCTTTGTAAAGCAGGGAGATGAATGGGTACGCCAAAGCCTTCGGTTTCCGGAGTGGTTTTCTTCTCTTTCGCTTTTATATCGTTCCAGCTTTTAAGAGCGTCTTCGGTAGACTTTACGGCTTTGTCCGAAAAAACGTGTGGGTGTCGGGATATTAATTTTTGATTCAATTTTTCAATGACGTCGTAGATATCAAAACGTTTTTCTTGTCTTGCCATTTCTGCGTGGAAAACCACTTGGAGCAAAACATCACCTAATTCTTCAATTAAATTTTCTTCGTTTTCGGTTTCGATGGCTTCGATGAGTTCGCAGACTTCTTCCAGAGCACAAGGGGCGATGCTTTTGTGAGTTTGCTCTTGGTCCCAGGGACAGCCTGTGGGCGATCTGAGGGTTTTCATCACTTGGACTATGGCCTCGAAGGTTTTGAGGTCGGACGGAGTTGTATTCATAGCGATTCCTTCTACAGACTTTGTGTCGGTTTTTGCGACAAACCTTTGTCGATGTTTGTAGGACCATTGTCAATAGAGAACAACGCTCTACGTCTTATATGTGTTGTGTGTATTGAGAATGAGGTAAGATTAGGTTAAATATATCTCTAGAAAAAGCATTCAAAAATTAGCAACTTAAGGGAATACTCAGTGCCTCTTTTAAAAAATTCTAAAAACGAAAATTCGAGTATTCGTTCTCAGTACGAGGATCACTCCAATAAATTTTTGGACTACGTGAATTCTCTTGGGATCGAAAAGACTTGGATCGGTCGTGTACTTTTCATCGTTGAGGAAAAGTTCCGCTTAAGACGATTATTTTTAGTTATTGTATTCTCTCTTTTGCTTTCACTTTTAATCACTTCCAACTTTGATTTTGCGTACACTGGATATAAGCAAAACGATGTTGCCAGCAGTGATATCAAATCTCCACTTTCTTTTGAGTTTGTGGATGAAGTTGAAACCACGATTCGTAAGAAGAGCGCTGAAGATGCCGTTCCACCAGTTTATGATTATGATCTCAACTCTTACGAGCCGGTGATCCAAGGGGTTTATAAGTCTTTCCGTGAAATGAGAAAAATCCTTGGCAGTCAGACTTGGCCCCAAGATGAAATTAAAAAAGACGAAAGAATTAAAGATTTTTTAGTTTATAAAGATCGTTTTGATCAGTTGTTAGGAACAAACGAAGTTCCTTTAAAGCTTTTTGAGGGTTTAGCTGAGAAGAGATTCAGTGTTCTCTATGAAAATGTTATCATCCGTTTACTTGATAGAATTGCTTCACAAAAAATCATTCATGATCTGAATCAATTTGAAGAAGCTGAGCTTAAACAAATTATTGTTCGTGTGGTGGAAAGAGGCGGTGGAGGCGAAGAGTTTCCAATTCAATTAAAAGATCTGAAGCAACTTTTTGAAGCAAAGAATTCGATCACTATAGATAACATTCGTGGTAGCCAGTTCCTAAATGATCGCGATAAAGACAATATCATAAAGCTTACACAAAAACTTGTGGTTCCCAATTTAACTCCGAACAAACAAGAGAGTGCAAATAGAAAACAAAAAGCAAGGGAAGCAATCCCTGCAGTGGTCGTGAGCATTGCAAAGAATCAAACGGTGGTGAGTGAGGGAGCAGTGCTTCAACCTTCCCATGTTCGGGTGCTTGATGAAATTTCAAAGAGAGATTCAGAAGGGCAGCAAGATTTTGAAGCGGTTATTTTGGCATTATTTTTTGTGAGTATTATTTTGGTATTCTTTTCTTATGTGAGAAGATTTTCTCTCAATAAAATTAAAGTTTCCCCTAAAGATCTTTCCATCATGGGGACCGTTGCTCTTATAATTGTGATTTTAGCAAAGTTCGTATTGTTCTTATTCGTTGAGACGATGCAGGATAAATTTGGATCGATTCCTACTTCGGCTTACAAATATCTACTTCCAGTAGCAGCGGGTCCGATGCTTGTGGGTTTACTTGTATATTCTGGTGAAGTGGTTTGGCTCTTTACAGTGTTCTTGAGCGCGGCTCTTGGTTTTATGATGGATATGAGCTTTCCATATTTTATTTTTGTATCGGTGGGCGGTATTGCAGCGGCAAGAGGAGTTTACTCTTGTAAGAAGAGAAACGACATCTACATGGCAGGCCTAAGAGTCGGTCTTGTGAATATGGTTGTGACGATACTTGTGACATTCTTATCTTCGCAACTCGATCAAGGGATTCCAATTGGACAGCAGGTGTTCTGGAATGCTCTAGCGGGATTTGTTTCGGGTGTATTCTCAGCATTTGTGGCGATGACATTGGTTCCATTGTTAGAAACAATATTTAACTGTACGACAGACGTAAAACTTTTAGAACTTTCAAATTTAAATCATCCTCTCTTAAAAGACATGAGTGTGAACGCGCTTGGGACTTACCATCACTCTCTCGTAGTAGGAAGCATGGTTGAGACGGCGGCGGAATCCATCGGCTCTAATGCGCTATTATGCAGAGTGGCGGCCTATTATCACGATATTGGAAAGACTGAGCACTCAAACTACTTTATTGAAAACCAAAGACCAGGCCACAATCCTCACGATCACTTGTCCCCACATATGAGTAAGACAATTTTGATTGCGCACGTAAAAGACGGAGTGGAATTGGGGTTTAAGCATAAGCTAGGTAAACCGATCATTGATGTGATTCAGCAGCATCACGGAACAACGCTAATTTCTTTCTTCTATAATCGGGCTCTAGAGAACCAAAATGAAAATCTTCATGAAGTTACGGAAGAAGAGTTCAGATATCCAGGTCCAAAACCACAGTTTAAAGAATCGGCGCTCTGTATGTTGGCCGATAGCATTGAAGCGGCGGCAAGGGTACTCGATGAACCTCATCCGATGAGAATCAGAAATCTTGTAAAAACCATCATTCAAAGAAAGTTTATGGATGGACAGCTGGATGAGTGCAATTTGACTCTAAGAGATCTTTCCACCATTGAAAACTGCTTCGTCAGAGTTCTAATGGGGATCCATCACCAACGCGTCGATTATCCCAAAAACCTCGGCGGCATTGGCAAGGATTAACTTTAAGCGACTTTAAGTTGAGTTTTTATTCCTAGAGATAGAGCTATATCTAATAATCTATCAGTAGAAATTTTTTTGATATCTCCATTGACTACAGCTGTAATCACAGTTCTTCCAACCTCAGCTTTTTTGGCAGCTTGAAGATGAGTCATGTTGTTTTTCTCAAGGAAATGACCAATAGCCAATGTGAGTTCAGATCGAAATTTAATTTTTGGAGCGAGAGATTTAGATACACCTAGTAATTTACAGATTTCCTCAGGTGTCTTGACAGTATAATATTTTTTCATAATATTTCCTTTAGTCTTTTTTGAGCAAGTTTTATTTCGTTTTTTGGCATAGATCGAGTTTTCTTTTTATAAAAATGAAAAATTAAAATCCTATCTTGAAGTTTGGTATAATAAAATATTCGGACTTGGCCAAACCTATCGTGTAATCTCAATTCATGAACCCCATGAGCTACGTTTGGCATAGGACGGCTCAGTGGCATTGCTAAGCTTTTTCCATCCGCTAATAATCGAAATATTTGAGCTAATTCCTCTTTTATATCTTCAGTGCACTCATCAAGCTGTCTTTTAACTAATCGGTGAACTCTAACTTCTTTCATATGTATTATGTCATATATTTATGACATCCTCAATGTTAAAATTGTTTTTGAGGATAATTATGCAAAAACACGGGCCATGTAGAGTTGGTTCAATTGCCATTGGGCTTTATAATTATAACGAAAATCGGACATTATCCGGAAAATCGGTTTTTTGCGTGGATGGATTGCTTTTTGATAGTAAAAGTTATATTCTTATGGCTTGAAGGCTTCAAGATTATGAAAGATAATAAACATTGTGCGATCAACTTCTGTAAATTCGATGAACATTGAAATTTTAAATCAAACTCAAGATAAAATTCCTAAAAAGTTTGTTCAGGATTGGACAAAGCTGGTCATTAAGAATTTAAAATCTCAAAAAAATCTTAGCCGAAAAATTTCTCAACTAGAAAAAGATCTTATTGTCGTGTTTGTGACTTCTGCGAAAATGAAGAAACTCAACTCACAATTTCGTGGCAAAAATAAACATACGGATATTTTGAGCTTTGAACCCATCGAAGAAAGTTCTTTAGGAGAACTTGTTCTCTGCTTGCCGGTTTTAAAGAACCAAGCCAGGGAGCATAAACT
>JANMFM010000329.1:0-1524 GCA_031374125.1 Bdellovibrionales bacterium
GCTCTCCAGAAGTTGGCTTTCATATCAAACGTGCGCGTGGGTCTGCTCAACACGATGAATCCAGCGAATTTGTATTTTGGAACTTCCACGTAGTTATTGAATTTCGCGGAAAAATTTATGACTTCGACTACACAGAGTCTCCCTCACCGCTTCCTCTTCGTGAGTATGTGAGGGAGTTTTTTCTGACAGCCAAAGAGGTCGAACAGCTCGCCCAGGAGTACAGCGTGGATCTTGAAGGACCGACCAACGAACTTATTGTTTATGCAATCCCGGGAAACCAATACTTCTACTACAAGAATCAGCAAGTAAACTCCTGGGACTTTCACCTCTCGCTTTTTGCCAACAACTCATCTGTACCGCTATTGAGCTATGTAAATCCAAACTAGCTATGGAGAGAATTTATAAAATTGAAGAGAATTTCATTGAAGCTCTTGGGATTTTCGATATTGCTCAAGTGACCGGTATTTTTAATTCTTTTAAATTGGCTGCCTGAAATAGACTTAGCCATAAATTCTGCATCTGCAACCGGAGTCACTTTGTCCTCTTCGCCAACAACAACTAAGGTCGGCACAGCGATCTTCGCAAGCATTTGCGTGCTGTCGGTACGAGTGGCAAGCGCCACTAAACCAGAAGAAATACCTGCATCACTTGTTTTTTCGATGAGTTCGTAAAATCGAGTTTCAATGGAACTCTCTTTTTGCGAAGTTTCGCCAATGAGGACCCTCCACTGATTTTGCACAAACTGATTGCGATTTTTTTGGAGGGACCGAATTGCATCTCCGCGTTTAATTTTAGCCTCGTTATTGTCTGCCGCCGCTTTAGTATCGCACAGAATCAGCGCTGCACACTTTTTGGGATCGCGCTCATACATACGAAGCGCCATATAGCCGCCCATGGAAAGGCCGCACCAAATAGCTTTTTCGATTTTTTCTTGCTCTAAATAATTCAGTATCGCATCTACATAGAATTCGAAAGTGAAAGCATGATTGGGCAATTCACTTTCGCCAAAACCGGGAAGATCCGGCGCAACACAATAAAACTTTTCAGAAAAATACCGGACCTGTTCCATCCACATATCGGAGCTCAACGGAAAGGCATGTATAAATACGATGGCAGGATTTTCGATATTACCTCGAGTTTTAACTTTTAATTTTGTATTCATCGCTTTATTAAATGCAAAGGATATGCCCTATCAATCCCATCGGAGACGCGAACCCGCAGGAAACCTAATAAAAAGGGAGTATTTTTTCCTCGTACTTGAGTTAATTCGACCCGTCTAGCTGACTCAACGGGCTCTGAACGAGAATGGGAGTTGGCATGAATCTCGCTCAGTAAGATGAAAAACAACTCTTAATCAATGAGGTCTAAACGTGAGATTCAAAACCAGTAAAGTTAGCAGTCTAGTTATAACTCCAATTTTTTTATTTTTTTGCAGCGTGAGTTGCACTAAAAATACTCCCAGCCCCACAGAAACCGGTGTCCTACCTCCTGCAGCAAGCAATTCCGCCGTGAATGCCGTTGCCG
>JANMFM010000349.1:0-1587 GCA_031374125.1 Bdellovibrionales bacterium
GTCAAGGTCAGCCAAAGGAGAAATCGTCCAAGAAAGATCAAAGTGATTCGAAAACAATGCCCAAAAAGAAAACAGGAAAAGACTAACGACTCGAGTAAATCCGAAGTCAATAACCAAAACAACAAAGGAAACAGAAAGACAGATGGATCAAAGATATCAAAGCAGGACAAGATAACCTTCGATGGGAAGAAAAAGTCAGTCACTCCTGCCACCAAAGCAGCGACTACCCGAGTCCATTGCACACGAGTTACCTACGCGCTCAAAGTTGAACCTGAAGGGAAGCAAACGGCGAATGAATGTGCGTTGGAAATCATGAAGGATATGATGGGAGCCATGCAAAGGAACAATAAACGCGCAGTGCTGTTGCCGTGGAACATCAATGACATGGACTCTCATGGCCCCATCAGATCCCCAGACGATATTCCGGAAAAACAATCCGATATGCGTCTATATGCTGACAGTTTTCGACCTAAAAGCGACAGTATCATGTGGATCAAACTACACTGGGCATGTGATGCAAAACCAGAAGACTTTACGAGCGGACGCAACAGCAACACCACAGACTGGTTCGATGACCATAGAGCCAAAGGATTCCCATGCACTGTACAAGATTCCGATGACCCGGTAGAATTGGGTGTTCTTCTATACACGGGAGATTTTGTTGATCCTGTATGTGTAGAGAATGAAATCCGTAAGAAATTGGGTAACAAGAAGTACTCCTTTGGATGTAGAATCAAGAAACACTTTGACATTGCTACCGATAAATCCATCAGGTTCACGGACTGGATTATGGCTAACAACAGACTGATCCATATCGAATGTGACAGGAAGCACGCCAGAGCAATGAAGGCAGCCCTCTACCAGTTGTATAACAAAACTGAAGACCGCTTCCAACGCCCCGGCAAAGACAACTTTTGAATGCTCCCAGCAAAATCACGTCATGGATCCCAAGGTTTACACCTACGAACACAAACGTTGAAGAAGCATCAAGGAGTGGTATCCTCCCTTCGCCGTATTGACTCAGATGACATAAAGAAGCTAGACTCTACGGTAACCATCCATGGAGAAAAATACACACTACGCGATTATGTGTATACTTTAACATATCCGCTGGTACCTGGTCCTAATGACAATGCAATCCCAATGTTTCATTCGGTAGACTGCGCAACAACAGGAAGAGGCGCACACTCTACCGTACACTTCACTGTATGCAAGAATCGCTCAACCATTGCAACCGGTTTAGTAGACATTCTCCCAGCACTGGTTATCCAATTCGTAGGAGAAGAAGCTGCCAGAGATTGGTTCCATCAAATGTCTATTGACGCCTGCCGCAGTGTAGACTTCGAACTCGATGACATTGGAGATTGGACAGGAAATTGGACAACCGTGGACGACGGAATACAAAACGCCCTGCTTAACAACGATGTGGGAGTCATCATTGAATTTGAAGGTCTTGATCACCTTGAGAACGATGACGACGATATTCCAGCTATGCAAGTTGAAGATCAATCCCTTGAAACGTTTGGCACCGCCCTCGGGCGCGAGGCCACTACTGATGATTTGACGACAGCCTCGGCCAGCCCGTCG
>JANMFM010000367.1:0-4750 GCA_031374125.1 Bdellovibrionales bacterium
ATCTTCGAGCCGTAAAGGCGATCAAGCCCCTTTCAGTGTTGGATTCAAAGTTGTGGATTTCTCAGAGACTGTCGGTCAAGAATTGGGAATCGCTCCAAGAGTTCCAAGAGGTCCGATTGTGGTGGAAGTTCAAGGTGGATCACCGGCAGCACAAAATGGATTGAAAGTTGGCGATGTGATCTTAGATGTAAACAAGCGGCCCGTGAAGAGCGCAAAAGAAGTGATTTCGGCTCTTAAGAAAGGCAGCAATCATTTGAGAGTTCAGAACAAAACGGAAGTCTCTTTGATCTTCTTAGATATATAGATTTGTCGTAATATACTAGGTTTTGTCGGCTAACGCGTGCTTTTGGATTTCGTATCTGAAGGGGATCTAAGGGCAATTGCTAACAGCTGAAAAAGTATTTTCAGCTGTCTTTTTTTTGGATTGGATTCTGTTGGCTTTAAAATAGCCTTTCAATTGAAACAACTCATAGCCCCACCATTCAAACCCCAGAACCTAAAAAAACCGTTGCTACAATACACAAGAGTTTTATTGACAACATATAATCCTAAAAATAGCCTATTCTTCAAACACACTCGGAGGTGCAAATGTTCAAATTATTAGTTATCTGTCTTGCGATACCTTGCTCTATGGCTATGGCTCAAGATTTTCCATTGAAAGGAAACTATACCTGTCAAATAAATCATCTTGATGAGAATCAACGGCTCATTTCAAGTTACCAAAAAACTGTTCCTCTTAAATTTGATGGAGAAGATACGTATTGGTATGGCCACATGGAGATCAAGGAGTTTGGAATAGAAGCAGAATACTATCATACCCAAGCAGGCGGTATGAACCCTCCACTATATTCAGGGTTTATGAAAATCCAAAGCAAAGATTCTGCCTCTGGGAAGGTAAGCATTTCTTCTGCTACAGTTCCTATTCGATCACCTCTGTATCATCAAATACCTGTACCGGAATTCAAAATAGAAGAAAGACCAGTAGCATATGTAAATATAGGTTGCTTCTTTGAAGACTAGATCCAAAAAGAAAACCCCATACTAGTATATGGGGTTAATTTTTTATCTAAACTTTGATTTGAATTTAAGAACGAAATCCTACAGATTGAACGGAGCGCTCACTGAAATGAATAAACCTTTTTGTTCATACTTATTAGATATACTCGTGCCATCTTCTTCATCGTATTCATTTAATATGTATTCTAAGTTAAATGAAAGTGGAAGAACTGGAAGCTTAAATCCAAGACCTGCTTTCATTCCTGCTCCTTCAAACTTTGACCCACCGTCAAACTCTAACTCCGCTGCAAAATTATATCCTGCCCAGACTCTAATAACTGGAAGTGCCGCACCTACAACCAAACCCATTGCTGTGTAGTCTGCGTCTGTTGTCGTACTACCATCATCAGTCTCCACTCCTGCCATAGAATAATCAAAGGCAATAAATACTAGGGGTAACGTCCAACCAATTCTTCCACCGAAACCTAACCCAGTAATATCGTCATCCGCAGAACCCGACAACTCACCTTTTGCGATATGGTATCCAACGTAGGGTTCTAACAAAATTCCTGCCGATGCGTTAGTTGCTGCGAATATAGACAAAATCAATATTAGCTTTTTCATTATTTTTCTCCGATTAAAAAATCCCTCGTCTCATCCATGAGACAGCAGGGAAAACTTTTGTTAAAGTGACACTTACATTATTAGTTATAAAGACAATGCAGAACGCAGGGTATGAAGAGTTTGAGCTTCACTTGAAATCCTGACTGAAGTCTAGTCGGCTTAAACGTTAAACTTCGACGCAATCAGAAGTTCTGTTTTATTTCTTGGATATGTCTTGCTTATTTGACGAATGGTCTACAACAAAATACAATGAGTACACGCTGGAGGAGTTTATGAAACTTAAAGTTCTGATTGTTTGTGGGTTGATGTCAATTGTTGGTGGATGCGCGAGCTTTGATGATGGTTTATATGACGCCGGCGATGTTTTAAGCGGTGACTTCAGATCCTTGGGAAGCTCTAAACCTGCAACTTTGGCAGAGATCTGCAATGACTTTATTTCAAACCAAATTACTGGAAAGAAAAAATGGGAATCTCAAATGCTCGCGATCAACGGTATTATCACAGACGTTTCAAAAACCAGTGGTGGTAAAGAAAAAATTGGAGTTAGCTTTCGTGATGTAAAAAAGAACAACCATTTTGGAGTTGCCTACACACGAAACGCTCTCATGGTTGATGAAAGTAAAGTTGAGAACTTTAAAAATGGCGATATAATAAAAGTGATAGCTGTTTTGGAAGCGGATTCACTTTCAAGAATGGGAAATCGCTGCTCGTTCCGCTTTGAAAAAGCCCGTTTTCAACCGGTAAAACAAAAAGCTAAAAAATAGAACCCGCTCCTACCAATAAGAATTTTCATAGTTTGATATAAAAGTTGAAAATTAACATATATACCATTAGATAAGAGATCAGTTTAGTGGGGTATCTTTGTTTAAAATATATATTATTTTTATTTTGATCTTATTTATGAGCTCAGCAAATGCTAAAATGTGCGCTAGCATTTTTGCCATCGAATACAAAACATCTCAAAAAAATTCAATCCAAAGTAATCTCCACACAAAGCTAGAAACCGTTTCCAACTCAAAAGGCAATGTTCTCTTAATTCATGGACTAGGTGATGATCTAACACATCTCAACAAGCTTAGCGCTGATTTTAGAAAAGCGGGCTACTCTGTTTTGAGAGTCGACCTTCATGGACACGGAAAGACTTTAGAGAATTTTGCAAAAAATGAAAAATTTTTACCTACTCTTTTACCTTACGAAAATAATGTCAGAGACCTTACTCAAATACTAAAGGATCTTGATTTTCAAAATCCAATCATTGTCGGTCACTCCTATGGTGGAGCAATTGCGCATGCACTGGCAAATAATCTTCAAGGCCACAAATCCTTCCGCCCTACTCACCTCGTGATGCTTGCGCCTTACTTGAGACGCCTTGATTACTCTTATTTAACGGGAAACCCACTCATCGATGCGCAAACAGAATACATGGGCGAACAATACATGAGAAATTCATATCGTGAATATTTTGAATCACAAAAAAGAAAAAACGTGGATCTTCTTGTGAATGCAGCAATCGCAACCACAAAAGGAATTCGATCTTTCAATTTGTTGAGCGCTGAAAAAAAAGCTTCTCTTAATTTTCAGATTCCACTTCTTGTCATTGCTGGAACAAAGGATGAATTGGTGAAGCTAGATCAGATTGATAATTTCCATAATAAACTTCAGAATGAAGGCTACGATCACAAGATTATCACTCTAGAAGGTGACCATTTCTTCCACCGCACACTCTCAAAAGAGACATTTAAAGTCATTATGGGCGAACTAGATCGACGGTGACGCATTTGAGCTTTACACTTTTCATATAAACTTCAATCTCCATTAACTTGTATCTATTTTTCCGAATAAGTGGTCTAATAAAGATTCCATAGTCGTTCTGTTCAGTTAGTTCATTAGGTTCTCTTTTGTGCTCTGCGGATGACCCCTAACGCTTTTCAAGGAGGCACAAAATGGGAAAGAAAATATACGTAGGAAATTTATCTTACAGTGTTGAATCAAATCAACTTACAGAAGTTTTCGGAAAATTCGGAACTGTTGAATCTGCAAAAGTAATCACGGATCGTGATTCTGGTAGAAGCAAAGGTTTTGCATTTATCGAAATGTCTGAAGATGCAGATATGCAAGGTGCAATCGACAGCTTAAACGGTTCAGATTTATCTGGTCGTGCAATGACTGTTTCAGAAGCAAAGCCACAAGAGCCGCGCGATAACAACAGTGGTGGCGGAAATTTCCGTAACCAACGTCGTTACTAGTCTGAATTTTAGAAATTTATTTTCTAATTAAAGAAGCCGACTCTAGGGTCGGTTTTTTTGTGTCCAAAATTTCTAACCAAGGAATATAAAATGAGTGGCCGTTGTCCAAATATGAATCATGGTCGTATGAATCCTCCCGTGAAATTTTGTCCTTCTTGCGGAGAATCTATCAATGCTCAGGCACAAAGACCTAAATGTGATGAATTCAAACACAAGGCCCAAAGAAAAGGACGAAGCGCCTTCTGCCAAGACTGCGGCAAAAAATTAATGTAGGCAGGAAAAATTCCTTGCCTCTAAATTCTTCTCAAGACATCCTTATTGGATGAAAAAACTATTCTTTATATTTTTATTATTAGATGCCACCTCAACTTTCGCAGCGGATAGACAAGTTACGGTGATGGGCAAGTGCCTGAAGATGGTAGCTCCTGATCGCGGTAGCGTAGAATTCTATGCAGAATCTTTAAACAGTGATTCTGATAAAGCTCTCAAGGATGCAACAAAGGTTTTTGAAAATACTCGTGATCAAGTTAAAAAATTAAATCTTAAAAACCTGGAACTCTCGACTTTAGAGAATTCGGTACAACCAGAAAATGCATGGGAAAATAACAAAAACGTATTCAAAGGCTACAGAGCTCGCATTGGCTTAAGAGTTTATACATCGGATATTGCAAGACTGGGTGAGGTGACTTCAAAAGTTTCTAAATCTGGAATTAAAAACATCGGCGGTCTACAAACAGATATCTCTCCGGCTAAACTCAAAGAGGAACAAGAATCCTGTTTAGCTATTGCTATTGAAAATGCCAAATCAAAAGCTGAAAAAATGGCTAAGGCAGCGTCCACAAAAATCGGCAAAGTTGTCTTCATAGAAGAAGGCGGCTCCGAAG
>JANMFM010000040.1:0-3977 GCA_031374125.1 Bdellovibrionales bacterium
AAAAATAATCTTTTTTTTATTTTTATTTTTAAAATGCAAAATCAAAAGTTTAAAAATTGGATAGGGCTGCGTCAAAAAAAATCGGAAATGTTTTCTTAATATAAGAAGGCGGCTCCGAAGGCGCCCCTCCTCCAAGACCGATATATGAATTAAAAGGGGCGGTGAGAGCTGAAGCCGATATTGCGACCATAGATACAAAGAATGAGACCATTTCCACAAACGTAAGGGTTTCTTTCGAATTGAATTGATATATTTGAAAAAAAAATTTTTTAAACTGTCACAACAATCAAAGGGCTACCGTAGAAAGTGCATGAGAATGGCATGAAGATCCTAAGCATCATTTTAACTATAATGGGGTGGGAACTTTAAGAACCTTTAACAAGCTAAATCAAGACTCTTAATTTAGAGATGGCGATAGCAATGCCAAAATATAGGTTTTAAGATGAATAGATTTTTTGTGTACTCTAAGTTAAGTTTTCTTATAGCACTTATTGCTACAGTCGGAAGCCTTTACTTTTCTGAAGTGATGGGTTATCCGCCTTGCGTACTTTGCTGGTATCAAAGAATTTGCATGTATCCACTAGTGCTTTTGTTCTTTAGTTCGATTTGGACAAACGACACTCAATATTCTAAGTACACGGCTCCACTTACTTCGATTGGAACAGCAATTGCTATTTACCACAACTTACTCTACTACAAAATAATTCCAGACAGCATCACTCCATGCACACAAGGTATCTCTTGCACATCCAAGCATGTTGAATGGCTGGGTTTTATTACTATACCCTTGCTCTCGTTATCTGCTTTTTTGATTTTGGTAATTTTAGAAATATTGCGATTTTATAAAAGAAAGGAAATTTAAATATGAATAATAAAAAATTTTTGATTATATCCGTACTAGTTGCCATTGTTGGCTTTACTGCTTTGAGTTTTTACAATTCAAATTCTAAATCCAACAGAAATGAAGCAGTAGATTCTGATGTACTCATAAAGCCCCACAGCCCTTCAAAAGGAATCGCGACAGCCCCCGTAACTATTGTGGAATTTCTGGATCCAGAATGTGAGTCCTGTAGAGCAATGCACCCCATAGTTCAAAATTTACTAAAGGAATATGAAGGAAAAGTAAGATTAGTGATTCGCTACATGCCTTTCCACAGAAATTCAATGTTTGTATCAACGGCATTGGAAGAAGCCAAAGAACAGGGAAAATTCGAAGAAGCTTTGAATATACTTTTTGAAAATCAGCCCATCTGGGGCGATCACCATAATCCTAGACCAGAGTTAATCCCTGGATATTTAGAAGCAGTGGGCATTCCGAAACAAACTCTAGATCCTGGCGCACTTCTTTCTAAACATCAAAGTAAGATCGAGATTGATCGCAAAGATGGAGAGCTTCTTGGCATTAGCTCAACTCCAACTTTCTTTGTGAATGGTGTAAAATTAGAAACAATAGGATACGAACCCATAAAACAAGCAATTGAAAAGGCTCTAAAGGAACTGTAAAAGGAAGAAATCCAAGATGATCTGAATAATCTTTTACTCCATGCGCGCGTAGTGATTCTTGGATCTAAAGACAGCATTGGGGCGAAAGGTTGTGTTTTTGAAAAAGTAAGACCAGACATCACAAATGGAGTTATCCAATAAAAACATCTCATTAAACCTTCGTTGATGATTCTCATGCTCCGCAACGAAAAAAAGGTCTGCTTTCGGCAGACCTTTTCATTTTTAAAACTAAAATTTAAAATTACTTTTTAGTTTTTGTGCAATCGTAAGCGATTTGCCATTCTTTTAGCTGAGTAGTTGTTGCTGAAGTACTTCCACTCTCGGTTGCTCCCGCTTCCTCACCACCAAATCTGATTCCACCTAATTTAAAACCAGAATCACCTTGGTCATAACCTTGCTTAGTAGAAGTCGTTGCATCCGTCTTTTGACCAACTACAACTTCCCCTTCTTCTTTAACTGTTGGTTGTTTCTTACCACAGTTTGCAGCCATAAGCTCATCCGCTCTAGCTCTGTCCTCTGGACGGTGCTCAGTTCTTAAAGCGATCAATCCACCTTCTGCTGGTTTCTTTTTCACTTCGCGTGCGTAAGGTTGGTAAGGCATAGTTTGGCAACTAGCTAATAATAAAGTAAGGCCCATTAGTAATATAACTTTCATTTAAGTATCTCTTGTTTTGTGAACAATTAGCGTAGCTGAGCTCTAAAAATTGTCAATTTTTTAGTATGGAGCTTCGCGTTTAGAGCTTTTTGGAGACTTAGCAAATCTAAACTTGATCCAAAAGTCCAAGTATTTTTTCTGAACGTGATCCATTTTGGCGAAGCACGAGATAGAACTTTTGATACATGGATCTGAACTGATGTTGCACCACAATTGTCTTATTTTGCAGTTCTCGAGCGGCGCCAATTCGTGGAATGGCTACAACACTATCTGTTTCAATAGCTAGCAATCGAAGTAAAGCAATATCATCAATATAGCCCTTAATCATGATTCGCTCTTTTTGACTTTTTAGAAATGATTCTATTTCGGATGTAATTGGATTGCTGCGCGCAGGAAGATATATTCCAAATTTAGTAAGTCGTACTTGAAGCGGAGTATTCTGTTTAAGTTTTCGAGCGATCAGACAAATGGGTTCTCGCGCAATTTCTCGCTGAATTAAAGGTTCATCTTCTGAATGTGGATATGGAACATCACAAAGAATAGCGTCTAAATTAAATGTTTGAAGTCGGCTCAACAAAGTTTGAGCATCTCCGACATCAACCGTGATTTCAAAATCAGCTCGATCGATGACTGGTCTTAGTAGTTTAATTTGAAGATTCTTTGATAAACTTCCAATTGCGCCAACTCTCAGTGTGGATTGAATTCCGCCTTCTTTTAGACCATCGACAAGCTCTTTGCCTTGCCGAAAAATCTCTTCGGCCTGATTGAAAACAAGGTGGCCTTCTTCTGTGAGGGTCAATTTTTTTGAGGTCGAGCGCAGGATCAGCTTTTTTCCTAAAAAATCTTCAAGCTGCGCGACTTGAAAGCTCACGGCCGATTGTGCAATCCGCAATTTCAAAGCTGCTTTTGTGAAGCTTTCTTCTTTTGCTACGGTCCAAAAATAGTAGAGATGATGATAGTTGAGCCATTCCATGCCCACCAACTTATCTGTTTAACAGATTAATTTCAAATACTTTATATGTTTTATCTTCATATCAAAAAACTCGATAATGAACATATATGGAGGACTCAAAACAATGAAGACACCAAGAATAACAGTGGCACATGGCGATGGAATTGGGCCGGAGATCATGGCTGCTACTTTAAATGTATTGGAAGCAGCGGGAGCAAATTTTGCAATCGACACGATTGAGATCGGTGAAAAAGTCTATAGCAGAGGTCTGAACGCAGGAATAGAAGATTCGTCCTGGAATAAGTTAGTCGAAAATAAGATTTTCTTGAAGGCTCCGATCACTACTCCACAAGGCGGTGGTTTTAAGAGTTTAAATGTAACAGTTCGAAAATCCTTGGGTCTCTACGCTAATGTTCGCCCTTGTCGCTCATATGCACCTTTTGTGAAAACCAAACACCCCAACATGGATCTTGTTATCATACGTGAAAACGAGGAAGATCTCTATGCCGGCATTGAGCATCGGCAAACAGACGAAGTTTATCAGTGCTTAAAGCTGATCACGAGGCCGGGTTGCGAAAAAATTGTTCGCTATGCTTTTGAGTATGCCAAGAGAGCGGGTCGGAAAAAAGTGACCTGCTTTACAAAAGACAATATTATGAAGATGACGGATGGACTCTTTCATAAAGTTTTTGACGAAATCAGTACCGAATACCCCGACTTAGAAAAGGAACATTGGATCGTCGATATTGGCGCTGCAAAAATGGCTGATACTCCAGAATCTTTGATGTTATTGTAATGCCAAACTTGTATGGCGATATCCTAAGTGATGTTTCAGCACAAATTGCAGGTTCTGTCGGCTTAGCAGGC
>JANMFM010000100.1:0-3904 GCA_031374125.1 Bdellovibrionales bacterium
CGGCAAATCGCGGATAAATCCCACGGTGTCGGTGAGAACGGCGCCGTAAGGATCGATTTCTAATTTTCTTGTGGTAGGATCAAGAGTCGCAAAGACTTGGTCCATGGTGATCACATTTGCGCCAGTCATGGCATTCATTAGAGTGCTTTTACCAGCGTTGGTGTAACCGATCAGAGCAAAGCTTGGAACATTACTGCTCTCTCTTTTGCTTCTTCTGGTTTTACGGGCAAGTTCGACAACTTCGAGTTTCTTTTTGATCATGGTGATTTTGTCTTTGATATGACGACGATCCAATTCAATCGCTTTTTCCCCTGGACCCACGGTACCGATACCACCACCTTGGCGCGAAAGTGATCCATGCCATGCACCGACCTGTCTTGAATATTGATCAAGGAGCTGGGCAAGTTCGACCTGGAGTTTGCCCTCATGGCTTTGCGCGCGTTGAGCGAAAATATCTAAGATAAGTTGCGTGCGATCAACGATTGGAACACCGATGACCTTCTCCAAGTTTCTCGCTTGCACGCCAGAAAGTTGGTGATCAATAATGACAAGTTCTGCTTTAGTGTCTTTGGCTAACTGTTGGAGTTCTTCGACTTTTCCGGTTCCGATCAGAGTGCCTGGATTGTATTTGGGTAAGGTCTGAGTGAGAGTGGCGACGACTTCGGCGCCGGCGGCCTCGGCCAATTCGGCAAGTTCACCTAAACTTTCTTTGATATCAAAAAAGTTTTCGGTTTTGAGTCCTAACCCTACTAAAATTGCTTTCTCTCTATTTTTTCTCAGTTCTATATCTCCTATTTCCTAGCCTTCATCTCTTTGATCACTTGAGTCTGGAGCGCGGTTAACGCCACAGTGTTCACTATATCACTAACGCTGCAAGAACGCTGTAAAGTATGTGCAGGCTTCCTTAAGCCCAATAGGAATGGGCCTAAAATCTCAGCACCACCTAGACGTTGGAGCAGTTTATAGGCAATATTGCCGGAGCTCAAATCTGGGAACATAAGAATGTTTGCGCCTTTTTTGAGTTCAGAGAAATTGAATTGTTCCAGGATAATGCTTGGATCAACAGCTGTGTCCGCTTGCATTTCCCCATCCACAGCAAGGTGAGGGAATTTGTCTTTTACGATTTCTGCAGCTCTTTTCATTTTTTGTGGAGATTCGTGCTTTGCCGTAAAGTTTGAGTAACTGAGCATTGCAATTCTGGGTTCGATTTCAAAGTACTGGGCAATCTCCGCGGCATCGATTGCGATCGAAGCCAATTCTTCTGCCGTGGGATTTACGTTCAATGTACAATCTGAGAAGAACAGCACTTTGTCTTTTAGAACTACAATGATGAGACCAGAGGCTACACCCGCTTTTGTTTTTCCGATGATTTCAAGAATTGGTTTCACTGACGTTGCATAGTTCTGCGTAGCACCGTTGATCACCGCATCGAGATCCCCAAGATGAACGGCCATTGTTCCAAAGTAATTTGGATCAGCCATGAGTCTCATGGCTTCAGGGAGGTTAACACCTTTTCTTTTTCTCATTTCATAAAGAGTTTGAGCGTAAAGATTTAGATTTGGATGCTGACTCGGTCTGTGAATTTCGACATCTGCAAGTTGAGTTAAGCCAAGGCTTGCGATTTTCTTTTTTACAACGTCTGGATATCCGTAGAGAACCGGTCTTGCGATTCCTTCTTCCAAGATGATGTTGCAAGCTTTTAGAACTTTTTCTGAGTGAGCTTCTGTGAATCCAATTTTTGGAAGGTCGGATTGAGATTTTTTTGCCGCAGTTTTAACTTTGTTGATGGCCGTTCTGATAAAACTTTTTGCAGCGCCTTGAAGAGCTTCAAGTTTATCATGATACTTTTCAAAATCTTGAATTGGAAGTTGTGCTACACCTGACTCCATCGCTGCTTTTGCCACCGCTGGAGCTACCCAGAGAAGAACGCGAGGATCGAAAGGTTTTGGAATAAAGTATTCGGGACCGAATTTAAATTGTTTTCCGCCGTAAGCTCTTGAAACGCTTTCCGGAACTTCTTCACGAGCGAGCTTTGCAATTGCGTGAACCGCCGCAAGCTTCATCTCTTCGTTGATAGAAGTTGCTCTCACATCGAGGGCTCCACGGAAAATGAATGGGAATCCTAGAACGTTATTCACTTGGTTCGGGAAGTCTGACCTTCCTGTGGCCATAATCACGTCTGGACGAGCGGCAATGGCTTCGTCAGGCATTATTTCTGGATCAGGGTTCGCACAAGCAAATACGATGGGACGATCGTTCATTTTCTTGAGCATTTGACCTGTGACGGATCTTGCAACACTCAAGCCTAGGAATACGTCAGCACCATCCAGCGCTTCCGTGAGATTTCTTTTTTTTGTGTCATTAGCGAATTCTTCTTTCCATTTGTTCATTCCCTCTGTGCGACCTTTGTAGATCACTCCCTTAGAGTCACACATGATGAGGTTTTCTCTTTTTACGCCAAGATGAACAAAAAGTTTTGAACACGCATGAGCAGAGGCTCCGGCGCCGTTAACAACAACTTTGATTTTCTCAATTTTTTTGCCTGCAATTTGAACAGCGTTCATTAATGCGGCACTTGTGATAATGGCTGTTCCGTGTTGATCGTCATGGAACACAGGGATCTTCATTGTCTTTTTTAATTCTTCTTCGATGATAAAACACTCAGGCGCTTTGATGTCTTCAAGGTTGATTCCGCCAAAGGTAGGTTCCATAGCTTTTACGGCTTGGATTACATCTTCAGCCGATTCAGATCCTAGTTCGATATCAAAGACATCGATGTCAGCGAATTTTTTAAAGAGAACGCCCTTACCTTCCATTACTGGTTTTCCAGCAAGTGGTCCAATATTACCGAGTCCAAGTACGGCAGTACCATTTGTGATCACGGCAACGAGATTTCCTTTTGCCGTGTAATCAAAAACTTTTTTAGGATCTTTGGCAATTTCCATACAAGGCTGAGCAACACCTGGTGAGTAAGCGAGAGAGAGATCGCGATCGGTATCACAAGGTTTTGAGGTAATAACTTCGATTTTTCCGGGTCTACCAGACGAATGATATTCTAGTGAGTCAGTGTAGCGTGACATTTAAAATTCCCCTATAATAATGTAAGCCTTGAGACTATGAGGCTCGCTTGGAATAGTCAATGCGCTCTTTCGTCGTATCTAGAACGACACTTTCTGCTACGCATAACGCAAGTGTGTGAAGGTATAAAGATGTGACAATATTTATCTAGATGCTTATCATTTAAGGGTATTTAAAAAATCTTAAAAATTAAGACACAACGAATGAGGTTCACCATATGGCAAACGCTAACGCTAGAGATGTCGTCATTGTAGAAGGGGTGAGAACACCCTTTGCAAAATCTGGGACAGTTTTAAAAAATGTACATGCAAAAGATTTAGGCCGTTCAGCACTTAAAGAATTATTGCAAATGACAAACCTCGATCCCAAATTAGTGGATGAAGTGATTATCGGCAACACGGGTAGCCCTTCAGATGCTGTGAATATTGCAAGAGTGGTTGCATTGAATGCAGGAATTCCTCTTGAAGTTTCGGCGCACACTGTTCACAGAAACTGTGCTTCCGCGATGGAAAGTATAGCGGGGGGCTTTGATAAAATTAAAGCCGGCGTTGCGGACATTGTGATTGCCGGTGGGACTGAAAGCATGTCTGATATGCCACTTCTATTCTCCAGAAGTTTTGCCAACAAATTTGGCGCCTTTGCGGCGGCAAAAACAATTGGTGCAAAATTAGGCGCGCTAAAAAAAATTAAACTCAAAGATTTAAAACCAAGAATTTCTATCATCGAAGGTCTGACGGATCCATTCGTGGGCATCAATATGGGACAGACGGCAGAAATTTTGGCTAAAGAATTTCAAATTTCTCGAAAAGAGCAAGATGAATTTGCG
>JANMFM010000121.1:0-50083 GCA_031374125.1 Bdellovibrionales bacterium
CCTCAACTTATTTATCAAAATTAAAAATAGACGCAGAGGATGTGATTTTAAAGAAAAATTCCACTTCCAAGGCCGTCTCCCTTAGAGCTATTGTTTGCCCAATGAAAAAAAATTGGGTCCGGAATCCTCGGACTCCAGGCCTCCTGGTGCGCACCAACTGCTTATAATTAAATTTTAATTGGTATTGATCGCTTGGAATTTTTCGCCTTTCTTATCGTAATAACTACATCAAAAAAAATTCGGTTTTGTTGTAAATACTTTATCGAATGTTTACTGAAGACCCGTCATCAAAGAGATGCAAATTTTGATTTACTATAGCAATAGTTAGTATTTAGGAATGCTATTGTATTTATAAATAATTAATGTCTTTGTTAATTAATATAAAATACATATTTTTTTTTAAAATTTTCTCCTATTGCTTATTGCAATAAAAACAGTTTTCGGAGGAAATTATGAAAAAAGTATTTTTAGCGATGGCCGCAATGTTTTCAATTGTTGGTTTATATGAAGTTTCTATTGCTGGTCCAAAATATCGAACTGAATTCATTCAGTGTGGAAGCGAAAATTATAAATATAGAGAGTGTAGTGCTTCTTCGGTTAGAATGGTTATGGAGGCAAGACTCTCTCAGCAACACTCAAAAACTTCATGTCGGAAAGGCAGCACTTGGGGCTACGGACGACAAGGAGTTTGGGTAGATAAGGGCTGCAGAGGAACTTTTGAGGTTTCAGGCGTCTCTCTTTAACACCGAGGAAATAACTCCATAATAAAAAACCCAAAGTGTACTGAGCACTTTGGGTTTTTTTATTTTCTTTTCTATTGATCGTTTTAGAATTTGCCGATCAACATGAAAGCAATAACGAAAGCATAAATCACTAGTGACTCGATTAGAGCAAGACCAATGATCATTGGTACGAACAATTTACCTTGAGCTGCTGGATTTCTAGCAATACCGTCAAGAGCTGCTTGAGCTGCTTTACCTTGTCCAAGAGCACCACCGAAAGCAGCAATACCAATTGCAAGAGCTGCAGCAAGACCTAACATTCCTGCGTTTGAAGAGTTAGCTGCAGCTTCTTGAGCAAATGCTGGAAGTGCAAACATAGAAAGAGCGATAACTGTAAAAATTCTTTTCATTTTATTTTCTCCTTTTAGAAAATGATTAATGATGGTCGTCGTGTGCTGTCGCCATGGATACGTACACCATAGATAACAACGTGAAAACAAATGCCTGAACAAAACAAACGAAAAGCCCAAGAAGATAAAATATCACTGGGATTCCGACTGGAACTAGATCTGTGAAAATACCAAGAACGGTATGGTCACCAACCATGTTTCCTCTTAAGCGCAAACCCAAACTCATCGGGCGTACTGCGTGTGAAACTAATTCGATTACAAACATCAAAGGTAATAATAATAAAATCGGAGAAAGATTCAAAGGTAAGTGACCTGTGAATTGCTTAATGTAAGCGCCGCCGTGCTCTCTGATCCCAAGGGCTGTATAAGCAACAAAAGTGAAAAGGCCAACTGCAAGAGTTGTGTTGAAGTTATCTGTAGCCGGAGTCATTCCCGGAACCAAGCCCATAAGGTTATTCACAAGAATATATAAGAAAATTGCGCCAAACATGGGGACATATTTTTTTCCGTGAGTACCAACTACAGTATCTACAAGTCCATTGATGAATTCTGTTAATACTTCTGCCAGTGCCTTCACTGAAAATTTATCAGCTGGATCAAATGTAGGATTTTTTTTGTAAGCGATATACGCTATCAGGCTGAAAAGAATTAAAAGGAGAGTTACAAAAGCTGCTGTTGCAACGTGACTGTAGTGATGTCCAACGCCAGGAATTAATTGCATCCAATTAAAATGTGTCATTTTAAAATCTCTTTCGTTTCTCCAGAATCAATCTGGATTTTATTATCTGAGTTCTTCTTTTTTTAGCTGCTTCCAATACAAGATCATTAATCCTGCAATTGATGGAAGAAGTATACTTAGGCCTACAACAAACCAAGAAACCATCAAGTATTTTGAGGTCACAAGGAAGTAAAGTCCGAGTCCAAAAATCGTGTATTTAAATATAATGAGGATGAAGCTTAGGGCAACTGATTTTTTCCTAAAAAGTCTCGATACAATGAAGACCAAAAACATGGTGTTTATCGTGGCAAATGCAGCTCCAGCAAAGAATGAAATTCCTTCCGTTCTACCTGCAACCATATGAATAATGATCGTGAAAAGTAAGCTTAATGAAATTTGAAGTGTAAAAAGGGCTTTTAACATGTTCCTACCGTAAGTTTTTGAAGGCTTGCATGAGATGAATAACCCAAACGACCAAAGCAAGTACAGCGCCGCAAGCCACACCAATTCCTGACCAGCCCATATGTTGATCAACATAATACCCTGCGTAAACCAAAGACACTACAAGTGCCACAAGTTCAAACACCAATCCTAAAAATATAAGGTATTCGCGTTTACCCATTATACACTCCCGTATTATCTTTTTAATCCAGATGCACCTGGCATAAAAGCTTTTCGTTCTTTGAGTCTTTCGATCTTTGCATCCAAAGCTTCAGGATTTTCTATTTGCGAACGAACAGATTCTAAAACTGATACAGCTTGATCTAAAAGTTTTTGTTCTTCGAGTAAAAGTACTTCGTTCATAAAAACCTGATTTCTAAAATATAAATCTTTAAAATTCTCTTTGATTTCTTTATATGTATTCATTGCATCCGTATATTTTTTGTTAGCCGATTGAATGTCGGCTTTTAAAAGATATCCTTCAAATTTTTCATGATCATCTTTTACTTCCTTTATGTAGGAATTGAGCTCTATCTCTGCTTGGTAAAAGTTTTTAATGTAGAAATTACTCTTTGCCAGTTTAATTTTTATCTCAGCTCTTCCATCTTTGAAGTTTGCTTTTGATAGCAGCCTGTTCATTTCATCAATGGCCTGAGGATAAAATCCTTTATCGTAATAAATTTCAGCTAAGCGTTTTTGTGACGCAATTTGATCTGCTTCTTTGTCTGATTTTTCAATGATGTATTTTAAAAAAAATTCTTCCCGGTCTGCACAAGTTTTTTCTTTGAGGCACAGGCTCGAAGCTTCGAGCGCGGCTCTTATGGCAACAGAATCTTGCTTGTAAACTTGAATAACTTTTTTATAAAGATCTAGGGCTTCCGTTGCCGTTCTCGCAGATCTTGCGTCTTTTAGCTCCCCTTCTCCTTTGCGTTCTTCGCAAGAGGTGAGAAGCCCGACGCACCCAACGAAAATTAGGAGGTTTACAATTATTTTATTGAAGTGTTGCAGATGAAGGTTCACCTGTATCCGCCTCATCTTCTTCGGCGACTTTAGCAACGCTCGAAACGATTTCGCTTTCATTGACGTTAATGAGTTTAACGCCTTGTGTGTTTCTTCCTAGTAACGAAATGTTGTTGCACTTAATACGGATCACCTGACCCTTGTCTGTCATCAACATCACGTCTTCATTTTCACTCACTAGAATGGTCGATATCACATCGCCGACCTTATCACTTGTTTTTTGAGTGATAATACCGACGCCACCGCGACCTTGTGTTCTGTATTCAGAGGTTTCACTACGCTTGCCGTAGCCTTTTCCTGTCACCATCAAGATATGTTTTTTACAGTCTGGAGTGATGATTTCACAGCCGATCACGTGGTCACCTTTACCAAGCGTAACAGCTTTAACGCCTCTAGCGGTTCTGCCCATTGGACGTGTTTCTTCCTCGCTAAATCGGATCGACATACCTTCACGTGTTGCCACAAAGATATCGTCTTTTCCAGAGGTCACCTGAGCACAAATCAACGAATCATCAAGGTCTGTAGTCAATGCGATAATTCCTGATGGCCTTGGGTTTGAGAAGTTATCGAGAGTTGTTTTCTTGATAATCCCGTTTTTAGTAATGAGAACAACAAACTTATCCGCTGTGAATTCCTCAATTGGCAGGATGGCTTGAACTTTTTCGTTCGCCGCCAACTGCACGACATTGGCAATCGCTTTACCTTTAGATTGTCTGTTTCCGGCTGGAAGTCTATGAACTTTACACCAGTAAACTTTTCCTTTGTCCGTGAATACCAGAAGGGTTGTATGGGTGCTGGCAGTGAAAATATTTGTTACGAAATCTTCTTCACGAGTTTCAACGCCTTTTAATCCTTTACCACCACGTCTTTGTGCTCGGTACGTTTCAACTGGAATACGCTTGATGTAACCACTGTTTGTGATTGTCACCATAACATTTTCTTGCTGAATCAGATCTTCGTCTTCCATGTCTTCTGATTCTTCTTGTACGATTTGAGTTTTTCTTGGATTGCTGTACGATTTTTTAATTTCTTCTAATTCTTGCACGATGATCTTATAGATTTCTTTCACATCGCCAAGAACCATCTTGAGCCACGTGATTTCTTTTTCGATTTCTGCTACTTCATCAATGATTTTTTGTCTCTCTAAACCAGTTAGTCTTTGAAGTCTCATGTCCAAAATAGCTTGCGCTTGAATTTCAGAGAATGAGAATTTCGTGATCAATCCAATTTTTGCGCCTTGTGCATCAGGGCTCTTTCTGATTGTCGCAACAACATCATCGATATTGTCGAGAGCCATTTTTAAACCCATTAAAATATGAATTCTTGCTTCAGCTTTCTTGAGATCAAAGATACACCTTTTTGTTACAACTTCACGTCTGTGATGAACAAAGGCTTCAAGAGCTTCTTTTAAGTTAAAGACTTTTGGACGAGACCCTTTATCAAGAGCTAAGAGGATAATACCAAATCTTGTTTCCATTTGTGTGAACTTGTAAAGGCGGTTCATAACTACGCTTGCAGTTTCTCCGCGCTTCACATCGATTACGATTCTCATTCCTTCGCGTGATGATTCATCTCTGATGTCCGAAACACCTTCGATTTTTTTATCTCTCACAAGGTCAGCAATCGATTCGATAAGTTTTGATTTGTTCACTTGATATGGAATTTCAGTTACGACGATTCTTTCTCTGTCTGCGCCGTAAGTTTCAATTTCGGAAACAGCTTTTAGCGTGATCCCTCCGCGACCTGTTTTATAAGCATCTAAAATTCCAGATTTACCAGCAATCACGCCCGCGGTAGGGAAGTCTGGGCCTTTAATGTGTTGAAGTAGGTCGATCAGATTACAATTTGGATTTTTAATGATTTCAATACAGCCATCAATCACTTCGCCCAAGTTGTGGGGTGGAATATTTGTAGCCATACCAACCGCGATACCAGAGCTTCCGTTAACAAGAAGATTTGGAAATTTTGCTGGAAGTACTAATGGAATTTCTAAAGAGTCATCGTAGTTTGGACCGAAAGCTACCGTTTCTTTATCGATATCGTTTAGTAGTTCTTCAGCAAGCTTTGTCATACGGATTTCCGTATACCTCATCGCCGCTGGGCTATCGCCATCGATAGAACCGAAGTTACCTTGACCATCGATCAACGGATATCTCAAAGAGAAATCCTGCGCCATTCTCACTGCTGTATCATAAACTGCTGTATCTCCATGGGGATGGTATTTACCGATCACATCACCAACAACTCTTGCAGATTTTTTGTAAGGCTTGTTGTGATAGTTTCCCATTTCTTTCATGGCAAAGAGAATTCTTCTGTGAACCGGCTTTAGACCATCTCTCACATCAGGGAGAGCTCTACCAACGATCACACTCATAGAGTACTGAAGGTAAGCCTCTTTCATTTCCTTGTTGATATCGACGTTAATTATATTTTTATTTTCTGGCTGTTGTTCCATGCTTTCCTAATTTTCTTACTAAACTTTCTTTATACAAATAATTCTTTTGCTAACAATGCGTTGTCTTCGATGAACTTTCTTCTTGGCTCAACCAATTCGCCCATCAAGATACTGAACGTTTCATCAGCCGCAATTGCATCATCAATCGTAACTCTTAATAAAATTCTATTGTCTGGATTTAGAGTTGTTTCCCACAGTTGAACGGGGTTCATCTCTCCCAATCCCTTATAGCGCTGAACGTAGAGTCCCTTTTTCGAACTTTCCATAAAGCCGTCCAAGAAATCTTTGTAAGATTCAAAGTTGTGTTCTGTGTTTTCAAAATTCACAGCGATTGGAAGCTTGTGTTTAGAATCCATTTCTTTCCAATCCTTTTTCAATTCTTCGAATTGAAGTGATTCAGAAAGATCAGAGGCAAGGGTGAATCCAAGTTTTTCAGCGAAGCGAATAATTTCAACTTCAACTTTAAAGTTGTTGTGCTCTTCGTTTTTTACAGGCTTAAACTTCACATCAGATATTCCGTAAAGTGGATTGGCTTTTAAATCCTTAGTCATTTGATCAAAAGTTTTTTTGATTTGATCTTCAGATTTAAATACTTCTTTGAGATCAACTTTGTTTGCAAGTAGCCACAGAAGAACGCTTTGATCATATTTTTGAGAAACGTTTGTAATTAGTTTTTGGAATTTTTCAATTCTCAAAACAAACGCTTTGATTTCTTCGTCCGTTAGTTTTGAATTTTTGAAATTTAAAGTTCCAACGTTTTCTTGCAGTAAGTAATTCATCAGAGCTTTTTCATCTTTGATGTAGCTTTCTTTTTGACCCTTCTTCACTTTGTAGAGTGGTGGCTGGGCAATAAAGATATGGCCTTTTTCTAAAACGAGTGGCATCTGGCGATAGAAGAACGTTAATAATAAAGTTCTAATGTGAGATCCATCCACATCGGCATCGGTCATAATTACGATTTTGTGATATCTGAGTTTGTCGATATTCAACATGTTGTCGGCGCCCACTCCAACGCCCGTTGCTGAGATCAACATCTTGATCTCATCGTTCACGAGCATTTTGTCGAAGCGTGCTTTTTCAACGTTTAAAATTTTACCTTTAAGCGGTAGAACTGCTTGAGTTTTTCTATCTCTTCCTTGCTTTGCTGATCCGCCTGCCGAGTCACCCTCAACCAGATATAGTTCGCAAAGTGCAGGATCTCGTTCTTGGCAATCTGCCATTTTTCCTGGAAGTGCTCCGCCATCAAGCGCGGTTTTTCTTCTCGCAAGTTCTTTGGCTTTTCTTGCCGCGATTCTTGCTCTAGCTGCTTCTACGCATTTATTTATAATTACTTTTGCTTGTGCTGGATTTCTTTCGAGCCAATCCATAAGCTTATCGTTAACTAAAGTTTCTACATAACCCTTAACTTCGGTGTTACCTAGTTTTGTTTTTGTTTGTCCTTCGAACTGTGGTTCGCGAACTTTTACACTCACAACGCCAGCAAGACCTTCTCTGATGTCTTCGCCTTCAAGTGTTGTGTCGATGTTTTTTAAAAGATTTTTTCCTGTAGCATATGCATTCGCTGTTCTTGTGAGAGCAGCTTTTAGTCCGATCAGATGCG
The DNA here is from genome assembly GCA_031374125.1 of Bdellovibrionales bacterium. Taxonomy (GTDB): domain Bacteria; phylum Bdellovibrionota; class Bdellovibrionia; order Bdellovibrionales; family JAEYZS01; genus JAEYZS01. The sequence goes on from JANMFM010000121.1 coordinate 7,367, forward strand.
TTCCGCCTTCGATCGTATTGATGTTGTTGCAATATGAGTAAACTGATTCCGTATAAGATTCGTTCCACTGTAGAGCTACTTCGATTTCTACGGTTTCTCTTTCGCCTTTGAAATAAACCACTTCAGAGTTTACAGCTTTTTTAGAAGCGTTCATGTATTCTACGAATTCTACGATCCCTCTAGCGTATTGGAATTCTTGTTTCTTTCCTGTGCGCTCGTCGTTCAACATAAAATATAAACCAGCATTCAAGAAAGCGATTTCACGAATTCTGTTTGCTAAAATATCAAAGCTGTAAGTTAAAGTTTCTTCGTGGAAAATAGTTCTATCAGCTCTGAAGGTAGTTTTAGTTCCAGTCTTGTCTGACTTTCCGATTTCTTCGATAGATCCTTGTGGAATACCTTTTTCGTAAACTTGTTTCCAAATTTTTCCATCTCTTTTTACTTCCACAGAACATTTTTCAGAAAGTGCGTTCACAACAGATGCGCCCACTCCATGTAGGCCGCCGGAAACTTTGTAAGATGCGCCGTCAAATTTTCCACCCGCGTGAAGAACTGTCATTACAACTTCTAACGCTGATTTACCTTTTTGATGGGCTGAAACAGGAATGCCTCTTCCGTCATCTTCCACTGTGATTGAATCGTCTGCGTGAATTGTAATGCTAATGCGTTTGCAATGACCAGCAAGATGTTCATCCACCGAGTTGTCTACGATTTCATAAACGAGATGATGAAAGCCGCGATTACCCGTATCACCGATATACATACCTGGTCTTTTTCTAACCGCTTCTAAACCTTCAAGAACTTTAATCGAGCCAGCATCATAAGAAGTATCTGTTACATTTGAAGTCACTTGTTCTCCATAAAAATCCATCTATGTCGAAACTCAAATTGTTTTTAAAAAACAATGCTTCCATCTTTCACATTCAACACAGATACATCCGAGTTCGATAACTGCTGGCTACTCACCAGTGCGTCGTCAAGGTCTGTGGTTGTCAGGAAAGTCTGCGCTTCGTTCTTGTTTAAAAACGAAATGAGGAACGATCTTTTTTCCCTATCAAATTCCGATAAAACATCATCGAGAATTAATATAGGATAATAACCATAAATGGCCTTGTGATACAAGATTTGGGTGAATTTAAATGCCAAAATAAGCGCTCTCTGCTGCCCCTGCGAACAGTAAAATCTGCTGTCTGAACTACCGTACTCAAAAACAACATCGTGCTTATGAGGACCGTATAACGAATTTCCGGCGCTCATTTCTATAGCGAGCTTCTCCTCCAGGTCTTTACGCAATGTATTAGATACGAAATCTTTAGAATTTTCGTGTTCTTGAGACTTAATCACATAGTTCACAGCTATATCCACATTTTTGCCTGTGATCTCCGTCAACGATTGTTGATTAAGGTTGTGGATATTTTTTAAGAGTGAAATTCGCAAATTTGAAAGCTCAGTGGCATGTTCAATAAAAACTGGATTGATTCCCATCAAAAGATCTTTAGTTTGGCCCGCGGTCATGCGACCTTGCTTGAATTGTCTCAAAACATGATTTTTTATTTTCAAAATTTTTCTGAAATTTTGAATGGCTTTAACGTTACCTTCGTTTTCTAAAATGAGGGTTTCGTCTATGAGTGTTCGTCTGGCTTCGGGCCCGTCTTTTATCGCCGATAAACTTTCTGGAGAGAATAAAATAACAGGAAATGTTTTGAATATTTTTAAGGCGTTGGTTTTTTTTCCATTCAGTGTTTGGATTTTAGAATCATTAATTATTCTCGCTTCGAGATCTATTTCTGTTTTATCTGCAAATGCTTTTCCGTAAATCCTTGTTCCTTCTTGAGAATCATTTTTTACGAGATGTTGTAGATCAGAAGTTCTAAAACTTTTTCCTTTAGATAAAAAATAAATGGATTCAACAAGGTTGGTTTTACCTTGGCCATTTAACCCCTTAAATACCACAACATGAGAGTCAAAATTAAGATTTTGCTCTCGGATATTCCTGAAATTATAAAGATTTAAATTTTTTAATTTCACAATTATCTTCTAGAACTCTAAACCAGAGCTTCTGGTTTATATTCTCATTGGCATAACAATACACGTGTACTTGTTATCTTGTTTTGGTCTGAATAATCCTGGTGATAATTGATCGTTCAATTCAATTTCTACTTCATCTTCGTTAAAGCTATTTAAAATATCTAAAAGATATCTAGCATTGAATCCGATTTTGATTTCTTCACCGTCATAGCTCACTTGAATTTCTTCTTTTGCGTCTCCAAGTTCTGGGTTATTTGTCGTGATCGACATGACTCCATGAGAAAGAGTTACAGTGATGCCTTTTGATTTTTTATTTGAAAGTAATGAAACTCTCTTCAAGCTTTGAATCAATTCATGTCTTGAGGCAACAATATTTCTAGAGAGAGATTTAGGAATAAGTTGTAGGAAGTTTGGATATTTTCCTTCGATCAAACGAATCATTAGTACAGCAGAATTATTTTTCAAGATCAGTTGTGGGCCTTCCACTGTGAACTCAACATCTTCCATTGAAGTTTCTAAAATTTTAGAAATTTCTGAGAGACCTTTTCTAGGAATAATCACACCTTTTTCAAATTTAACTTTTCCGTCTGCTTCAAATCCAGTTTCTCTGTCTACAAGTGAAAGTCTATGGCCGTCTGTTGCTACCATTCGGTATTGATAAGAATTCCCGTTTTTGATTTGTTCAAAGAATACGCCGTTCAAGTGGTAACGAGTTTCATCTGTTGAAACACTGTAAATTGTTTTTTCGATCATTTCTTTTAAAGTTGAAGATTTGATTTTTACAAAACTATCAGAAGTGTAAGTTGGGAACATCGGGTATTCTTCTGGGTTTTTGCCAACCAAGTTGAAAACTGCTTTTCCTTGTTGAACGAATAACCAGTTGTTGTCTTTACTTTTTAATTGAATGATTCCATCGTCGTTTAATTCTTTAACGATCTGGAAAAGTTGTTTTGCATCTACGGCTACTTTTCCTGGCTCTGAAACTTTACAAGGGGCCTCATCGGTTAAACTCACTTCTAAATCCGTAGCGTAAACTTTAAGCGTATCACCTTTTGGTGATTTGTTACTTGCTTCGATAAGTACGTTCACCAGTATTGGCATCGTGTTTCTTTTCTCCACGATGTTTTGCGTCTTACCAATTATCTCTAAAAGATCTGACTTCTTGATTTTTAATTCCATTTTACTTCCTTGTCTGAAGTTTTTTAAGCTTTACAGCTCATATAAGTTTTCTTACTTTCTTGCTCTTATATACTATTTTAATATCTATATATAAATATAGTAGTAGTAGTAGGTCCGTTGATAACTGCAAATCGAACTTAAACTACCAGAAAGATTCAATATTCGACGTGGATAAAGTCCACCATAACAAACACTCAAACTTTCCACTTTTTGTGGACAACTACTCATCCCCAACCATTCAACGTGTTATCCACACCGAATGTCCACAATCCACATTCACACTCCTGTGGTATTGTGGATCTTCCTTCTTAAATCTTCGATATCCTTATGTAAATCAGAATCTCTTTCCTGTAGATCTTCGATTCTTCGCAACGCACTGATAACCGTTGTGTGATCTCGGCCACCGAATGCTCTGCCGATATCTATTAATGATTTCTCTAAATAAGTTTTAACTAAGTACATAGCAACTTGTCTTGCTACTACAATAGGCTTCGATCTATTTGCTGATTTGAGATCTGAAATTTTAATTTGAAAGTGATCACTCACAAGCTTTTGGATATCCTCAACAGTAAGCTGCTGAGACTCAGAAGAATGACTAGCCAAAATATGCTTAGCCAAATCCAAACTAATAGGTAAAGCCCTTAATTCTGTAAACATTTTTACTTTATTAAGGTTACCCTCTAGTTCTCTAATAGATCTTTTGGATATTCTTGCAATAAAGTTAACCACATCATCAGGAACCGAAAGACCCTTTTTTTCAGCCTTATATCTAAGAATTGCAACCCTAGTTTCTACATCAGGCATTTGAATATCGGCAATTAGACCCCATTCAAGACGGGTCCTAATTCTATCTTCTAGACCGGTAATGTCTCTAGGCATGCGATCACTCGCAACCACCACCTGTCTACCGCGATCAAAAAACGCATTCATGGTATGGAAAAACTCTTCTTGAAAGGCTTCACCGCGACCCAGAACTTGAATATCATCCAAGAGAAGAACATCACAATCGTCGCGATATTTTTTTCTCAGTTTTGCCATTTCATTACGTCGAATTCCAGAGACGAATTCATTTAAAAAAGCTTCTGTGGAAACATATCTAATTTTTAATTGAGGAAAACTCTCTTGAATATGGTTTCCCACGGCATTCAATAGATGCGTTTTACCCATACCGGTAGGCCCACATATAAAAAGAGGATTGTAACCACCACCTGGGTTTTTTGCGACGTTATAACAAGCCGCATGGGCAAATTCGTTATTTCTACCTACGACAAATGTGGAGAAGGTGTATTCTGTATTGAGAACTTGCCTTAAAGATTTATTACCTAGAGCTGAGTATCCAGTATCTTGCTCAACTTGGATAGGAGCTGCTGGGCCCAAATCCATAGGTAATTGATCAGAGTTTTTTGATTCAGACTTCTCTAATTCAGGGACAACAATCAATTGAACCTGAAAGGGCTTTTGCACTACGGAAGATATTTCTTGGCAAATACGATCTAAAAAGTTGTCTGATATCCAGTTCTTATGAAAATCTGTAGGCACACCAAGTTTGAACACAGTACCTTTATGGCTCTCCTCCGTATCGATCAATTCGATAGGACTAAACCAGGTTTCCAAATAAGCATTATTTGGGTTCTTAACCTTGATATTTTTTTTAACAGATTCCCAAATTTGCGATTCCAAAATTTGCCCCCGCAACAAAGATGCCTTTACAAGCTGCACCTTACAAGTTGCCTAATGTAGTCAAAAACATAAGATGTTGAAAGTTAAAAGTGCCAGGTTAGTGATTCATTGAAACGATATGTGGATTTAGCAATTTTTGCCCTATTGTACAACGCAATTTATGCATAAAAGTTCAACAACTTGACAGGCAGTATCGCGTCATGGTTTTATCTGCGCTCATTTTGAGTTAAAACCTTAAAACAACTTAGCTTTAAAATACACAACCTCGAATATGTATTGTATATACTTTCGACTGTTAATTAGCCGGTTCAAAATCCGGCGGAGGAATGAAAATGAAAAGAACGTATCAACCAAGTAAAAAGCGCAGAAAAGCAACTCACGGATTCAGAGCGCGTATGGCTACTAAAAGTGGAGCCACAGTGATTAAAAAAAGAAGAGCTAAAGGTAGAAAGAAACTTACGGTTTCAGGTAGTGGTAAATAAGATTCACACATTACGTCGTAGTAGCGACTTCGAGCTTCTAAAGAAAAAAGGCAAAAGAATATATCCAAATCCTTGGTTAATTCTAAATTACCTAGAAAATACAGAGAACAACGACAGATTCGGATGGACCATTCCGAATAAAGTGGGCGGCTCTGTGCTTAGAAACAGAATTAAAAGATGGTGTAGAGAATATTTTAAATCTCAAACTCTTCACCCAGAAAAACACTACGATGTGAATGTAATTATTAGAGCGAGCAGTGATGCTAATTACTTCCGAAAAATTAAATTTCAAGACTTCAAAGAAGAGCTCGATAAGGCCACAGGCCTTGCTTTCAAAAAGTATCGATAGTCCTTTGCGTTTTCTTGCGCTTTTTTTGATTCGCTCTTACCAACTCGTGCTTTCTCCGATGCTGGGTGGAGCATGCAGGTTCTATCCCACATGTTCTTGTTATGGCTCGGAGGCTTTTAAAAACCATGATTCTAAAACAGCATTTATCCTTACATTAAAAAGAGTATTGAAGTGCAGACCCCTCGGACCCTCAGGATTTGATCCTGTGCCCGACAAACAAAATGAGGCGCAATAGATGAACCCACAGAACAGCAACAACAGCTTCTTCGACCAAAAAACACTTCTCGCAATCGTGATCGTGTTCGGATGTATTCTTGGATGGCAGTATTATCTAACAAAAAAATATCCTCAAACAGAAGCTCAATTAGAGCAAAAAGTTGAAAAAGCACTCGATACAATCCCAACAAAAGATAAAGATACAGCAGCGGCTGTGCCAACATCAGATATCGAAGTTACACCTAACAACGAAAATGTTGTGGTGTTTAAAAGCGAGCCATTTAACTTCGAGATTTCCTCTCGTGGAATGGGGTTAAAAAACATCCAATTAAACCAATTTAAAGAAAGAGATCAAAGCGGTGTAATTATCGCAAAAGGCGGAACAGAAGCTTATCTAGGGGAAACGAGAATAGACGGGGCGCCTGTTTATTTTAATCTAAGCAAAGTTTCAGAGACAGTCTATAAGGGAACAGGAAAAGCAGGCGAAATCGCAGTTACAAAAACAATCGAAGTAGACCCAGCAAAATATTCATTAAAAACAACGATAGAAACAAGTTCGGCGCCAAAAGTTTTAGAAACTTTATTGGTTGAAGAGGTTGTCCAAAACAAATCGAGCTCTTTCCTAATGCCATCTTTTGATTTTGAATCGGTGTTTGTTGCCTACGACACAAAAACAGAAAGAGCGGACATTAAGGCTGACGAATCCAAAATATTTGATGAAGACTTTAAGAATGTATCTATAGCGTCTGTAGGAAAACATTACTTCACGTCAGCAATCATTGATAATACAGCAATTGCCCCAACGTTCTCAGCAAAAGTTGATTTACAAAAATCGATAGCACTTGGAACATTAAAATACGTTCAAGAAAATGGAACAGTAAATAAATTTGAAACAACAACATTTATAGGACCCAAGGAATTAAAATTACTAGAGCAGGTGGACCCAAGGTTGACCGAGACTATCAATTTTGGAATTTTCTCTATCGTAGCAAAGCCAATTTTAATGCTACTAAAGCTTTTGTATTCTTGGTTTGGTAACTACGGCGTAGCGATCATTATTGTAACCCTTTTTATTAGAATGTTGCTACTTCCGCTCAATGTTTCTTCTTATAAATCTATGAAGAAGATGCAGGTCATTCAGCCTCAACTTAAAGCTCTCAAAGAAAGATACAAAAAAGATCCGAGACAGCTTCAGGTAGAAACAATGAATCTTATGAAGAGAGAAAAGGTTAATCCGATCGGCGGATGCCTTCCGATGCTGTTACAGCTTCCGGTTTTCATTGCACTTTATAACGTCCTTGCACAGAGTATTGAGCTTTATCAAGCGCCGTTTATGCTTTGGATATATGATTTAAGCTTAAAAGACCCTTATTATGTGCTTCCTGTGCTTATGGGGATCACTATGTTTATTCAGCAAAAAATCACGCCAACCACAATGGATCCTGCTCAGGCAAAAGCTATGCAGATCATGCCTGTGATTTTTTCTTTAATGATGATTTCGCTACCCAGTGGACTGACATTATATATATTTGTGAGCACATTATTCGGCATCATTCAGCAATATATGATTATGAAAGAAAAAAAGACGGACGGCGAAGTGGGCGCTGTAACGAAATTAAACTAAGCCACAGGCTAAATAGATTAGAAAACTCCAGAGGAGGAGCAGAATGGGAATACTTAATAAAATTTTTGGATCTAAAAAAAGCAGCGCAAATGATGGCGCAATCCAAATCGTTGAAGATACACTAGATGGAATTTTCGGAAGAGCAAACTTCGATTTATCTTATGATTTAAATTCTGATGAAGAAGGAAATATCGAAGTAGAAATTTTTGGGAATGATCAAGAAAACTTGATTGATAAAGAAGGTCAACTTTTGGATGCTTTCCAGCTTTATTTAAAAAGAGTTCTTCAGCACCGATTGCCAGATTTAAAATTAAATGTAAATTGCGATTCCAATGGTTTTAGAAAAGAAGCAAGCGAAGAACTCATTAGACTTGCAGATAAACTGAAGAAAATCGCCCTTGATAAAAATAAATCTGTATACTTTAGAGCTTTGCCACCCAAAGACAGAAAAGTAATTCACCAATATCTTGCGGAAGATGGAAGAGTCAAAAGCAGATCTGTGGGCGAAGGGCATTTTAAAAAAATCAAGATTTATCCAGCTAAAGCGGATAAGCCTGAAGGTTCAAAAAGAGCAGATGCTTAATTATAAGGTTGAGGACACAATTTGCGCCATTGCAACACCCTCTGGTCACGGCGGGATAAGCGTGGTGCGAATTTGCGGTCCCCGCACGCTTGAAGTTTCCCGAAAACTAATAAACCTTCCTATAGATATTGAATCTCACAAGGCCTACCTCTTAAGTGTAAATTCGGTGGATCAAACAAAACAAATCGACGAAGCTTTGGTAACTTATTTTGGCCAAGGTAAATCATATACAAACGATGAAACTTTAGAGATTTCTTGTCACGGCAGCCCAGTCATTGCCGAAGAAATTATTCAAAACTTGATTCTTGCAGGTTGTAGACTTGCGCAGAAAGGGGAATTCACCTTCAGAGCATTTATGTCTGGAAGAATCGACCTTCTTCAGGCAGAAAGCATTTTGACACTCATTCAAAGCGATACAAAGAAAGCAGCAGAAGTCTCTCTAAGGCAACTCAAAGGGGAGCTCAGCGAGAAGGTAAAAGAGATGCAAGACAAAATGACTTGGCTTCTTGCGCATCTTGAAGCAAGTATCGACTTTTCGCTTGAAGACCTTCAAACCGTGGATTATGAGACCATCAAAATAAAAACTGAAGAGATCTATAAATTAAATAAAAAACTTTTGGATACTTACAAAAAAGGCAAAGTAATTACAGACAGCATGAATGTGGTCCTAGTCGGGGAACCCAATGCAGGAAAGTCTAGCCTATTCAACCAACTAATCAAAAATGATAAAGCTATCGTTACAGAGATTGCAGGAACAACAAGAGATATCCTGGAAAGCTATGTCATCATTGGCGGAGTTAAAGTTAAATTTATTGATACAGCAGGACTTCACGATACAAAAGATGCAGTAGAAATTATCGGTATTCAAAAAACCAGGGATCAGCTAAAAGATGCGGATCATATATTCTACATAGTAGACGCCACTCAAGATAAACCAATATTAGATATAGAAATTCTAGAAAAATACTCAGATAAAATTGTTTTCTTATCAAACAAAAAGGACCTTCCAAAATTTAAAGAAAACTTCACACATGTGATCGGAAAAAAAGTGGATAATCAAGTTTTCTTGGTTAGTGCTAAAATTCCTGAGACTTTAGATGAGGTAGTCCTTTATTTAGAAAATCAGATTAAGCAGGCTTTTCATGAAAGCTCGGCGGTAGTTCTGAAAACCAGACAGTTTGAGTTATTAGATAAAATGAATCAATGTCTGGAAAGAGCAAAAAATTTATCATCAGAGAATGCATCGAGTGAGTTTACAGCCTTTGAATTGAGAGACGCTTTAGAATGTTGCTTTGATCTTTTGGGTGAACGCTTAGACGATCAAGTCATGAATAAAGTTTTCCAAGAATTTTGTATCGGCAAGTAATTTACTAAAGCGATACACGCATAGCTAAATATGCAGATAAGGTAAGAAGTGAAAAACCAGTTCGACATTATTGTTGTAGGTGCAGGCCATGCAGGTATTGAGGCAGCCCTGTCTTCCGCTAGATTGGGCGCAAACACTCTAGTGGTAACGACAAACTTAGAGCGTATTGGTTTTATGAGCTGTAATCCTGCTATTGGTGGACTTGCAAAGGGCCACATGGTGCGAGAAATTGATGCTCTCGGCGGAGAGATGGGCGTTGCCACGGATGAATCGTGCATTCAATTTAAAAGATTGAACGCTACAAAAGGACCTGCGGTTCGTGGCTCACGCGCGCAATGTGATAAAGACCTTTATGTTTCACATATGATTAAGGTTTTCAAAGATCAAAAAAATCTTTCTCTACTTCAAGGCGAAGCAAAATCTTTAATAATCTCGGGATCAAAATGTTTGGGAATTAAAATTCAAGATGGATCAGAAATCTTTGCGAAAAAAGTAATCATCACGACAGGTACATTTATGAATGCCGTCATGCACGTGGGATTAGAACAACAAGCCGGCGGAAGAGTTGGCGACAACGCAACCGTAGGACTATCTGATCAGCTCAAAAGTTTTGGATTCAATGTTTTTAGATTAAAAACAGGAACTCCCCCTAGGCTTCTTCGCGACTCAATTGATTACTCAGTAATGACCCCGCAACCCGGTGATCAAAAATTCTATCCATTCAGCTTCAAGAGTGGGAAAAACTATAAACTTCCGCAAGTGGACTGCCATCTTTCACATACAACAGAGCTCACGCACGAAATTATTCGCAAGAACTTAGATAAATCTCCTATATATTGTGGAATGATTGAGGGTACTGGACCTAGGTACTGTCCAAGCATCGAAGATAAGGTGACACGTTTTGCGGAAAAAATTCGTCATCAAACTTTTTTAGAGCCAGAAGGTCTTTCGACAGATCATATTTATCTTCAGGGAATTTCGACAAGTTTGCCAGCCGATGTTCAAGATCAGTTTATAAGAACAATTCGTGGTTTGGAAAATGTTAAGTTTGCTCGTTACGGTTATGCAGTTGAATATGATTTCATCGAACCAACACAAATTCGTCCAACACTAGAAACTCGTGCAATCGATAATCTTTATCTTGCAGGACAAATCAACGGAACAAGTGGTTATGAAGAGGCCGCCGCTCAAGGTTTTATGGCCGGAGTGAATGCAGCCCAAAGTCTAATGGACAAAGATCCAGTTGTCTTAAGACGTGATCAAGCCTACATCGGAGTACTAATTGATGACCTTGTCACAAAAGGTACGAAAGAACCCTACCGCATGTTTACTTCGCGCGCGGAACACAGACTCGTACTTCGAGAAGACAACACGACTGATCGCCTCCTGGACCTTGGTAGGGACATCGGATTGATCACTTCGGAAGATTTTGATCGCGTATCCTTGATCCGTGAAAAAAGAAATGTTCAAAGAAATTATCTTCGTACGACAGCTATTTACCCAAATAAAGATACAAACGAAAAACTAATAGCTCTTGGAACCCAAGAAATTTTGAAGCCAACAACTCTTGACACGCTATTACGCAGAGCAGAAATTTCCATAGAGAAGATTAGCGCTATGGGTCATAATTTAGATCTCGACCCAGAAGTTTTAGAACCTGTTGAGATTGAGATTAAATATGAGGGTTACATCAAAAGACAAAAAGAACTTATTGAGCAGTCATCTCGTTTAGAAACTTATAGATTAGAAGAGAGTATGGATTATTCCAAAGTCAGAGGGCTTTCTGTTGAGGAAATGGAAAAGCTTCTTAAAGTAAAACCTTTAACTATTGGGCAGGCGCAAAGAATCAGTGGTGTTAATCCCTCTGCTATTCAAGCAATCTTAATTCATATCAAGGGTCGTAAAAAAATACATCAGCTAGAGACAAACAACTAGGAGTACATTATGGACGTACAATGGAGAATCAGAGATCATTTTCCAAACTTAAGCGACGATGTTCTGAGCACGCTAAGACTTTTTCATATTGAGCTTATGAGATTCAATCAGACACTAAGCCTGATCTCTACGTTCACAGAAAAGAACGCGGATCTGCTTCATTTTTATGATATTATCAAAGCAAGTGAGTTTATTAAAAAGGATAACGTAGAAATAAAAGAAATTTATAACTACAGCTCTGGAAACGGACTCGCGGGTATCATTTTTTCAATTCTTAATCCAACAGTAAAAGTAAACGTCATAGTTGAAGATCATAGGAAAATAGAGTTCGTTACACATATAGTTGCTAGAGCCCAACTATCGAATGTTCAGATTATGAATCTTAAGCCGGAGAATCTCTCAATTAAAGGGCCATCTGTAAATATAACTAGAGATTTCTCTAATCTCGCTCGAACATTGCTTTTAGGTAATAAAATTCTTTCTGCAGGAGCTACGATATATTCTTTAAAGGGAGCAGATTGGTTTAAAGAATTAACTGCCTTGCCGTCGCAAATAAGTTCCACGTGGAACAATGACATGGCTTTTGAATACGAGCTTCCAGAGTCTCTAGGGTCAAAAGTAGTTATAAAATCAGTAAAAACATCTTAATGATGTCCCCCGCCCTCTTTCTTTTCTACTTTTTTAGGTATTTTCTTACTAGCCAAACCACGCGACCATTGTTTTGAAGTTGTTGCCATCTTTTTTTGGGTTTCGTATTTTTCTTTTATTCCTGTTGGCGGCCAATCTTTGTCTTTTCCTGCTTTAAAATATTCTAGATATTGTTTTCTTGCATAGATTTGTCTGCTTTCTGCAGAGATCATATGATATTCCATCATTTGTTCTAGTTTTTTTATTTCATTTTTTATTCTGTATATATCTTCTCTGGTTAATTTTTTTTGGTAATCGCTATCTACCAATTCCAAATAAGTTTCTTGAAGACCTTTAAGCTCTTTTGTCTTTGCATCGATTTCTTTTTTCACTCTAGATTCTTCGCTTTTCATATCTTGATAAACGGGATCTCTTAGCTCTGGAGTTTTATCAAGATTATCGCATCCCGCTAAAAATAAAAATATAAACAACATATAGTAAAAATTTCTTGTTCTCATAGGCTATTCTTCGGTAAAACTATAAGAGAACTCAAATGTTCCACGTGGAACATTTTGAATATTCAATATGAGTATCATCATAAGACATGGTGAGTATCCATAGATTTACAAAACAGCTAAGTCGATACGCCTCTGGAAAGGATTCAAAATGGCAAAAGTTATATGCATAGCAAATCAAAAAGGTGGAGATGGAAAAACAACTACCTCGGTCAATCTCTCCGCAGCACTTGCAGAAATAGGAAGAAGGGTTTTGTTGGTGGACTTGGATCCTCAAGGCAACGCATCTAGTGGTTTAGGCGTTAAAAGACACGAGAACACGGATAGAAATGTTTATCACGTTCTTATTGGTGAGAAAAAAGTCGCAGATGTAAGACAAAAGACCAGTGTTCAAAATTTGGATATCATTGTGGCCAACAACGACTTAGTAGGAGCAGAAATTGAACTTGTTGACGCAGAAGGTCGAGAATTTAGATTAAAGCAGGCACTAAGTCTAGTTCTTGAAGAATATGACTATATATTGATCGACTGCCCTCCTTCATTAGGACTTTTAACACTAAATGCATTAGCAGCAAGCAATAGTTTTTTGGTTCCACTTCAATGTGAGTACTATGCTCTGGAAGGATTGAGTCAGCTATTGAATACAGCAGGCTTGGTTAAAAAAAGAATTAATCCAAATCTAAAAATTGAAGGAATTGTTTTAACCATGTTTGATACAAGAAACAATTTGAGCCATCAGGTTGTTACCGAAATCCAAACACACTTCGGAGATAAGGTTTTTAAATCTATTATACCAAGAAATGTAAGACTGAGCGAGGCCCCATCACACGGAAGGTCCATCATTCATTACGATAACAAGTCTGTTGGTGCCTTGAAATATATAGAGCTTGCGCAAGAACTTGATAATCAAGTTTATGGCAGCCGTACAGCTCCAGCGCCACAAATTACAGAAGAACAATTGCATGAAGCGCAACTAAACAATCATATGATAGAATCAAGCGACCTAACGACAAACGATCAAGGGGAAGTAAATGTCTAATCTAGAAAAAAATAATCAATCAAAAGGTTTGGGTAGAGGGCTAGGAAGTTTGTTTGGATCAGAGCTTTCTCAAGACAGCGCCAAGAGCGTGCTTACTGGTTTAAGTGAACAATCCAAAATTGAAGAGAAAAAAGTAGAGCCTGTAGTTATCGAGACCCCGGTTCCAATAGTTGTGGCGCCAGTAGCGCGAGTTTCTGACGAAGACAGAATCTGGCAAATTCCAGTTGAGAAATTAAAAATTAATAATTTTCAGCCGAGAAAACATTTTGATAAAGAAAAAATCACCGAACTTTCTTTATCAATTAAAGAACAAGGTATTTTACAACCTATCGTTGCTCGCCGTTCAATTAAGGGTGATTTCGAAATTATTGCAGGCGAAAGAAGATGGAGAGCAGCTCAGGCGGCGGGACTTTTAGAAGTTCCAGTTATCCTAAAAGATATTGATGATCAAAAATCTTTAGAATTAGCGTTAATTGAAAACATTCAAAGAGAAAATCTAAATGCGATCGAAGAAGCAGAGGCTTACGAACAATTGGCTCGAGAATTTCACCTTACTCAACAGCAGATTTCTGAAAAAGTTGGTAAGGAAAGAGCAACGGTTGCTAACTCATTAAGACTTTTAACTCTGATCCCAGAAGTAAGGAATATGATCATTGCGGGAGAAATCACCGCAGGTCATGCGAAAGCACTGCTTGCGATTACAGATCCAGATGCTCAGAAAGCAGTAGCCAAGAAGATCGCCTCAGAAAAACTAACGGTTCGGGCTGCGGAAAAACTCATCAGATCGGCGACCAAAACAAAAGAAGCTCAGGTTAAGGATGAAACTACTGAGGGCTTAATTTCTCTAATGGGCGAAGACATTCAAAAAACTCTAGGTACAAAGATTAAAATCGATTACACTGATGGTGCTGGTAAAATCTCTATCTTTTTCTATTCAGATGCAGAGTTTAACCAAATCACAGACAGATTAAAACGCGGGTAACCGGTAGGTAAATTTTGTGGAAACTTCGTTGGAACGAGTAAATCATTCTTTGGAGCCGAAAACGTTTGAACACGTGACGGCCCTTATTGATCAGGGAGCCTCATTTGAAGGTCAGCTGACTTTTGAGGGAACTGTAAGAATTGGTGGTAAATTCAAAGGCGAAATTTTTACGAAAGACACACTTATTATTGATGCTGGCGCCGAAGTGGAAGCGCAGATCGAAGCAGATCTGGTTATCATTAGCGGAACCGTGAAAGGCAATATTTTTGCTCGCAGAAGAGTACAAATGTTTCCACCTGCAATTTTCAAAGGCACGGTAACTACGCCGAGCCTAAAGATTGAAGAAGGCGTTGTGTTCGAAGGCGCAACGCATATGCCCAAATCCTAAGGTCGAACGCTTCATATAGCTCCTAATCCTTGCCATCTATTTTCTGGGATGTTACTTACGTCTCTCGACCCGCATCTTATATATAGTATTAAGGATATTTAATGGAAATACTCTCCAAACTAGGTATTGATCATACTTTTTTCTATCAGCTTATAATTTTTTGTATTGCGTACATTGCGTTGACGCGTCTTCTTTTTAAACCTTACTTAAAGGCATATCATAAAAGACTCGAAGTGACTTTCGGTAACCAAGAAGTTGCAGAAAAGTTAAATGCACAATCTCAAGAACTTCATATTCAGTATGAAAATAAAGCAAAAGAAGTGAACTCAAAAGCACAGTCTTATTATGAACAAGCACACAAAGAGGCTCAAGCTGTGCAGGCTTCAACAATTGAAAAAGCCAGAAAAGAAGCGGAAGCCCTGGTTCATAAAACTAGACAAGAAACTTTAGCTGAAGCAGATAAAGCGAGAACAGCATTAAAAAAATTAATTCCTGAACTCAGTCATGACATTCAAAGAAAAGTATTAAGCAGGGAAGTTTAGAAAATGAAGTTTATATTATCAACACTCATCATCTTGGTTTCGATGTTAGGTTCGATGTTAGGTTCGATGGCAGCAATGGCCGCTTCCGGTGTGCAAGGAGAGGAACACGGAGAAATTCCATTTGTTGTTGTTTATCAGGCTATCAATGTCACTCTTTTGGTTGCTCTTCTGTATGGACTAACGAGAAAGAAAGTTAGAGTTTATTTCACCGCTAGACTTGAAACTCATGAGCAGGCTAAGAAATCAGCTCAAAAAGCCTTTGCGGATGCTCAAGAAAGGCATGCAGAAGTTTCTAAAAAACTTCAAGATTTACATGCAGACGAGAGATCTACAATTGAGAAAGCTCAAGCTGAAGCAATGCTTTTAAAATCAAAGTTAATTCAAGAAGCAGAATTGTTAGCAACAAATATTGTAACAGACGCGAAAAAAACAGCGCAGTACGAATTTGAAAAAGCAAAACAAGATCTTCGTAAGGAAGCTTTTGAAGAAGCTCTTAAGCTTGCGAGAACAGATATTGAAAAAAATCTGAACGAAAAAGATCAAAAAAATCTTCAAAGACAATTTGTTGATAACATCGGGACGGTACAATGAAAGCAAACTCTGAAGTAGCAAAGAGATATGCAAAAGCTTTGTTTGAGGCTCTCGGCGGAACAAAGACAGAACAAGCTCTTAAAGATTTAAGACAAGCTCAAAGTATTTTGAGCCAAGAAAAACTCAAAGATCTTCTGTCTTCTCCGGTATTGTCTAGAAAAGAAAAAGTTTTGGTCGTTGAGCAATCAATTGCTTCCATGAATCTTGGAAACGAAGTTCAAAATCTTTTAAAGCTTTTGGCCACAAAAGATAGAATCGGGTCACTAGATGGTGTGGTTTCAAGTTTTGAAACTATTAGCGACGAAAAAAACAACGTTTTAAGAGGTGTGGTTTCTTCATCTGAAAAACTATCAGATAAAGACAAATCGGAAATTGAAGACGCAATCTCAAAATTCACGGGCAACCAACTTCTTTTGGAATATAAGGAAGATCCAAAATTGGTGGGCGGAGTTTTGGCGCAAGTTGGAAGCTACACTTTCGACGGAACACTAGAAACACAGCTAACAAAATTAAAAGAACAAGTAAACAGAGCAAATTAATAAGAATGGTTACCAAGAGCAACAGCTCTTGGTGCAACAGGAGTAGATCTAAATGGAAATTCGCGCAGACGAAATCACAAGAGTCTTAAAAGACCAGATTAAAAATTATAACAAAACTCTCGACGTTAACGAAACAGGAAGCGTTCTTTCTGTGGGTGACGGTGTGGCGAGAATTTACGGTTTAGATAACGTAATGTCAGGCGAGCTCGTTGAGTTCCCAGGCGACATTTTCGGTATGGCTCTAAACTTAGAAAACAACTCTGTTGGCGCCGTAATTTTCGGTGATGACTACAACATCAAAGAAGGCGACGTAGTTAAAAGAACAAAAAGAATCGTGGAAGTTCCTGTTGGCGAAGGATTACTTGGAAGAGTAGTTGATGCCCTAGGAAATCCAATCGACGGCAAAGGTCCAATCAAATCTACTGAATCTAGAGTTGTGGACGTAAAAGCTCCTGGTATCGTAAAAAGATCTCCAGTGAACGAACCACTTCAAACAGGAATCAAAGCTATCGATTCAATGATTCCAATCGGAAGAGGCCAGCGTGAATTGATCATTGGCGATAGACAAACTGGTAAAACAACAATCGCGATCGACACGATCATCAACCAAAAAGGTAAAGACGTAAAGTGCTTCTACGTAGCGATTGGACAAAAACAATCTACAGTTTCTCTAGTTGTTGAAAAATTAAAAGCTGCTGGCGCATTGGACTACACAACAATCATCGTAGCTTCTGCCTCTAACCCGGCTCCGCTTCAGTACTTATCTGCATACTCTGGTTGTGCGATGGCTGAATACTTCAGAGACAACGGACAACATGCTCTAATTATTTATGACGATTTAACTAAACAAGCCCAAGCTTACAGACAGTTGTCTCTATTATTAAGAAGACCACCAGGACGTGAAGCTTACCCTGGAGACGTGTTCTATCTACACAGCCGTCTTTTGGAGAGAGCCGCGAAACTTTCTAAAGAAGAAGGCGGCGGATCTCTTACGGCTCTTCCAATCATTGAAACTCAAGCAGGTGACGTATCTGCTTATATTCCAACAAACGTAATTTCTATCACTGACGGACAAATCTTCTTAGAAGGTTCGTTGTTCCATAAAGGTGTGAAGCCAGCGATCAACGTAGGTATTTCGGTATCTAGAGTTGGTGGTAACGCTCAAATTAAAGCGATGAAACAAGTTGCGGGTACTTTGAGAGTTGAGCTTGCTCAGTTCAGAGAATTGGAAGCGTTTGCGATGTTCGGTTCTGACTTGGATAAAACTACTCAAGCTCAGTTAACAAGAGGGCAAAGATTGGTTGAGATTTTAAAACAAAACCAATACACACCGGTTGAAGTTGAAAACCAAACTATCATTATTTTCGCAGGAACTGGCGGTCACCTTGACGACATTCCGGTGAAAGAAGTGAAAAGATTTGAAAAAGAATATTTCTTATTCTTAAACCAAAAATATTATGAAGTGATCAAAACTGTTAGAGATGAAAAAATGCTTTCTGATAAATCAAAAGAAACATTAGTAGCGTCACTAAAAGAATTTAAATCAATGTTTAAGGCGTAGCCGGATTTTTCTAAAGGAAATTTAAATGGCAAACTTACAGGACATTAGGTCCAAAATTAACAGCACGAAGAAGACGCAGCAGACGACAAAAGCCGTGAAAATGGTGTCTGCCGCAAAACTTCGTAGAGCTCAAGAGCGCATTGTGAACGCTAGGCCTTACGCTTATCGTATTCGTGATGTGATCAACAAGCTTTCAAAATCAAACACTCTAGAGCACCCGCTTTTAGGTCATCCTGAAGAGAACGGTAAAGTTTTATTGGTAGTGATCACTTCGGATAGAGGACTTTGCGGAGCTTTCAACGGAAGCATCAACAAGTACGCTAGACAGTTTTACGAAAGAGAATTAGCAAATCATTCAAAAATTGATTTCTTGTTCATTGGTAAAAAAGGCTTTGATTACTTTAAGAAATACAACGTGAACTCAGTTGAAGTGATTTTGAATCTTGCAAATGACATCAGCTATAAAATGGCAGCAGAAGTTTCAGAAAAGCTTCTTCAGTATTATATGCAGGGTGAATACACGGAAATTCGCTTGATCTACAACCAATTCCAATCGGCAATTAGCCAGGTTGTAACTGACGAAGTTCTTGTACCAATTAGACATGAAGAAACTAAAGACGAAGACAATCTGGATTTCATTTTTGAACCTCCAGCGGCAGAAATTTTGGATCTTTTATTAACGAAACACTTTGCGGTGCAAGTTTTTAAAAGCTTACAAGAAAGCGTTGCTTCAGAGCACGGGTCACGTATGTCCGCGATGGAAAACGCGACTAGAAACGCCGGGGAAATGATTAAACAAATGACTTTAAAATATAATAAAATTAGACAGGCCGCGATCACGACAGAATTGATCGAGATTACAAGTGGCGCAGAAGCATTGAAAGGGTAAAGCAATGAGTATCGAAAACGGACACATTAAACAAGTACTAGGCGCGGTTGTAGACGTTGAGTTTCCAAGCGGAAAACTTCCTCCGATCTACCAAGCTTTGAAAGTAACAAACAAAGGTATCTCTGAAGAACAGTGGAATCTAACTTTGGAAGTTTCTCAGCACTTAGGTGATAACACGATTAGAGCCATTGCGATGGATGCAACTGAAGGTTTAGTTCGCGGTGAAAAAGTAAAAGACACAGGCGCTACAATCACAGCACCGGTAGGAAGCGGAGTTCTTGGTAGAATCATTAACGTGACGGGCGACGCAATTGACGACGCTGGTCCATTAGATGCTAAAGAAAGATGGTCAATCCATAGAGCCGCTCCAAAATTTGAAGATCAATCAACATCAGCAGAAATGCTAATGACTGGAATTAAAGTTGTAGACTTACTTTGCCCTTACGCAAAGGGTGGAAAGATTGGTCTCTTCGGTGGTGCCGGCGTTGGTAAGACTGTACTTATTCAAGAATTAATTCGTAACATCGCAACGGAGCACGGTGGATACTCAGTATTCGCAGGTGTTGGTGAGAGAACAAGAGAAGGAAACGATCTTTGGGCGGAAATGAAAGAATCAGGAGTTATCGCTAAGACAGCTCTTTGTTTCGGTCAAATGAACGAACCACCTGGAGCGAGAGCAAGAGTTGCCTTAACAGGATTAACAATTGCTGAGTACTTTAGAGACAGAGAAAACCAAGACGTTCTTTTCTTTATCGATAACATCTTTAGATTTACACAAGCGGGAGCGGAAGTGTCTGCCCTTCTTGGTCGTATTCCATCAGCGGTGGGTTACCAACCAACTCTTGCTACTGAGATGGGTAACCTTCAAGAAAGAATTACTTCGACTAAAAAAGGTTCGATCACATCAGTTCAAGCGGTATACGTACCTGCCGATGACTATACGGATCCAGCTCCGGCAACTACGTTTACGCATTTGGATGCGACTACAAACTTGTCTCGTCAAATTGCGGCACTTGGTATTTATCCTGCTGTTGATCCTCTCGATTCAACATCAAGAATTTTAAGCCCAGAAGTAGTTGGAACTGAACATTACGAGACAGCTCGTAACCTTCAAGCCCTTCTACAAAGATACAAAGAATTACAAGACATCATCGCGATCTTAGGTATGGATGAATTATCAGAAGACGATAAACTAGTAGTTGCTAGAGCAAGAAAAGCACAAAGATTCTTGTCGCAACCATTCTTCGTTGCCGAACAGTTCACTGGTTTGACTGGTGCTTATGTTGATATTAAAGACACAGTAAAAGGCTTTAAAGAAATCATGGAAGGACGCCATGACGATCTTCCGGAACAAGCTTTCTACCTAGTTGGAACTATTGAGAACGCAATCGAAAAAGCCAAAAAATTAAAAGCGTAAGAAAAGGTTCGGTATTATGTTGAAACTGACGGTAGTTACTCCAGAGAAAAAATTAGTTACGGACGTTGAGGTCGATGACCTCCTCGTTCCGGGATATCGCGGAGAGCTCAATATTCTAACGGGGCATGCTCCTTTGATGACAACGCTTTCTACAGGCGTTGTTCAATTCAAAAGAAAAGGTTCTAACGTAACAGAAAGAATAGCTGTGAGCTGGGGTTACTGTGAAGTTGCCAACGATGTGGTGAACATCCTTGCTGAAACGGCGGAAGTGCCAGCGGAAATCGATCTTTCAAGAGCGGAAAACTCTTTCAAAAATTCTGAGAAAGCACTTTCGGGCGACGTCGGTGGCGATGAGCTTGAAAAGTATAGGCTGAAAAGAGAGAGAGCGCTGGTTCGTATCTCAGTTGCGCGCATCAATCATTAATCTGTGAAATTAAAATCAAAGTTAACCAAAATTGCGTGGCCTGAAAACAAAGAGTTTATTTATAAACTCTCGGGTCTCGGCGGTTCTGGAGAGCTAAGTCTTACGTTTGGCGCAATCGCTGATCAATATTCTGTTCACGTCAAGTGCACCGCAAAAGTTTCTATCCTGGCCTCGTTTCATTTTGAAGGCTTATCTGTCTGGGAAAAAACAGATGAAGGATTTGATTTTCTGACTTATGAAGAGAAAGATTTCTCAAAAAACATTCATAAAAAATGGGAAATGCTCGCGGACGGCTTGAATTACATTGAAAACAAAAAAGGCTTAGTTCTAGAGAGAGAAGTTCAGTATTTTAATACTCCAGAAAATATTTCTACGATTTTTGATCCGATCAGCGCCGCGACAGTGGCACTGATTGAGAATCCAAATCGCGATGTAAATATTTTTGGTAAGCAAAGAATCCTTCAGTTGAAAACACAAAAACAAGGCAATGAACTCAAAATTGAAACCCTTGAAGGTCTAAATCCAACATGGATGAAGATTCTTTCTGGCTCCCAAATCGTATTGAATGATAAGAATATCATTCAAGAAATAGAAATTCCCTCGCCAATTCAAATTGGAAAGCTGAAGATGAAATTTGCAGAAGAAAAATCGGTGAATGAACAATCTATCGCATCAAAAATCACTGAATTCAGAAAAGAAAATTAAATCAATCACCAGTCGTTACTTTTGATGAGGAAAGTCCGCGCTCAAGATTTGATTCCATCGTTGAATAGCTATCCAAATAAGATCCTAAGTAACTTCCTACATCAGCGTGCTTCATTGATAATTGGAGTACATCCAAGAAATCTTTTTCGTTTTTAATTGAGCCCAAATATCTTGAGTTAAGAATAATTGAGCGTCTTTTTAGCTGGGCAGGCAATGCGTTGGCCACCAGGGTGCTGAATGGACCCGAAACGTTCACGATCACGAGCGAGGATTTATTTAAAGAACCTGCATGGTTTTTGATGGTGAAGTCTTTAGTGAGAGGTAGAAAATTAGATTTGTGACGGTAAGAAGATTTAAATTTCTTATAAAATTCATAATCCGCTGAAACTACGGTGACGTGATTGAGATTTAAAGAATCTTTTTTATCTCCGAGTCTATGAAGTTCTTGATTCATGATTTTTTCAAAAATATTATCTACAGGCTCTTTTAGAGTATTGTCTCTAAGTTTTGCGATAATGACTTTTGGATTTGGTTTTGCCAAGGGCTTATTCAAACTCATCGATAGCTTAAGACTCAAAATCTTTTTTAGTGAAGAATTGAGTCTTTCCTGAGAGATCTCTCCGCTCTTATAGGCTTTCAGTAAACCTGCATAAGCTTTTCTTTGTGAAAATTTATTCCAGGCAACCATAAGCACATCATTTCCTGCCAAGAACGCTTGCACCGCGCGCTCCTCAGGAGTTTTGTAGAATTTTGCTCCGGCCATTTCTACATCGTCAGTCATAATCAAACCAGAAAATTTAATATTATTTTTAAGAATATTAATTATTGGAGCAGAGAAAGTTGCGGGCTTGAGGCTTGGATCAAGTTCGGGGTAAACCAAGTGAGTCATCATAACAGCAGAGATGGATTTTTCTTTAGAAAGCTCTTCGTAGGGTTTTATGTATTTAGAAAAAAACTCCTGTTTGGTAACGTTGTTGTGTACGACGCTTTTATGAGAGTCTTCCTTCATATGTCCTAAACCCGGAAAATGTTTTGCGGTTGAAACAACCCCGGAAGATTGAACGCCTCTTGCAAATTCATTAGAAATTTTAGCTACATCAATAGGATTATTCCCAAAAGATCTTGTTTGGATAAAAGATATTTTTTCAGGGTCAGACAAATCTAAAACTGGAGCAAGATTCATGTGAATTCCAAGAACACTTAAAACTTCTCCAACATATTTCCCAATGTTGAATGTACTTTCTAGATCAAAGCTTCGCCCCAGGGCCATGGCAGTAGGAAGAGAAGGCTTTGTGGGAATTCTCACCACGTCACCACCTTCTTGATCCACGGCCACGAGCATTTGCATTGAAGATGTCTTTAGAGATTGAGTTTGTACATTGTAAATTAAACTTGCGGTTTGGAGGGGTGTAATAATGTTTTTTCTAAATAGAATTAAAAACCCGGGCTTTATATTTTGAATTCTCTTTTGTAAATTTGGAGTCATTTGTGATTCAAGAATTCCTATCATCATCAATTGACCTATTTTTTGCTCGGCAGTCATCCTTGCGATTAGTTCGTCCACATTAATTCGGGGCTCAATAGATTCTTCTTCTATGGTAACATCAGATTGGTCGTTGGTCTTGGTATCTAGTGAAAGGGCTGGTGTGGGCATTGTTGTAATGAACAACACCAGGTTAATGGCCAGCGATAAGAGAAAGACGTAACTAACTTTCATCTATAATTACATCTTAATGTTCATTTTCTATTCTTATATAAAAAAAGTTATCTATAATAGAAAAATGCACCAAGGTCTGACAGCTAAGATTTTAATGAGCACAATATTGTTATTGGCATTTCATGCCATCCCGACACAATGTCTGGCTCAACTCAATAACTCCGATGAAATCATTGAAACGATTGAAGACATTCAAATTCAAGACGATAGCGGCTCAAAGAAAAAAGAAGATCATCCCAGCAAGCCCAAATTTGATGAAGAGTTTGGAAAGAAGCAGTCTATCCCTAAAGAAGAAATCGAAGAACAAGATATTGCCGCTCCAGAAAAATCAGAATCTGAAGAACAAAAGGCAGATCGCAAAGAAATAAAGGAAGAGGATAGAAAATCTTACGAAAATGAATTAGAGAAGAATGCTCAAAAAAATAGATTTGAGAGACGCGAAATATCCCCAGAAGATCTAAAGCGTTTCGAAGTCGATGCGCCGGCTCAAGAAGTGCCACCACCAGTCGTTGGGTCCCCACAAGAACCACAGCCGGCAGAGCCAATGGATCCTGAAGAACAAATAGAGCAAGAAGTCACAGACATTCCAGAAGAAAACATTGAGGAAGAAGTAGAATCTGTTTCTACAGAGAGTAGGCCTACAGAAATTACTCCAGAAGAGCCTGTGGGATCTGCGATTTATTATCCCCCAGAAGAAATCGGGCCAACAATTTCTTATCAAAATGAGAAAAAATTAACAGATGAGCAAATTAAAAACCTATCCGAAAAAACAAAAGTGGAAATCGAAGATGATCCTTATGTTGAAGGTACAGTTTCAAAAAGAGTTGGTGATTACTTAAAATCATTTAAAGAAAGACGTCCGCCGTGGACATATCAAATTTCTGTCGGAGCAAATCAGTTTGTTCCAATAAATTATGAATCCGATGCCATGGGAACCGCAGAATATTTCGAGGATTTTTATGATGATTCAGCAGTTCCTTCGCCGGAAATCTCTTTTGAATTCAAAAAGAATTTTTCATGGGCATCAATTGCTATGGGAGTTGTGGCATCGTACTACAGCACCTCTATAACGGATTCAGATTTTACGCTCACAATGCCCTCAGTAGAAGTAACGGTATATCTCGACACATTATTTGATGAGCCTTACGTAGTTCCTTATGGAACTCTTGGTTATACATACATGATGTATGATGAGAAAAACAAAGCATTGGACATCGCATTTAAAGGTGAGACAGACAATGTCTATGCAAGCTTAGGAATTTTGATTCAGCTGGATTGGCTAGATCCAAACTCAGACACCCTTGCCTATACCGATATGGGAATTGAGAATACATTTCTTTACGTTGAGGGCAGAACTTATTTAGATCAAGGATTTATACGCTCCGAAGAGGACCCTGACTTCTCGACCTCAACCCATGTGGCAGGCGGAATAAAACTGGAATTTTAAATCTAGAATCTAAGCGTAATTTTTTAAACTATTGAGCTCAGAATAAATTTGTGGCCATGAGATTTCTGTCATTTGGACAATCAATCGACTGTCCGGAGTAATTGAATATTTCTTAGGTCTTCCGGTAACAAGCTCAATCATGACGTCAGATTTGATTGGTGTAAAATCAGTGAAGGCTAAAGAAATAGATTTTGCTCCAGTGCTCAAATCTCTGATCGCAAGATCCTTACAGTATTTTTTAAGGAGCATCATTCCCATAAGATTCATAACTTGCTCTGGAACTTTTCCGAACTGATCACTCATATCAGCTTCGAATCTATCCATATCATCAGGGGATTCAATTCGTGAGAGCGCATTGTAATAACCCATTCTGACTCGAATATCAGGAATATAGTCGTGCGGAATAAGAGCGGGAATTCGTAAATTGATTTCTGGTTCCAAATCATCTTTTTGTGTGTCCTCGCCTCGAGCTTCTTTTAAAGCTTGTTCTAGTAGTTCAATGTAAAGTTCATAACCTACAGCATTGGCATGACCGGCCTGTTCTTCACCTAAAATATTTCCTGCGCCACGAAGTTCTAAATCGTGATGTGCGATTCTCAAGCCTGAGCCGAGCTCAGTATTTTCTTGAAGTACTTTCAAGCGCTCTTGTGCAATTGGATCAAGCGCGCCCGATTTGGGAATAACCAAATAGCAATACGCTCTCTCATTACTTCTACCCACTCTACCACGCAATTGATAAAGCTGACTTAGGCCAAGAGTATCTGCGCGATCAATGATGATGGTGTTGGCTTTTTGGACGTCCATTCCGGACTCAATGATGGTTGTACTAACGAGAACATCAAACTCTTGTTTAAAGAAAGCGATCATTGTTTTTTCTAATTCATCCTCATGCATTTGTCCGTGGGCATATCGCAATCGAACATCTGGAACTAATTCTTGAAGTCGCCGAGCAACCTCCGCAATAGATTGGACTCTATTGTGCAAGAAATAAACCTGACCACCACGCTGAACTTCATTTTCAATAGCTTTCTTAATAACGGAGTCTTCAAATTTACAAATGAATGTTCTAACAGGAAGGCGATCTTGTGGCGCAGTATTGATTAGGCTGAGGTCTCTAATTCCCATCAAGCTCATATTAAGAGTTCTTGGAATTGGAGTCGCAGACATAGCAATTGTGTCGACGGCATTTTTAAGCTTCTTAATTTTTTCTTTATGAGTAACGCCAAACTTATGCTCTTCGTCGACGATCAGGAGTCCAAGATTTTTAAAAACAATGTCTTTACTTAAAACCCGGTGTGTTCCAATAACAATGTCAACGCTGCCAGATTTTAATCCCTGGACAACTTCCCGAGCTTTTGCTGTGGGCGTGAATCGAGAAAGCATTTCAATTTTTAATGGCCAACCTTTAAATCTTTTTTTAAATGTTTCGAAATGCTGAAAGCTCAAGATCGTTGTCGGCACGAGGACGGCCACCTGTCTCTGATCTTGTGCGCACTTGAAGGCCGCCCGCATGGCAACTTCTGTTTTACCAAAGCCCACATCGCCGCATATTAGGCGATCCATTGGCGTGTCTTTGTGCATATCATTGAGAATGGAATCAATAGCCTCTAGCTGATCTGGAGTTTCATCGTAGGCAAAGTGTCCTTCAAAAGTTTTGTAGTCCACGTCTTCGATTTTAAATGGAGGGCGCGTAACTTGTGCTCTTCTTGCATAGAGAGCTAAAAGTTCTGAAGCGATGTCTTTTAAGTGACTGCGTACTTTTATTTTTGTTTTCTTCCACCCGCTCCCGCCTAATTTATCAATGGCCGCGCCGCCAGAGAATTTTCTAATCAAGTTGATTCTGTAAACAGGCAGATACAACTTGTCATCACCCTGATACTTAATCTGAATGAATTCACTTTCTACTCCGCCGACATTCATGGGTTTTAGCCCCTCATAAACGCCCACGCCAAACTCAGAATGCACGATGTAATCGCCGATCTTGAGGTCAGAAAGAATAATGGATTTAGAGTAGGCCGAAGAATTTTTCTGAGGACGGAGCTTTCTAATCTCTTTTTTTCCAAAGAAATCTTCTTCTCTTAAAAAGGCTAACCCTTCGTTTTCTAAAATGACACTTTCAGAAAGTGGTCTCGGAATGATGTCGATGACGTCAGATCTGGACTCGAGCAAACTTGAAAAATCAAAAAAATCTTCCGCATGCAGATAGTGTGAAAATTCAAATTTATCTAAAAGGATTTTAACTCTTTCGGCTTGGGATTGGGTGTGCGTTGAAATAATAACTTTTCTTTTGCTCTGATGCTGCTCTGAAATTTTCTTTTTCAGTTCCTCAAAAATTTCCTGATTCTCGATTCCTCTAATGTTGATCGTCGAGGATTTAAAATAAATCGTATATTCTTGATCACTCTTTTCTTGGTCGGGCTCGAGGAGCTCAATGGAAGAAAGAGATATTTTTGTAGACCCGGCGGCAGGTTTTAAATTTTCGAATTTTTCATATATCACTTCAGGAGCTGGAGAAATTGATTCTTCTTTGGAGGCTTCGTAGTCTGATTTTACATCTGAAATGAATTTATCGTACTGTCTGGTGATTTCTAAAGGATCCAGTTGGTAAAGAGAAATCGCGGAATCAAAATAATCCAGAGGAGAATTAAGATTTTCATAAAAATATGGAGTTAAAAAATCAATTCCATGAAAAAATCTTTTCATCATCAGGCTTTCATAGATTTGCTCTTTGAATTCCTTAGTAAAGTTTCCAGATTTATATTTTTCGTTCAATTGCTTTAAAACGAGCTCTTGTGTTTTGTCATGAAATAGAGTTTCGCGAACAGGAAGAACCACCAGCTCTGTTGTCTGATCCAATGTTCTTTGGGTTTCTTGATTAAAAAACCTCATCGATTCGATACCATCGCCAAAAAGTTCGATGCGAATTGGGTTTTCATGAGCTGGAGAAAAAATATCGACCAAACCACCTTTTATAGAAAACTGCCCCACATCTTCCACGCGCGGAGAGTTTTGATATCCGAGATCGATCAATTTTTTTAAAAAGGCAGGAGAAATTTCGTCGTTTATTTTTAATGTGGTTGTAAATTGATCAACCAATTCCTTGGGCAGCGTTTTTTGAATTAAATATTGGATTGGAGCAATGAAGACTTCGCCTCCAGTGGAATACTGGGCGCGATAAAGCCAATAAATTCTTTGAGCTATGCTACGAAAGTTTGGATAAAGACCAGAATAGGGAGAAACATCGAAACCTTCGAGTGTATGAATTTTTATATGTGGATTAAAAAACAAAAGAGCTTGCTCTAAGTCCTGAGCATGAGCGTCACTGGCAACGATCACCACTTGGGGTTTTTTATGAAGGTCAATGTAGTCCGGGGAGCCAAGAATGCTGGCCAAAGCCACAGTGGATTGAGAGCCCACAATATGCACAGATGAACCCGCCGCCTTTGCAAAAGTAGTCTCGAGGTCAGATAAAATATTGTGAGGAAATGATTTCATGAGGAGGGCTAGCTTAATCGAATAAGATGCGGAGGGTCAATTGAAACTGAAAATTTCTTGGTGCTGAAAATAAAGATCCAATTTTCTAAATAATTAGAATATTTTAAAGAGTATACACAAGACCTAAACGGTAAGAGGAAGCAGCCATGTTAGATCAGCTATTGCCGATTATATTTTTATTCATCGTCGTTATCACTTTTGGTGCGGGGATGATTGCGCTCACGCAACTTGCAGGATTCAAAGCTCCAAAGAACTCTGTTAAAGACATGCCTTATGAGTGTGGAATTCCCGGGCAAGATCCTGGCACCACAAAGATTCCGGTAAAATTTTATCTCACGGCCATCTCATTTATTCTTTTTGATATTGAAGTTGTTTTTCTTTACCCATGGACATTGATTTATATGGAGAACATCAAAGCATTTGGTGGTTACCTTCTTGGAGCTATGGGCATCTTCATGTGCATTCTTATTGTAGGTTTAATTTACGAATTAAAAGCCGGCGCATTGGAATGGGATTAACTTTAGGAAAAAACCGGCAGGATAAAACCGGTAGGATAAAGGCAGAGTAAGTCATGGGAAAAGATATTTTAGAAATTACAATCAATCTCGTAAAAGTTGCCGTTATCTTTTTGATGATGGTGCAAATGGTACCTCTTTTGGTTTGGCTAGAGAGAAGAGGATCTGCTTTTATCCAAAATAGACTGGGTCCAAATAGAGTGGGACCTCTGGGTCTTATGCAACTTCTGGCAGATGCGGTAAAGTTTATCTTTAAAGAACAATTCATTCCGGGAAATGCGGTTAAATTTTTATTCTTGGCAGCACCGGTGATTGCACTTGTTCCGGCAGCACTTGCCTTTGCAGCGATCCCGCTTTCTACGGCGATCAGTATTGATGCCTTTCAAGCGATGGGACAAACTTGGGGACCTTACGTTATCAACATGCAATCCGTGAAGATGGAAGTTGGTATTATTTATATTTTGGCGGTTTCCTCTCTGGGAGCCTACGGACTTCTGATCGCAGGATGGGGATCTGGAAATAAATATTCATTACTTGGTGCTCTAAGAGCCAGCGCTCAAATGATTTCTTACGAACTGGCACTAGGTCTTTCGATTGTTGGAATTTTAATGATCTACGGAACATTTGATTTGAATAAAATGATCGACATGCAGGCGGGCCCACTTTCTTTTGTATTTATGGGTAAAGAATTTATCGCTCCTTCATTCGTTCCCAACTGGGGAATTTTCTTTCAACCTATCGGAGCACTTTTATTTTTCATAGCTGCGTTTGCAGAAAGTAACCGCTTACCATTCGACTTACCCGAATCAGAGGGTGAATTGGTTGCCGGATTCCACACAGAGTATGGTGGATTTAAAATGTTATTATTCTTCATGGGCGAATACGGTCACATGATGGTTTCATCAGGACTTGTAGCAGTATTCTATCTTGGGGGTTATGATATCCCAGGTGTAACTCCACAAATGGTAAATGAATTTTTCACGGCCAACGTTGGTGGCGGAACTATTGCCAGTGTGCTCACGTCACTAATATTTTTAGGATGTTTTGTTACTAAGGTTGCAATCTTACTTTGGATCTTCATTTGGGTAAGATGGACGCTGCCAAGATTTAGATATGACACTTTAATGGATTTAGGATGGAGAACATTGCTTCCATGGACACTTGGAAACGCAATCATCACTGCGATAGTATTATACTTCGCGAAAAGTTAGTAAAAGCGCATAAAAATTATTAAATGCGCCTTTAGAAACAACAGGAGAAAGGTTCGGAGATGGAAATAAGTATGATGCCCATAGTATTTTATGTTTTGAGTGGACTTCTTCTGCTCTCTGGCCTTGGCGTGATTTTAGTAACAAGTCCGATTTACTCTGCGCTTTTTCTGTCGGTTACAATGTTACTCCTTTCTGCAATGTTCTTTTACCTTGAGGCTTACTTCTTGGCGGCAATTCAACTGATGGTTTATGCCGGCGCAGTAGTCGTACTCTTCGTTATGGTTATTATGATGTTTGATTTAAGAAAAGAAAAAGCCGGGTTTTCTGGAAACTGGGCCACGAATGTTGTGAAAGCTTTAATTTCGGCAGTTTCTTTATTTATTCTTTTAACTCCTGTGATGGTTTTCTTTAATGATTCAAAGCCAGCATGGCTAGAACAGGCTGGACTGCCGACTCAAGATCTTTCTTTGACTCTATTTGCAAGACACGTTTTCACATTTGAAGTGATCGGCGTGCTCCTGCTCGTAGTGCTCGTTGGAAGCGTAACGCTTGCTAAATCTAAAGGTGGAACACATGCCAAGCATCATTAATCAAATTTCTATCAATCACTTTATTGCTCTCTCCATGATTCTTTTTGTGATCGGGATGGTTGGAGTTTTGGTAAGACGAAACGTTATCGTTATTTTGATGAGTATCGAATTGATGTTGAATGCTGTGAATCTTTCGTTCGTTGCATTTGCAAGATACTTTGGCGATGCCAATGGGCAAGTGATCGTGTTTTTTGTTATGGCCATTGCCGCGGCAGAAGCTGCGATTGGTCTTGCGATTGCGGTTGCAGTATTTAGAAAGTTCAATGGCGTAGAAATTAAACTGTTTGAGAATTTAAAAGGCTAGCTCCGGGCTAGATGCGAAAAGGGATAATATGAGTAACTCATTGATTGTAGGCATTCTACTTCTTTCTCCGGTTATAGGTTTTATATTTAACGGTTTAAGATTTAGAAATCAGCAGGCATACGTAGCGGGCGGAGTCGCGACACTTGCGGCCTTTATTTCTTTTGTTTGCTCGGTGGCAATATTCTTTAGACTTTTAGATCTTCCTCACGAATCAAGAGAGATTGCAGTTAACTTCTTCACTTGGGTGAATATTGAAAGTGCCAAGATCAATGTTTCATTTATGTTTGATACCATCAGTATTTTGATGGCTCTAATTGTAACAGGCGTGGGAACTCTCATTCATTTATTCAGTGTTGGCTATATGTCACACGATGAAAGACCATCAAAGTACTTTGCATACTTGAATTTGTTTTTATTCAACATGTTGCTATTGATATTGGGTTCAAACTTGATCGTTATGTTTGTTGGATGGGAAGGCGTGGGTCTTTGTTCTTATCTCTTGATCGGCTTTTGGTTTAAAGATGTAGAAAAAGCAAATGCCGGAATGAAGGCTTTTATTACCAATAGAATTGGTGATGCGGGACTTCTTCTCGGGATTTTCATTCTCTTTATGTTATTTGGAACCTTCGAATTTCAAGAGATCAATGCGAGAATGTTGGATGTTGCTGGGATTCCTCTTTCATTGATCACCGCCGCTTGTTTACTTTTATTTGTAGGTGCTGCAGGTAAATCTGCGCAAGTTCCACTGTACGTTTGGTTACCTGATGCGATGGCAGGTCCAACTCCCGTTTCTGCTCTTATCCATGCTGCTACGATGGTAACAGCTGGGATTTATATGATCGTAAGACTTAATCCTCTGTTCTTAGCTTCGGAAGCTGCCATGATGGTAGTTGCTACAATTGGCGCAATCACAGCGGTTTTTGCGGCAAGCATCGGTCTTACTCAATGGGATATCAAAAAAGTTCTCGCCTATTCTACAGTTTCACAATTGGGTTATATGTTTTTAGCGGCAGGGGTTGGTGCTTACGGAGCAGCAATGTTCCACCTAATGACTCACGCATTCTTTAAAGCTCTTATGTTCTTGGGTTCGGGATCTGTGATCCATGCAATGCATGAAGAACAAGACATCAGGAAAATGGGTGGCCTTAAAAAATATTTACCAATCACCCACGCCACCTTCTTTGTGGGGTGGCTTGCGATCATAGGAACCCCTTTCTTTTCAGGGTTTTTCAGTAAAGATGAAATTTTGTGGATGGCTTGGCATTCTCCAAGAGGCCATTTCTTATATTGGTTGGCGGGAATTCTTGGCGCAGGAATGACAGCATTCTACATGACAAGATTGATGGCCTTAACTTTCTGGGGAAAATCTAGAGTTCCAAAAGACATTCATCCACACGAATCTTCTCCTGTAATGACAATTCCTCTTATTATTCTGGCGATTTTATCACTGTTAGGTGGATACATTGGAATTCCGCATGTGCTGGGACACCCATTTCATCTTCCTAATATTCTAGAAGAATGGTTCCATGGAAAAATTCTTCCAATTCCAGGTATTACTCAAGCCAACGCGATTGAAGAAATTCTTTTAATGTTGATCTCTGTTTTGGTGGCCGCAGCTTCGGCAACATTAGCGTATATTTTCTATGTTCGAGATCCATCAAAGCCAGCAGTTGTAGTTTCTAAAATCAAAAAATTCTACGACATTGTTTACAATAAATACTTTGTTGATGAAATTTATCAAAAGTTTATTTTAAATCCCATCGTTTCGTTGAGTAGAGCGTTGTGGCTTTATATGGATGTCGAGTTTATTGATAAAGCGACTTATAAGCTTTCAGGATTTGTGCAGAATTCAGCGGAAGGTTTAAAATCGTTACAAACAGGAAATTTACAAAGATATGCACTTTATATTGTTGTTGGGTTCATTGCGATGATCTCGGTGATATTGTTTTAGTCCAATGTGACTTACCGAGAGCCAAGGCTCTCGGTGCTATAGGAAGAGGTACGAAATGTTTTTGAGTTTATTGATAGCGCTACCAGTGGTATGTGCACTTATAGTTTTTGCTTTACCAGAGAGCAAGGCAAGAATGACCTCTGTATTTCTCGCGGTCTTGCAATTTTTAGTGAGTTTGAATTTACTCTTTGTTTTTGATACATCGACACCAGCATTACAGCTTGTTGAAAAGTATCCGTGGGTAGAGAGTTTTGGAATCAATTACTTTGTTGGTATTGATGGAATCTCTGTTTGGCTTGTAATGATGACGGCATTTTTCTTACCAGTTGTGATCTTGGGTAGTTGGCATGCGATTGAATCTAGAGTAAAAATGTTCCATATCAATTTATTCTTACTCCAAGCGTTTATGTTTGGGACGTTCTTATCTATTGATAGCGTTCTTTTCTATATATTCTTTGAAGCATCACTTATCCCAATGTACTTAATGATTGGTATCTGGGGGGGGACAAGAAGAATCTATGCAACTATGAAGTTCTTCATCTACACAATGGCAGGATCATTACTTATGTTGGTAGCGATCATTGCAATGATGTTGATGACAAAAGCACAGCTAGGAACAATGAGTGCATCACTTCTCGATTTCTATAAATTAGATATTCCTTTTGTAGCAAATGAGTTCTTAAACAGCCAGACATTGATGTTCTTGGCTTTTTCTTTAGCATTTGCAATCAAAGTTCCGATGTTTCCGGTGCATACATGGTTGCCTGATGCACACGTTGAAGCTCCAACACCTGGATCTGTGGTATTGGCAGCAATCATGCTTAAAATGGGAACTTATGGATTCTTGAGATTTGTAATGCCGCTTTTTCCGGAGGCCACTCAGTATTGGGGCTGGGTCTTTATGTTGCTCGGAGTGATGGGAATTATTTATGGCGCGCTGGTGGCGATGGTTCAGCCTGACATTAAAAAACTTGTGGCTTACTCTTCGGTTTCACATATGGGTTACGTGGTTCTGGGATTATTCGCTCTCAATACATATGGAGTGACAGGTGCTCTTTATCAAATGTTAAACCACGGAGTGAGCACGGGCGCTCTGTTCTTGATGGTGGGAATGATTTACGAAAGAACACATTCGAGAGAAATTAAAAACTACGGCGGGTTGGCTTCGGTAATGCCGATTTATACGATCCTTTTCTTGATCGTCACGATGTCGAGCATTGCGGTTCCCGGCACCAATGGATTTGTGGGTGAGTTTTTTATTTTGATGGGCAGCTTTATGAAAAATAAAGCTTTAGGCTCTATAGCAGTTCTGGGCGTTGTCCTTGGTGCGGCTTACATGCTGTGGATGGTGAAGAAAGTATTTTTCGGTCCCAAAGGCGAACTAGTAAAGGGTACCACAGCAGAAACTTCTAATCCGGTACTAAAAGATGTGTCTTTAAGAGAAGTGGTCGTACTTGCTCCATTGATCGTACTTATTTTCTGGATGGGAATTTTTCCAAATCATTTTTTAAAATATACAAAAACGAGTATTGAATTCTTAATTGAAAACAAAGCTGACTATAAACTGCATATCCAAGGTGAAGAACAAGCAGTCACAGCAATAGCCGAATAAGTTAGGAGTAGGCAAACATGGGTGTATACATACAAGATATCAGTCTAACAATTCCACTTGTGGTGCTGTTTTTATTGAGCATGGTTCCAGTGGCTGTAAAAGTTATCGGTTGCAATGAAGAGCCAAGGCCACTTGTGACTTTCATATTTGGGATTGCGGCGATTGGACTAACAGCTGTTGCTGTGTCATTAAGAGCGACGAATGAAATCACTTTAGCTTTTGAAAACACTGTAGTCTATAGCCCTCTCATCAAGCTCAGCACCGTATTTTTAATATTGTCAGCTTTGTTTACAGCGCTTTTAGCATACAGACATCCGGCAATTCCGAAGAATCAATATTCTGAACACATGTTTTTATTTCTAAACACGTTACTGGGAATGTTTGTCCTAGTTTACTCCCATGATTTGATTTTAACTTTTGTTGGGATCGAACTCCTGTCTTTGCCGTTATATGTATTGATCGGCATTGGGGGCAATTCTGTCATTCCAAAAGAATCTTCGTTTAAGTATTTTGTGCTGGGAAGCTTTGCCTCTGCATTCCTACTTTTTGGTACTGCATTTATTTATGGCGCAACTCAAAGTACAGATATCTCTACAATTCTAGAGAACGGTGAAAAATCCAATCAACTTTATCTTACGATGGGTGTGATGATTTTCTTAATTGGATTATTCTTCAAAGTGGCTTTAGTGCCATTCCATGCGTGGTTGCCTGATGTCTATCAAGGGGCACCAACACCGATTACAGCATTCATGGCTACATCGGTGAAGATCGTTATTTTTGTTTTCTTGTTAGGATTTGTACCTGTAATTAGGTTGGTTGAGTCACACGCGGTTATTTATGTTCTTCAATGGGTTGCGATTCTTACGATGTTCTTTGGAAATTTGATTGCGCTAAAACAAAACAATTTCAAAAGAATGCTAGCGTACTCGAGTATTTCTCATTCAGGATATTTATTCCTAGGTATCATCGCCGCAGTTATTGGTGTGGACGATGCAAGTGTTCATGGAATTATGTATTACCTTCTAACTTACTTGTTTATGACATTGGGAGCGTTTGCGATCGTTTGTCTTTATGAAAAATCAGAAGATTCAGAACTAACAATTGATCATCTAAAAGGTTTAGCGAAATCTAATCCTTGGTTGGCAGCAGCTTTGAGCATGCTTCTCTTGAGCCTTGCAGGAATTCCTCCCTTCGGCGGATTCTTTGCGAAGTTATTCTTATTCTCAAGCGCAATTCAGGCAGAACAATTCTGGTTGGTGGTGTGGGCTGTGATCAGTTCAGTGATTGGTGTTTACTACTATTTAAGACCAATTGTTTACATGTACATGAAAGAAAAAGAAATCCACGAAGAGTTCGTACAAAATCATAGCGCTGGAACCATGGCGACAGTCGTATTTTCTATCGTCATGATCATTCTTCTTGGATTTGCAGCTCAACCCTTTTTAGCTAAAATCATCCATACCGGAGTTTAGTTAAAAAGAAGACCGTGCTAAAGCAGGTCTTTAGCCATGTAAAATTTTCATTATAATGAATGATATAAAAGTCTCATTTTAAGATTTTATACGTAAGCACATGAAACTACTAACTTATAATTTTATATCATATGATATCAATATTTTATAAATATCATATGATATCAATTATAGGTTGATATCATATGATATTAAATGCAAGATATGCTTATGTTATGTTTGAGATGTAAGCTAGAGATCAGTAAAGAATCACATAGATATGGATTACACCCTAAATGTTTTGTGGCGTGGTTCAAGGTGGATGCATATACAGATTTCTTAAGTTTAACTCAGCGATCCGCTCAAAGCTCATCTCAAAAAAATCCAAATTATTCTCCCAACAACACATCTTTTTATCATGGAAAATTCAAGAAATATTCTGCTGATCTTGGAACGGATAATTACATATTAAAAATGCGCATGGAAAAAGAAGGCCCCGAGCTACCGGAAGTAGAATATTTGTGCAATCAAATTGGAAGTCTGGCTGGCTTACCTGTTGCGGATCATTTTTATATTAATTTTTATTCAGAGTTAGTGTTTGTCACAAAAGTTTTTATAAAAAAAGGAAGCGCAACCGCCAATCTAGATCCTATACACAAATATCGCCCTGACGATAAACATGACTGCGAAACATTAGCGAAGACAATCGAAGAAACAACAAAGCGCCCTTACGATGTGGATGTCTTTTACAGCACCGTACTTTTTGATGCACTGATCGGCAATAATGACCGCCACGGAGGAAATCTCGCATTTATTGTTACTCCATCGAAGACCGTGCTTTCTCCCATTTATGACAATGTCTCCAATCTTGGATTGTTTGCAGGGCCTATACTCAATGCAGATTTTCATCCAACAGGTCGCATAGCAACCTTAGAAACTAAAGAGCCTTCAATGAAAGATTACGTCAAAGAGTTAAAGCGCTTGGGGCAGGGTAGTTTAGTGGAAGAATTTGCAAATAAAGTAAAAGTTCCTAAAATTGAAGAACTCATCGAAAACAGCTACTGCACGCCCCTGATGAAAGCGGCAATGAAACGTTTGGTTTTAAAAAGACATAAGGAACTCGCAGATGGCCTATAAAACTGATTTCAATAACATTGATAAAAATCATCTTCATGTGTTTGCTGAAAGTCGTAAGAGAAGAATTTTTGTAGGAACTTTGAAGTGGGACGATCTCAAGTCTCAGTTCGAGTTTAAGTATGATTCCAAATATGCTCGTTCGAAAAAGGCAATCCCTATAGGTAAGGAATTAGATTTATTTAAAAAGACAAATATTTCTAAAAACCTTTTCCCATCATTTGCAGATAGAATTCCAGATCAAGATAATCCTGCCTATGAAGACTATTGTTTGGCTCAAGGTATTTCTCTTGAAGAAAAAAACCCCATAATATTATTGGTCTCCATTGGAAGAAAGGGACCTTCTTCTTTTATATTTGAACCAATTGTTAATAATGAATTTTCCACTTCTGATTTAAAAGCATTTCGAGAGCAATTGGATATTTCCATTCAGGATGTTGCTCTTGCCTTTGATATGAACTGGCCAACATTACAAAGATTAGAGGCTGGAAAAAAGGTGGAGATGGGAACTCTAAGACGTCTTCAAATTTATTTACAATTTCCGCAGGTCGCGCTTTGGCAATTATCGTTATCTATTGGGAAATTGCATTCCAATACTTTCAATAGACTATGGCAACATTTTGAAGGCGAAAAGCGTAAGAAAAAATAATCTTCGTAAGCATTCTTTGGTTCAGTTTTTAATAGGCTTTAAATGCCATTTAACCCAAAATACCCCTATTTTAGGACTTAAAAAATTAAAAATTATAAGCTACACTAGCATTTATGAAACGTAACGCCCAAAAACATTTAAGAGAATGGTTAAATAGAGCCAATCGCATGCCTCTCATTATCAGGGGCGCTAGGCAAGTTGGCAAATGAACGCTGGTTAGGCTTTTTTGCGAAGAGGAAGGACTAAATCTTTTAGAATTAAATATTGAGCGTGGAAAGTTAAAGTCAGTAGAAAAAGACAACGTGAGTTTATCAGAAGTTCTTGATGAAATTCAGCTCAAAACAAAGAAAAAAATTGAATCGGAAACAATTATTTTTTTGGAGGATATTCAAGAGCAGCCAAAGCTATTAAAATTTTTAATTTAGATTTTTCAAATGCCGTATGTTCTTTGGCCCAAGAAGAGTATCGCAAATACATCTATATTGGCGGTATGCCCCAGGCGGTGAAAAATTACGTAGAAGAAAAAAGTCTAGCGAACGTAAGGGCAGTACAAGAGCAAATTATTCAAACATATATTGCTGATTTTCCAAAATACAATTCAAAAATAAATTTTGACAGAGCTCAAAGAATTTTTGCAGCTACAATTACTCAGCTTGGTAAAAAATTAATTTATCAAAGATTCGATGCTGAATCAAAATCAAGAGAGATAAGAAAAGTCATAGAATTATTAATTGATGCTAGAGTTATTATTCCTTGTACTCATACTAATGGAAATACGATTCCTCTCGCAGGTGAAAGCGATACTACAGTGCAAAAACTTTACTTCTTAGATGTTGGACTTTCAAACAGTCTTATGAAGTTAGACTTTGAAGCAATAAATAATGAATTCGAACATAATTTTAATACAAAATTAATTTCTGGAAAATTATTAAACTTGTCGATCTGGGCTGTAGAGGCTTTGTTTGAGAGCGTTTCCAAGTTTCGAAAATAAAAAAGGCAAAAGAAATCTACATAATTCAAATAACATATTTACCTAATTTAGACCTAAACTTACCTAAATTAGGTAAATATCAAGATTAAAGTCAAATATCATAGCGCCTTAAGACTCTTAAGGCGCTTTTGAATCCGATCTTTACGATTCTTTCTAGAATCTCTTTATTGAGAGAAAAGTGATCCACGAAAAACATCTCGTAGTCTTGAGGATTTGGATGAATATACAGTGTATCCACATCTTTTTTCACGTTCGTTCTTTTCTCTACAATATCTAAAATCTTTTGTCGGTGTTCATCAGGCAGATTCGCCTCTTTGAAATAACCATCGATGGCTTTGTAGACTGCCTTCAGGCTATCTTGATATTCCATGTTTTTAAGAATTTTTTGCTCCACTAATTGATAGAGCGCTTGGTTCAATATTAGAGGAATACCGTATTCATGTAGGCTCCCCATCTTTTCATTATAGTTATAGGGTTGCATAGAATAACTGGCGATCACGAGGTCTGCGCCATTGTCTGAGGCAACGTGTGTGGAAAGAGTATCTCTAATTTCTCCATCAAAAAAATAAACAGTTTCGTTCTTATCGTTTTTTATTCCGTATGGACAATAAACTGGAGGCAGAGACATCGAAGCTGCTGCTGCCTCACTGATAGAGCTTGAATTTATATTCATGATTTTGTCATCGTGGCTGCTAGCTTCGTGGGCTCCGAAGACAGCTTTGCGCGAACTATTGAGAGCTGTGGCAACGATGAATAGGTTGCTAGCGAGTTCTTTAAAATCATTTGTCGGCAGAACGTGATTTCTTAAGTATTTTTCTAAACCGCGCGTAGAAAATAATCCATTCAATTTAAATCCATTTTTTAGGAAAGATTCAAATCCGCCCGTCACTAAAGATTTAGTTCTAAGCTTTGTAGGGATTGCTCTTAAAAATCCTGGAGAATTCAACGCAAAGATATCCCAATAGGTGAGGGGCTTTAGTTTGGGATTTGTTTGAGATATTTTTTTGATCCCCATTTCAAAGGCTATAATTAAATCTTCTACGGTATACCCTGCTGCAAGAAAGGTACTGATCATTGCTCCGGCACTAGAGCCCACATAAGTATTAATTGATAGAGGTTCGGGATTTACGTCATTGTCGGGAAAGTCCTTTTTTAATCCTCCACGGAATTTAAAACCTTTTTCCTCGAGCGCTAGACATACGCCAATATGAAAGGCGGCAGCTTTAATGCCACCACCACTTAAAACAAGGGCCACAGATTTCTTGTTTTTGAAACGCATCTCTCTAAGGTACCAGGTTCTCCTTACGGATGCAACGCGGCCAATCTCCAGGTACCAACCTTAATCTGGCCCTTATCTAGCTTGTTGTGCGCGGTAAAATTACGCAGCATGACCCGGAAAGGGAAGCTGGTACCTTTTTCTTTGCTTAATTGAGGGGCTGAAGTAGTCTGAGTTTTAGTATGGAACAAGAAAACTGGCTTCCGTTAATTGAATATTCAAACAAGCATCAAATTAGCATTTCTACGCTAAGAAGACGCATCAAAGACAACTCGATTCTATTTAAACTGGAAGAGGGAAAATACTTTATCGTTGATGACTCGGTTGAAAAAGCAACTAGAGGCCGTAAACCCATTGTGATTCCAAACCAAATTACTCAATCTTCAAGCGCAGATTGGACCCTTGATTCACAGCCAAAAGCTGTACAGAAAAATGAAATTCTAGAAGAACTCAAAAAAGCATATCTTGCGTCACTGCAAAGCAAAGAAGAACAAATCTTTCAACTGAAAGAAGAAGTTTCCGACTTGAAAACACTCGTTCGAGTTTTAGAATTCGATAACGAAAGACTCAAAAAAGAACTAGAAAATATCACTGGTTTTTCATCGAGAAAAAATCATTTTTGAAAAGTACCAGCTTCCCTTTCCGGGTCACGATGCGTAATAAATTACGCAGCACGATTCGGAGAGGAGGCTACCTAGCAAATCCTTTACCAGCGCACATCAATATTGATTGATCCGGATTGCTGTTCGGAATCCAATTCTACTTTTAAACCCGCATCTGGATTTAAATATTTTTTGAACTGAACATTAACGCTATTGCGGTCACCATCATAAATCATTTTGGATTCGATATCTCCTGGTACAGAAATACTCGCAGTTCCTCTAAGAGGATTTGCTTTTACTTTTAAGGAACTAGAATCAGACTTAGAATGTTCACCATTATATTCTGTAAAGCAGTTGTTTAGTGGCTCGATAGGGTTATCAATGCAAGGAGCAGTATTATCACTCGAGCTTGTTTCGATCATGTCTTTTATATTTTTATAAACAGGCAAAGCTTTTAATTCATCTTTCACAAATTTTTTATCATCAAAAATAATAGGAGCATCCTGACTGGCAATTCTTCTATTTATTTCCTCTTTATATCCATAAGGAGCTTCAATATCTTCGTTGTTGCCTATGTAATTTTTAAAAGCATAAGTGGGAATAAACTTATGAAGTTTTCCGGGAAAAAAATCTTTATTTGTAATATGCTGAAGTTGTTTTACGGGAAATGAGAAATTTTGAAAGATCGCGAAAAGTACAAACAGTGTGGCGAAACTTAAAAATAAAAATATGTCTCTTTTTTTCATCTATAAAATGTATCGGTATGGAGCAGACTAGACCTTAGTCAAAATTGAAATTATTTATGAAATTAGTTTTCAAAGCAACATTTTAGGAACAATTGAGCAACAGGGTGAGGTTAAAACAAATTTAACCTCACCCTAATCCTGGATTAAGCTGCAGGCGAAGAAGCGATCTTTTCTTTCTTGTGACCGCCGCCGCCTGCCTTAGTCGATGTTTTCTTAGCCTTTGTTTTATCTAGGGCAATCGCAATTACATCGTTTAAGTATTTTACTGGAATGAAATTCAATTCTTTTCTGAAGTCTTCAGGAATGTCCTTAAGATCTTTCACGTTTGCGAACGGAATGATCACGTCTTTTACTCCAAGTCTGAGGGCTGCAAGAGCTTTTTCTCGTAAGCCACCGATTGGCAATACTCTGCCTGTGATCGTTACTTCGCCTGTCATCGCCACATCGCCTCTTACCGGCACATCTGTGAACAAGCTGATCAGTGATGTCGCCATCGTGATACCTGCAGATGGACCGTCTTTAGGAGTCGCTCCCTCAGGTATATGAACGTGGAAATCATAAGTATCAAAAATCTTATCATCAATTCCTAATTCTTTCGCGTTGGCTTTTGCGTAAGACATAGCTGCTGTCGCAGATTCCTTCATTACATCGCCCATTTGACCCGTAAGAACTAGTTTTCCTGTACCTTTCATCTTGATGGCTTCGATAAAGAGAACTTCACCACCCACAGATGTCCAAGCCAAACCGTTTGTTACGCCGATTCTATTTTGATCCATGTCTTCGTCTCTTTGATAGCGAGCTGGACCCAATAATTCTTCGACAACTTTTGCTGTAATAATTTTTTTCTTCACATTTTGCATGACAACGTCTTTGGCTACTTTTCTGCAAACACTACCGATCTCTCTTTCTAGATTTCTTAGTCCTGCCTCTCTAGTGTAAGCACTTATTAAGTGAGCAAGGCCTTCATCTGTGAATTCGATATTTTCAGCAGTGATACCGTTGGCTTCAATTTGCCTTTCAACAACGTGCTTCTTTGCAATGATCACCTTGTCGTGTTCTGTGTAACCTGAAAGATTGATCACTTCCATTCTATCTCTAAGAGCAGCGGGGACATTTTCTAGTACGTTAGAAGTAGCGATGAACATGATATTGCTCAAATCAAAGTCTACATTCAGGTAGTTGTCTCTAAAAGTTGCATTTTGTTCCGGGTCCAACACCTCGAGCATTGCTGCTGATGGGTCGCCACGGAAATCTGAACCCAATTTATCGATCTCATCGAGCACGATCACGGCGTTCTTTGACTTTACTTGCTTTAATGCCTGAACGATTTTTCCAGGCATAGCTCCAACATATGTTCTTCTGTGA
>JANMFM010000013.1:0-9530 GCA_031374125.1 Bdellovibrionales bacterium
CTTTTTTCTATTTCTAACTTGTTGAGATTTTTGTCTTTTTCTAATTCGTAGGAGCTGTCTTTACTTTTTAAATAGAGGGTTCCTGTGGGGGTAATCAGCCATGGCCCTAGTCCTTTGGGGATAAGGATGTGGGTCTTGTGCATATACTCGAGTTGGATCAAGGTTTTCTCCATTTCGAGCCACATCTCTTCGTCACCATAATCTCCGCGAATTGGAAGATAAAATGCGCAAGTTCCCGCGCCATGTAAACCTGTCATTAGACCTTCAAAATCTCGAGAACTTCTCTCTGAGTAAACGAGATCACAATCGAGGAGCTTTGGAACTTTCCTTAAGAGATCATCGCCTTGTTCGTTGATAAGAACGATAGGATTTCGGCGGTGAAGTAGAACTTTGTCGATAAGATTAGAAAGTTTTGCAATGTCTGAGTCTAAAA
Source organism: Bdellovibrionales bacterium (assembly GCA_031374125.1). Classification (GTDB taxonomy): domain Bacteria; phylum Bdellovibrionota; class Bdellovibrionia; order Bdellovibrionales; family JAEYZS01; genus JAEYZS01. The sequence goes on from JANMFM010000013.1 coordinate 434, forward strand.
ACTCAAGATTTAAAGAGTCTATAATGACGCTGCGGACTTTCATCGTTGCTTTTTCCTCTAAAATTCTCATAATACGCCTATGGTTTTAGGAATTCCACAAAATTTTATATTCGATAGAGGAGAGGTAGGGCTTCTGGTAATCTCTGGTCCAGATAGCGCAGATTTTTTGAATCGCCTCTCGACTTTGAACTTTAAAAAATCTATCGAAGGTTCACTTCATGGCGCTTTTTTGAACGGTCAGGCAAAACTCATTTCTCTTTTTACAGTATGGAAAAAAGGCGAAAAAATTTATTTTTTCATCGAAAAAGAAATGTTTGAAAAAACTAAAGCTTATTTAGAGCAAATGCATTTTGCCGAAAATCTAAAAATCGAAACTGAAAAATATTTTGCTTTGGAAGCAAGGGGAGAAGCCCATTTTATCTCTGAAATTCAGGTCGACGCGTATAACTGGGGAATATCTGGAAAATATTTTTTTGGTAAAAAATCGTTTGATCTAAAATCGGTAACCCAGCTGGAGTATGATGCAATTAGAGCAAGTTTTGGCTTTCCGAAACCTTACCAAGATTTAACAGAAGATCACATTTTGATTGAAGGACCTCTCGACAATTTGGTGGATAGAAACAAAGGGTGTTATCCAGGGCAGGAAGTGATCGAAAAAATTTATACTTACGGCAGAGTTTCTAAAAAAATTAAAAAGGTCACTTTTGAAAATGCTAAAGAAAGTGACATAGAGATTATTAAAAAATCTTTGCCGCTCGAAATAGAGGCAGATGGAAATAAGATTGGAATTTTAAGCTCAGCATATCACTACGGTGGGGGATTCGCGCTTGTGACATTAAAAAGACTTTACTATGAAAAACATAAAAATCTCGAAATTACTCATAATGGAACTATCCTTAAGGCGTATATCGAAGAAAATTAGCCTCTAATATGTCGCATTATAGGCGCTAGGACTTGAAAATTCCTCAGACATTCTTAAAAATCAATGATGTAGTACTTTAGAAATAAACAGTTAAACTTAACACCAAACTTTAACAACGTTAAACAAACAGGAGACAGCTTTTGAAAACATTTAAAATTTTTATGGTTCTAGCTATTGCAGCAGGCCTAACAATTTCTCAGAGCGGATGCACAGGAAAAGATTCTTTAAAAAAAACACTTAAAGAAAATCCAGATATTTTAGTAGAAGCAATCGAAGCAAACCCAGCGAAAATTATGGATGCATTAAACAATGCTGTTCGTAAAGCGCAACAACAACAATTTGAAGACCGTGAAAAAGGATTAACTCAAGAAAGAGAAGAAGAGTTCAAAAATCCAAAGAAAGTAGATATCGATGAGGCTAGAGTTTGGGGAAATAAATCTGCGCCAATCACCGTGGTTGAATATTCAGATTTCGAGTGTCCTTACTGTAAGCGTGGTCACGCAACAGTGGGTGAAGTTCAAAAAAAATATGGCGATAAAGTTCGCGTAGTTTTCAAGAACCTACCACTGGATTTCCATCCAATGGCGATGCCTTCAGCTCAATACTTTGAAGCTGTTATGTTGCAAGGTGCGGATAAAGCAAAAAAATTCTATGACTATATTTTTGAGAACCAAGCAAGCCTTGGAACTAAAAAAGAAAAGTTCCTAGAAGAAGCTGCGAAAAAATCTGGTGCTGATTTAGCTCAAGTGAAAAAAGATATTTCTTCAGAAAAAGTGAAGAAGACAATCGAAGCTCACGTTGAAGAAGCTAGAAAATATGGATTCAACGGAACGCCAGGATACTTAGTCAACGGTGTTTCTATCCGTGGTGCATTCCCGGCGGAAGAATTTTCTAAGATTATTGATCAGCATTTGTCTGCAACTAAATAATTTAGTTGCACCTAAAGCTCAAATAAAAAAGGCGAGTACAACTCGCCTTTTTTATTTTGTTAATCTCTTTTTCTAAAGAATCAATTAAGCTTCAAATTCACAAGTTATAACAATCGATCTGTCTCCGATTTGTACTGTGTATGGAGGAACTCCAGGCTGATAATATGAAGGTTGGCTGGCTTTAAATGTTAAATCACCCTCTGTGTACTCAATGTGAGATTCTTTAATGTAAGTAAGGTTAACAGTCGCTCCGCTTCCTGTTTTAAAAGAAAATCTTAGGGGAAGTTCTTCGCTGGTTGTGAATGGAGTTTGTGTCACTCCAAATTTTGAATCATCTACCTTACATCTAACTGCATAATTTACGGCGAATGCTGGTACGCTGGAAAAACTAAGTAGTACTACCAATGCTAAAATTTTTTTCATGTATTGCTCCTATTTTTAATAAAAATATGGTGGTTATCTAAGTTTCACGAACATTGGATATTCTTTGTATTCGTGTAGTCAACATTTTATGAGAGCACTAAGTTGCCAATATTAAAATTGCGCATAGCAGTAAATGATTGTGCTTTACTAGCAGCGCAGAGAACTCTTTCTACGGGTGGAGAGACATATTTCGTATACGTAGGTTCAGGATCTTTACTTGGAGAATAAAATGCAATCTGGAAGTTCGATCAAACAAATGATTTGGCTAGAAGGAATGCTAACGGGATTTTTTTGTTTGTAATAGAAATTCCTTGAGGAGAAAGAGCGCAAAGATAGGGAGAAATAACTACGCCATGGTCGTGAGCTTTTTTTAGAGTTTCAGCGTATACAGAATCAATATCTGCTGCCGGGGCAAACATTTTGCTATCGGTTCTTTGAATAGTATAAAGAATTTCGCACGTGTGTCCCCAATCAATTAATTCCATTAAATCATTCAAATGTTTTTGCCCACGCTCAGTCACGGAATCCGGAAACTTAGCAACCTTGTCTTCGACAAGGGAAACATTTTTTACTTCTATAAAATGAAACTTATCTTTTCCTTTTTTAAGATCTACTTTTTTAAAATCAATATCTGGATCTGTGGAAAGTGCGAAATCCAAACGAGATTTATCGTTGATTTTTGCTTCGGCATGAACTTTTTTGTATTTAGAATATTGTCCGAAAGAATCGCTTAACAGAGCTTCTTTCACAATTTTGTTTGGAACTTGCGTATTCACACCAACCCATGAAGTCGGCGTTTTTATCATCTCGAGGGTATACTTGAGCTTTCTTGCCGGATTATCATCAAAGCTCACAAGACAAGGCATACCGGGCATATTGCATCCACGCATACTTCCAGAATTGGCAACATGGGCCACAACAATTTCACCATTGAGTTCGACATCTGCAAAGAATCGCTTATAACGTTTCAGAAAAGTGCCTTCTAGGATTGGCTTTGAGAATTCCATACAATCTTATGGCCGACTTCTCATAAAATGTCGACAATGACGCAAATCTTTGGAAAAGGTGCGGCTCACCTTTTGCGGCGCGTAATACTTGGTTTCAATGGGCTCGGGTTGCCAATTTCGGTTAGTCGGTCTAGAACTGAACGTCTATGACTATGCCAGAAAAGCCGACGGATAAACCTGTCGATGAACAAAAAAGAGCAGCCCAAAGAAAACCTGACTGGATTAAAATTCGTCCACCAGCGGGAGAATCTTATTTAAAAATCAAAGAAATGTTGGCGGATTTAAAACTCGCAACCGTTTGCCAAGAAGCACGCTGTCCAAACATTGCAGAATGTTGGGGCGGGGGAACGGCAACTTTCATGCTGATGGGTGAAGTGTGTACTCGTGGTTGCAGATTCTGTGCAGTTAAAACGGGAAATCCCAAAGGTGTTATCGATAGGGACGAGCCAGAAAAAGTGGGATGGTCGATTTCACAATTGGCATTGGATTATATCGTGATCACATCGGTGACTCGTGATGATTTGCCTGATCATGGTGCGGATCATTTTGCGCGTACGGTGGAAGTGATCAAAAAAAATAACAAACATCTGATTGTAGAAATTCTTACGCCAAACTTTAAGGCCAATCCGGAATGGATTGGTAGGGTGGTGAGAGCTAAGCCGGATGTGTATGCTTACAATATCGAAACTGTAGAAAGACTTACGCCGAAAGTGCGCGATCCTCGCGCAGGCTACAAAGAAACTTTAGATATTTTGCAAATCGTAAAAAATATTGATCCGAAGATGTACACCAAGTCTTCGATCATGCTGGGTCTTGGTGAAACCGATGAAGAGATCATGCAGACATTAAAAGATCTACGCTCGGTGAAATGTGATGTAGTGACTTTCGGTCAATATTTGCAGCCAACAAAAACAAAATTAAAAGTAGTTGAATTTGTAACACCCGAAAAATTCCAATACTGGCAAAAAGTAGCTGAAGACATGGGCTTCCTCTATGTTGCCAGTGGTCCGCTCGTAAGAAGTTCTTACCGTGCTGGGGAATTCTTTATGAAAGGTGTTATAGAAAAGAAAAGATTAGAAACAGCAAAAGAAATAAGTGCAGAAGTCTCTGGAGGACATGATGGCAACGTTAGAGTTTAAACTTCCTGATATCGGTGAGGGTGTGACTGAAGGTGAAATGGTTCAGTGGCTGGTAAAAGCTGGTGATTCAGTAAATCAAGATCAACCACTTGCTGAAGTAATGACGGATAAAGCAACTGTTGAAATTCCAAGTCCTACAAAAGGAACTGTTAAAGAATTAAAAGTAAAACCAGGCGACGTAATTAAAGTTGGCGCAACGATGTTAGTTATTGAAACTGGCGGTGCGGGCGCAACTGCTGTTCCAGCTAAGGAAGCTCCAAAGACTACAGCGCCAGCTCCTCAAGCTGCAAAAACAGCTGCTTCGACTCCAGCAACAAAATCTGCTCCACCATCAAATGGTTCAAACGGACACAACGATGTTTATCCTCCCGTAGCGGCCAGCCATGTGCTTGCATCTCCCGGAACAAGAAGACTTGCGCGTGAGAGTGGTGTGGATATCAATAATCTAAAAGGTTCTGGTCCCATCGGTAGAGTAACTAGAGACGATGTTGCCAAAGGTGGCGGTGGAGGTCTTGAAACTCATTCTTCAGGTACTCCAACGAAAGCCCCAGGCATGTCTATCCCAAGAGCTCCTTATCAAGGACCTCAAGGTGCAGTGGAAGAAAGAGTTCCAATGAGAGGAATCAGAAGAAAGATTGCAGAGAAGATGCAACTTTCAAAACACATCATTCCGCACTTCTCATTGGTGGACGAAGCAAACGTAACTTCACTTGTAGCATTGAGAGAAGGACTAAAAGTAAAAGCCGAAAAATCTGGAGTGAAAGTAACTTATCTTCCATTCTTAATGAAGGCGATGATTGCTACGATGAGAGAATTCCCGAAATTCAACGCAAGCATCGACGATGCAGCGGAAGAAATCGTTTACAAAAAATATTTCAATCTTGGTTTTGCGGCAGACACGGACAACGGTTTAGTTGTTCCGGTAATTAAAAATGCTGATCAAAAATCAATCTTAGAAATTTCAAGAGAGATCGTGGAGCTTTCAGGTAAGGCTCGTGCAAATAAACTTGCGCCAGACGACATGAAAGGTGGAACGATCAGCATCACGAACATTGGTAGCATTGGTGGAGCATTTGCAACTCCAATCATCAATCACCCTGAAGTTGCAATTCTAGGAATGTACAAGATCACGGATAGATTGTTCTTAGAAAAAGATGGAAAAGTGGGCTCAGTAAAAGTTATGAATCTCTCTATCACTGCAGATCATAGATTGATCGATGGCGCTGAAGCTGCAAGGTTCTTAAAAGCATTTATCGAACGTTTGGAAAATCCAGGCGTGTTGATGTTAGACCTAGTTTAATTTTATATTCGTTTAAGCGGAGTTAGTTATGTTGAATTATGATGTATGTGTAATTGGTTCTGGTCCTGGTGGTTATGTTGCAGCGATTAGATCTGCGCAGCTTGGACTTAAAACTTGTGTGATTGAAAGAGAAAAACTTGGTGGCGTTTGCTTAAACGTAGGATGTATTCCTTCTAAAGCAATGATCACGGCTTCTCATTTTTACCACAGACTCGGTCACGATGCTGAAACAATGGGAATCAAAGTTGGAAAAGTTTCTCTCGATATGGGAACTCTCGTAGAATGGAAACAAAGTGTTTGCGATAGAATGTCTAATGGTGTGAACCAACTTCTAAAAGGAAACTCAGCAGATATTATTTTTGGTGATGCAACTTTTGAATCAAAAACAGTTCTTGTGGTGAAATCAAAAGAGAAAACAGAAAAAATCCAGGCGAAAAGCTTTGTGATTGCTACTGGTTCTCGTCCAATTGAAATTCCTGGATTTAAATTTGATGAAAAGACAGTGATGTCATCGACAGGCGCACTTGATCTGAAAGAACTTCCAAAAAAATTAGCAGTTATCGGCGGTGGATACATCGGATTAGAGATTGCTGGTTATTTATCTAAACTTGGAACAGAAGTAACAGTTCTTGAAGCCAACAAAGATGTTCTCTTTGGATCTGCGGATAAAGAATGTGTTCAAGTTGTAGTTAGAAAAATTAAAAAACAAGGTGTTAAGATTTTAACTGAAGCTAAGGCTAAATCTTTTGTGAAAAAAGGAAGCGGCGTTGAAGTGACTGTGGAAGTTGGCGGAAAAGAAGAAAAAATCGAAGCTGATAAAATCTTAGTTACTGTTGGAAGAAAACCAAACTCAGACGAAATGAACCTGAAAGGCATTGGTCTTGAACTGGATGAGAGAGGATTCATTAAAGTAAATCCTAAGCGACAAACTAATCTCCCAGGCATCTACGCTATCGGAGATATCGCGGGTCAACCTATGCTTGCGCACAAAGCTTCGCATGAAGGAGTTTTAGTTGCGGAAGTGATTGCCGGAAAAAATCGTGCCTACGATGTGAAAACAGTTCCAGCTGTGATTTTCACTGATCCTGAAATTGCATCTGCAGGTATGACTGAAGATGAATGCAAAGCCAAAGGATTTACAGATTTAAAAATTGCAAAATTCCCATTCGCTGCAAACGGTAGAGCGGTTTCAATGATGGAGACTGATGGTTTTATCAAAATGATCGCTAATGCTAAAAACAATTTAGTATTGGGAGTTCATATTGTTGGACCAGAAGCTTCGAACTTGATTTCCGAAGCTGCATTAGCAATTGAAATGGGTGCAACATTAGAAGATATCGCTCTAACAATCCATCCCCATCCAACATTGGGTGAAGCGATGATGGAGGGTGCGGAAGCAACTTTGGGTCACGCAATTCATATTATTCAAAAGCCATTAAGAGATAGAACTCCATCCGCTCTGGGTATTTGATTTCGCCTGAGGCGAACATACCTATATATAGTTTGAGGTTAGAATGAAATTCACTGATTGGGGCTTGATCGGTTACGAAGAAGCCCTCAATAAACAATTAGAACTTGTTCACTTGGTTTCCGAAGGAGACGAAGAAGAACAAGTTATATATTGTGCACATCCCCCGGTGGTAACTCTTGGTAGAGGCACTCAAGAAGGTGATCTTATGAGTTGGAAGGGTGATGTTGTCGAAGTGCAAAGAGGCGGAAGAGCTACCTATCATGGCCCTTCGCAGCTTGTGGCGTATCCGATTCTTGATCTATCCAAAAGAAATCGTGATCTCCATCAGTTCTTAAGAAATATCGAATTTGCTGTTATTGACACGCTGAAATCTTACGGCGTGGAATCTCATGTTTCTGAAGGCAATACGGGCGTATGGATTGGGAAACAAAAAATAGCCTCCATTGGCATTGCGGTGAAGAAGTGGGTTTCTTATCATGGCGTTGCGGTAAATCTAGATTATGATCCTAACGCTCATACAGGTCTCAAGCCTTGTGGATTTTCTACAGAGACGATGGTTTCTCTTGAGGAGCTTACGGGTAAAAAAATTGATCACCAAGAATTCTTAGAAAAATTAAAAATTTCTTTGGATTCTTATTTGAAGCCTGAAAACTATCGCCAGTCCTTGGTTGATGGTTTCTGAATCTTCGGCCATCCAGGCCTAACCCCTGCGGGGCTGTGGATTCAGAAATTCATATTGAACTGATATTTATTTTTTTGAGATACTGATGGCGAACTTGGTTACCCCTGAGGATTTCACCGCATCAATCACTTCGATCACGCGACCGTGTGAAACTTCGCTATCTGCCGAGACGATGGCTTGAAGTTCGGCGTTTTGACCGATCTGTGATTTTGTTTCGGTAGAAAGCTCTTCAATGGTTGATTTCTTTCCATTCATAAAAATATCGCCAGCTTTATCGATAGATATATTCAGGTGCGAAGGAACAGTTTCGTCGCCGCTTGCAGCTTTTGGAAGATTGATCTGCACGCTGGGATTCATAATGATCGGAGTCGTCACCATAAAAATAATAAGCACTACGAGAATGATATCAACGAATGGAGTGACGTTGATCTCTGATATCGGTTGGTCATCATCTGAAGAAGCCATTTTTGAAGCCATAAATCACTCCAGGATTACGTGCGGTTTGTTTTTTTAGAGTAAGCTAAGCAAAGTTCTTTTAAGCCTTCCATTGTTTGTACTACATAGCGAACTTGCTTTTGGAAATAGTTAAAAGCAATAACTGCGGGGATCGCGACAAAAAGTCCAACGGCTGTTGCCACGAGAGCTTCCGCAATACCCACCATGATTGCCGATCCAGAAGCTTGGTTCACAGCTTGACCTAAACCTAAATCGTTAAATGCCTTCATGATACCGAGTACAGTTCCTAATAATCCAATGAACGGAGCATTAGACCCAAGGGTAGCTAAGAAGTTTAGGGCCTTTTCCATTTTTTGTTTTTCAAAAATAATATGACTATTGATGATTTCTTCTGTGCCGGCAGGTCCATTTTCTTTTAAGTGCTTAAACACGTGAGAAAGAACGCGTCCTTCCAGAGTTTCTTTGTCCTTATTCATGTCCTCGATTTCGCCTAAGTTGTTTGTTCTCAGAGCTTCGAGAAGTTGTTTTTTGGCTTTATCACTTTGTGTTTTGTAGTTTCTAAGCGTTAGGTATCTTTCAATAATGATAGCAATACTGAATACGCTGAGTAAAAGTAGGAGCCATAAGATAGCTTCCGCACCATTCTGAGCAACTAAAAATATTTTTTCCGTTAGCATCGTTCCTCCTGATAGGTACCGGGTTCCCTTTCCGGGTCACGGCGCATAATTCTTACGCAACGTGACCCGGAAAGGGAAGCTGGTACCTTTT
>JANMFM010000190.1:0-7225 GCA_031374125.1 Bdellovibrionales bacterium
AAGCCTATTTTGGGACGAATCGAAGAAGATCATTTACAAAGAGAAAAAATACTCCAGGAAGCCGAAAAAGCCTGTCGCATTTGACTACTTTGTTCTTTACAAATCTTTATGTGAATACAATTTCAGGACAGTACGGGAGTCGCAGCACGCCGGTGGTTAAGGATGGGAAGTCTATTCAGTATCTCAATGTGATTGAGAACAGACAATGGCTCATGACCCATGATGGTCTCTATGGAAAATGGAGAAATCGTTTTTTATCATGGGTTATCAGAAATAATCTAGACTCTCTAAAAATGGTAATGATGCTTGGACAAGCCGGAAAAGATGCGGGAGCAAATCTTGTGAATCATCTGGGTGGAAAAGTGACGGCAAGATCTAGTGTCGGTAGCGGAGAGCAATACAACGTACCGGTATTTAAAATGGTAGGAGCCGGTGGCAATAATGAGTGGGCAGTACCTTTAACCAAAGATGGTGAAGATGTTGCTCAAGTTCTCCTTCAAAACCCAGCAGTTTTAAGTACTTTCAAAGATTCTTTAAATAAAAAAATTAAGGAACTAGAAGAGCAAGAAAGTTCTAAATCTATTCAATCACAAATTAGAATTCTAAAAAAACGTATAGCAGCTTTAGATAAACCTTTTGACTACAGAGATGCAGATCGTGAAACAACCGAAGGCATTAGCACCACGAACGCCAAAGAATTGCTGGCAGCCAATGTTGAAGCCGCGACTCAATTGATGGTGTTCACGCGCGGTGGACCTCAAAAAAATGGAGTTCTTTATCCGGAACAATTTGGTGGCTGGGATCTAGAAACCATGGAAGTGAATGGCAAAAAAACTAGATCTATCCAAGGATTAAGAATTCCGTGTGAAGGAAGTCAAGCCGGAGCTTGCGCCGGTGCAGAATATATCACGGCCCCGGATGTTGTTTTTGTAGGAGCTCCTCATCCCACAGCTTTGAGCATGGGGGAGATGACCAGAAAAGGAAGTGCGGCCAAGAGCGTAGAAAAAGAACTACTCTCGCCTCTCAAAGAAGAACAATCCAGAGGTTGGGTTCCACCAGCTCCAGAAAAAAATCTCAGTTCTCGTTTCTTAGAAGGAAAGCCTTACTCTTATGGCAGAGGAATCATTCCACCAAGTCACGGTGATCCAGGAATAACAGATATGCGTTTGTTACCTGTATCAACAGCGCAACGTAGCGGCAGCAGTACCATTGTGATTGGAACAAGAGACAAGGCCCAGTTTTCAAAAGAAAAACTAAAGGAAATGGAAAAATCCACACCATCCAATGAAGATCTTGTGAATAGTCATAATGTGCTCACGAGTCGTCCAAAGTTTGAATCATGGTTATTTAAATATGACCGTGGGCCATCCAAGAATTATGCAAAATTACTTTTTGAAACTCTAGATAAAAAGTCAGTTCTTTGGGTGAAGGCTCAGTATGATGATGAGGCTCAAGGCATTCTTAAAGAAAAACTCAAAGCAGGCATGTCTCTTGATGAGCAAGACGATGTGTATTTAAAAACTGTGGGTATCATGTTTGATAAATATGGAATCGATGCCTTCAATTTTAAATCTCACCCAGAGGCAGGGCTCTTTGGACATTACCGTGGAACGTTTAAAAGTCCGCGCGTGGTGATTCTTGCCGATCCCCATGGTTACGATAGCTTTATCACTTCAAAGGCGGCCACTGGCGAAAGAGGCCAGTACCTGAATGGTTTAATGAACGATCTTGGCGTGGGAAGTGATTATCTAGTGCTCAGTACCGTTCCCATGATGATGGATGGGGCGACAAGTGAAGAGTGGACAGCGGTTTTGGAAAGTACCCAGAATTACCGCGATCAACTTTTTAAAGAAATTTTATCCCAAGGTACGCCAGACTTATTGATTGCGGATGGCCCAAATGCGGCCAAAGAATTAAAACGCATGGGTTATAATTTTATCACAATAGAATCAACTGGCCAAGCGGACTCAGGATTCAAAGAGGCTGGAGTAAAAATCGCACAACAAAAAGCTTTCGCAAATGCCTCAGAAATTTCCGGAGCAAGAGTGGATATCCCACGTGATCATCTCACTTGGATTGCCAGAGTTTGGGAAGGTACGTCTGGGGATCGCGTGATCACCGCTGATGATAAAGAAAACAAAGGAAAAGCTTTTGCCATCGTCGCTCCAAATTGGGCAAGATTTGCCGAAGTTCACTTTACAAAAGAAGAGCAGTCTACAATCTCAGAGCTTGTGAATAGACTTGTGCTATCGGGAGAACCGTTGCCTGGGGAAAGTGTAGCAGACTTTATCGAGCGCCGTTCGACGTGCATTTCCTTGGCCGAATACAAAGAACGAAAAGAAAAAAAGAAATGTGAATTGAATTCCCCGCTACAATTTCCAGGAGTCCTTAAGGACTCCGGTTCTTTTTAAGAAGGTAGCAAATTAGAGTAAATATTTAAAATTTTAATTCCAAATAAACTCTTCGATGACTTCAATCGTTGGATCGAGGCTGAGTCTTACGGGACAGTTCTTTCCAACTCTTTCTAAAAAATGCCTTTTGTTTTCGGGAATGCCTGCGGGCATTTCGATTTTTACGGTGAGTCTTGAAATCTTTCTGGGATCCACTTGCATTTCTTTGGTCGCCGAAAACTTTGCCCCGCGAATATCAATAGGTAAATCATTTTTTTCTATAGCGATGGCCATGGTCGTAAGAATGCAACTTCCGAGGGCGGCACACATCAGATCGGTCGGGGAGAATGCTTCGCCTTTTCCCTTATTGTCCTTCGGAGCATCCGTATTGATTTTTGTTTGCGAAGGTCCATGAGTGAGTTCGCAACGCTTTTCGCCTTTATAAATTCCCTCCATCTGAACCATAACGATCTCCCTTCAATAAAGATTCATTATTTAAGAATGACAGAAGAGATGCAAGATATAAATTATTCATAGTGAGTCCAAGCTGGCTTCACTTTGAGTACAAAAAAATTGTTGTGCGTCATTCTGAATGTTACAACCCTCTTTATGAAATTAACAACCAACCAAACAACTAATTTAAGAATAGAACTACAAAAAGAGTTTGTTCGCCGTCGTAAGGTGAATGCCAATTACTCGATGAGAGCTTACGCTAAAGCGCTAGATATCAATCAGTCTTTTTTATCCAAGATAATGAATGGACAAAGATCGATCAGCCCAACCATTGCGGAAAGAATCGTACCAAAGCTTAAAATCAAAGCTACGGCCGTCCCTTTGTTTCTTTATCCCTATTATGACATGGAGAGTGTTCAGTACAGTCAGATGGCAGAGGATGAGGTCAGCATTTTGTCGGAGTGGGCACACTTTGCGATTTTAGAATTAATCAAAACTAAAAATTTTAAATCCGATGCAAAGTGGATGGCAAGTCGGTTAGCTCTTCATCATCAAGAGATACAAGACTGTTTGGAACGTTTAACTCGAATGGAATTTATCTCTATAGAAAAAACGAAAATCAAACTACTTAAACCCAATAACAATTGGACCAATAACGTTTCCACGACGATTGCAAGGCAAGAGTTGCAAAAGGAGTTACTCAAAAAAGCTCACAATGCGGTGGAGTCTGTTGAATTCTCTAAACGTGAGAATGTTTCGTTAACCGTGTCGATCACCAAAGATCGCTTGCCAGAATTTAAAGAACGCATAAATAAATTAAGAGACGAGCTTGATGCCTACTTCCAACCTTCCTCTGATCGAGAAAAGTTTGATGAAGTTTATCAGCTTACAATTGCCTTTTTTCCTTTAACCCAAGAATTAAAAAAATAAAATTACTAAAAAATAGGAGAACTAATTATGAATATAAAAAATTTAATTAAGATAGCTTTGGCATGTGCCATGTTCTACGCGAGTCCAAGTGTTTACGCTGCGGAACCCAGCGAGCGACCTGTGCCGAAAGGCCAAGGCGGAAACGGTCAGGGTGGTGGAGGCATTACGCGCAATGGTCGCTACATGACTTTTTACAGTGCGGGTTTTTATACTGAGCCTCTGGAAGCAACTTCAGATGAAGTTCCACAGCTGGCGCAGTTGATTCATTTTTTCAATACTAACGCTTATATAAGTGAACTCACAAAAGTGAAGTATGCTTCAAAGCTAATGCCTTCATCGGTTAGAAAGTACTACCGAGTGCAAGCCAATACATTTACTCCGGAGGTTCGAGCGAGATTACTTGAGGAATATGGTCGTGTGATGAAGGTCAATGTGAACGAAGTGGCTCTTTTTGCGATCACGGATACTGAGAATGGAACAACTTATCTCTTCCCAGAGTATTTCAGTTTAAAGCCAACGGAACAACAGGCAATTCTCTTTCATGAGATCTACTGGTTGATCAATCCAAAAGCCACGTATGCGCAAGTGATTGATGCTGAAATGTCTTTTCAAGCTCACATTGAAAATCTCTCATCTCCTGAGAAATTAGTTCGTTGGCTAAAAACATCTGGAACTCACGGTGATGTACTCATTTCGGCAATCAAATCAGATTTGAAAACAGGAGCTATGAATGGTTTAGTGAAAGACGATAATATCTCAATTTTAAATTTGTTAGGAACTCAGTTTATAAATTGTAAAAAGAGAGGTTTGGGACAAGAGTGTACCCCATTTATTAGTACTCATGTGTATGCTTTAAGTCAACGATACCCTAATTCATTATTTATTAAAGTCTATTCTGAAAGTGTGAACGGAAACAGACTAAAAATAAATGTCAATAATTATAAGTCTCTTCTTTTTGACGAGTTTGATTTAAAGAACCTATTCGATAGATATATTTTGGCAGCACTACCTAAAGAAAGTTTAAGCTTATCCAGCATAGATTATTCAGGAGGCTCCGAATTTATTATGGATATGATTTCGAATCCACCACGTAATTACTTTAGAGGAAAAATAAAATTCAATTTAAATAACCAAAATTAAGGAAAAAATATGAAAAACAAATTATTAATTATGATCTTGTCAGTAGCAGCGATGAACGCCGAAGCCAGAAATATTCACCACGGTGATAATAATTATTACGAATTCAACCGCAGGTATTTTATTTATAATCACAGCAGCTGTGTTTCAGAGTACATCACAAAACTCAGTGAAAAAGAAAGCGTTGCGGAATCTTGCAAGCAAGATCAAAGTTTGCAACTTGCTTGGGCCACGCAAAACTACCCCAACTTGCACGAAAACCCTCGCCGAGTTCAATACTGGGAAGGCCGCTATTCCAAAGTACTGGCTACAACAAGCACTTATTTGCGTGAACTTGTGGACAGCTGCCGCGGAAGAATCCTCTCAAAAATGAATTTTACGCAAACTGATGAGAGGGCGGTGCAATACGAAATTACTAACCCCAACCTATCCCCAGCCATAAAAGAATCCTTTATGCTGGTTCCAATGACTGAGGATGAGGCAAGACAGGAGCTGGCAGAGGCTCAAAAGAGATGCTTCGCAAAATAATCAAAATAATGTTTAACTTACTTGCCACTTTAGGACATAATTTATGTTCTATGAGTGGCAAGGTGCCATTCTTAAACAGTGAGAGAATATGCAAACAGGTAAAGTGAAGTTTTTTAATGCAGGTAAAGGTTTCGGATTTATTACGCCAGACGACGGTGGTAAAGACGTTTTTGTTCACGCTAACGACATCGGCGGGATTCAACTTAATGAAGGCGATAAAGTTCAGTTCGAAATTGGCCAAGGCAAAAAAGGCCCACAAGCTAATAACGTAAAAGTGGTTAACTAATATACGCGCAGCGTAAAGTGAAGTGCATACGGCTTAGGTCTTACGCACTTCACCACGCTAAATCTGAACATACTAAATATAAAATACTAAATTTTAAAATACTAAATATAAAATTTAGATCTGAAAATAAAAAGTAGTACCTGAATTTACTTTTGAATCAAACCAAATAGCACCATTGTGCAAATCAATAATTTTTTTTGAAATAGGTAAACCCATTCCTATGCCACTGTATTTCTCTTGATTGTGCAAGAGTTCAAAGGGTGTAAATAAATATTGCGCGTGGGCCATGTCAAATCCAACGCCGTTGTCTTGAATAAAAAAGGCATTTCCTTTAGGTGTTGTGGTAGAGCCAATTTGAATTTTTACAGTTTCATTTTTTGATGCAAATTTAAGAGCGTTATCTATTAGGTTTTCCAGCATAACAGTAATAAGAGTTTTATCGCCCTGGGCTTTGAGGTTTGGTGTTATAAGGATATCAATTGGCTTAGAATGAATATTTTTTCTATTACTCACGATGCTTGAACAAACTTCTGTACAGATTCTGGTTAAGTCCAATTCGCAAACTTGAATTTTTCTTTCGCTCAAGCGAGTATAGGTCAACATACTGTCGATAAGTAGCTGTGTGCGTTGAGCAACTCCAATAATTTTTTTAATGTTAGTTTTAATATTAGATATAGCAGAGTCATCAAAGACTTGTGGGGACTGGTCCAAGAGCAGGTTGCTGAACCCTATGATACTTCGAATTGGTGAGCGTAAGTCATGGGATATGAAGCGAGTTAGATTTTCTAAATCCTCCGTTGCAACTTCCAAGGGAGACTTAGGTGTCATTGTCCGCTCTTAATGACTCTAAAAATAATTCCAATAGAGAATACTCAGAGTGTCCTAAGCTTTGAAACTTAACTCCTGTGCCAACGCCATCTTTTTGCCAACATCTTTTAACGTTCAGGGAAAGATTCTGATTTAGGATTGAAAGAGTAATAGGAATAGACTCATCGTGAATGGAGTTGGGTAGTCCTCCCTTAATAAGCAATCCTCCTAAACTCACATTAGTTACGTTGATGGATATTTTTTCGTTTAAAACTGAAATCTCAGCATTTAGATTCACATGAAATCTTTTATGTTTTCTGCGTTGGATAGCATCGGTTCTAGCATCAGGTCGAGTCCGACCTAAAAGAGTGCAAGAGATGATTTCGCATATTTTAGCAGGTTTTTCAAAAACCTGAATGTTGTCATACTCTTTGAGCTGTAAAGATTCGGGAGATCCAGAGATGACGGCAATTTTTTGTGTTGGGTTTGAGTATTTTATATCAAATATGAGGGCCTCCCCGCTTTTGAGAGGCAACATTAGATCAGTAATAACAAGGTCATACTTAGTTTTCTCGTAGTGTGAAAGTGCAGATCTGGCATCCTGAAAGTAATCAACATCATATTTTTCTGCAATTTCTTTTTTGTATAATTTTAACGTAGTAGGGTTGTCCTCTATAATCATGATTTTGAATTT
>JANMFM010000298.1:0-23381 GCA_031374125.1 Bdellovibrionales bacterium
TATGGAAAAGCCAAATATATATTTGATTTTAAAAGCCTGCCAAGAAGCCGGTCTTCATTTTCCACTCGAGTATACCACTTTTGTTCTCGGCAGAGAAACAATCGTAACGAAAGAAAAGTCATTCTTCAAAAGCTGGAGACAACGACTCTTTGCACTCATGTCGAGAAATGCCGAAAGACCGATGGCGTTCTTTAGCATTCCTCCGCAAAATGTGATCGAAGTGGGCGTACAGATTGAGATTTAGCAACAGTGTCTCATGCTGATACAATGAATTAGATTTATGTCTAGTTTTGACTCGCTTGATCCGATAAAATACTATGATTACTATGAAAAACCATTCAGTAAAAAACCATATAAAGTTGTTGGATGAAGATGGCATGGGATTGGTTGGCGCCTTAATAGCGGCGTCGATGGTGGTGACGATTGCCTTAGTCGTGGCCCATTTTGTAACTAGCCAAAATCAGCAGAGTGTAAAACTTGAACTCTCAGGCAGTTGTCAAAATATTGCAAATTCGATTGTGGAATACATAAAGAAAGATGAAACCTCTTTATTTATTTCATCTTATGGTCCAGCTCCGGGAACTACAAGTTACGCCAGTGGTCTTGATAAAACAGATGATGGTTTGGATAGATTTGTATTTGGGGGAGTGTCGGCTCCACTTTTTACGGGGCCTTCAGGTTTTCGTATGAGTATATCAAACAATGCTCAGGCAGTTCCCAACAACTGGAAATATTTCAACAACCTAAATATTAAAAATTCAACGAATAGGCTTTTGGCTTTGGCCGCCAGTGGGGATTTTTGTTGTTCAGATTTGGATATGAATAATCCAAATTGTGGAACAAGATTCTTAGATGATTCAACAACTCGTCCCGGTCTTCGCATTTCAGAAAAAAATGTAACGATTGATTTGGCAGTTAATTTTAAATCTCCAGCAGGTGCGAGTATATGCACCGGCAGAAGACTGGCAATCGCAAACATTCCAGGATCCACATACAGTACTCCAACAGAATTTAAAGTAAAAGTCACAATGGATGGGATTGGCAATGGCAAATCTTGCGTTGCTGGTGGGACGATCAAGCAGAATGCAGACAAGGCTGCTTCTTTAACTTTAATGGAAATGCAAGGTCAAGGCGCGTTTTGTCCCGCAGGGAAAAATGGTCTTCCATCTCATTGCAATGCTGCAACTCCTGTGGTTTTCAAAGTTAAAACTGTAAAAAACTCCTCAGGCTCAAGCTGTCTAACTCAGTGTTTGTCTCAAGTGGAGAGTAGAGCTTGTAACAGTTTGGGAGCACTTAATTTATTTAATACTTTTTCGAACACAGCTTGCGTAAACAATTGTCTAGAATCAGAGCCTGGGTCTTCTTTTCTATGTAAGATTGGTGAAAAGAATTGGTTTACAAATAATCCAAATCACTGGGAGCCGTGTGAAACCGCTCGGGTTTATGATCACAATGGTGCAAATGCGGGTACGGTAAGAATTGAATACACTCCAACATACAATGATGAAAGATCAGAAGTCACAACGAATGCCACAATCACTCTTTCAAGTTTGACTGAAGGAAGAGCTTACGTTGTCGATGTGAGAGCTGTTGATACAGGAGGAAATATTGGTCCTTCATTCTGTAGTACAAATCCAAACAGTTGCGCTGCTGCATCTGATCCTCACTTTGTTGTAATTCCACCTGCGCCAGTCGTAGGAAGCATTACAGAAACGACACTTCGTATAGCTCCCACAACTCTTGCTGCGCAACTCGGGCGAGACAGTACGATCACCTCACAGGCGAAATATGCGACCGCACTCAGTCCCTTCGGTGCAAATCAGTATCAGTGTGAAAGTGGCGCTCCTAGATTTTCTGTTCCTGTGACATATGCTGTACCTGCTGGAGCATATTCAGGTTTTGTAACAGATTCTTGTACGGCGACTCTAAGATTACCGAATGGCACTGTTCAAAATCCTGCCTGTGTGTGTACGGGTGGTAATTGCGTTGCCCAACTTCCGGCCTCAGCTATAGATGGTGCTTACGATTTTGATATGAATATTGTAAATTATTGTGGTGGGGCAGGAGCAACACGTAGTCAAGATTGGTGTAAAGATGGGAATACCGCGATTGGTATTGCTAACGGCGGAAATCAAGTTTTTGGTACAAATCCTGATTTTGAAAATCAAGTCACATATCCAACAGCTGCTACTAAGGCCTGCGGAGTTGTTTCTTTATGTCCGAATGTGAACGGCGGATTCACGCCAACAATTGGTGCGTGCCCAAATGCAACGATAGGTTGGGATCCGATGCAACACTCAGGCTGCTTACAAGCGCCGGGAAATAATTATTGTATGCTAGCGATGGATCCATGTGGCAGATCGCAAGCGACAACTCCGGTAGCATATAGCACTACTCTTATGGGTGTTACTTATACTTCTGCGACCGATACAGCCAATTCATGTTTTGAATATGGTGCATTCAAAGTTGGCGGAAATTCTTGTGAAGCGGGTTCATACTGTAATGCTTCTGGAAAATGCAATACGACTTGCGCAACTCCACCTTGTCCTGTGAATACAACTACTCCTGCGAATTCAAATTGCGGACCGAGATATTGTCCTGTTTTAAATTCATGCACTGGAACAATTGGTACACCATCATCGAGTGTTGCATGTACTAGTGTTCCGCCAGTCAATGGTCTTTGTGGAACAGCGAACGGAACAACCGTTGGGTCTGCGCCAACGCTAAACTTGTGCTCAGTAGGGACTACATCTGCGGTTACAGGTACGGGTCCTTGGAGTTGGGCGTGCTTAGGTTCTAGCGGAGGTACAGATGCACCATGTAGTGCAAATAGATCTGGATCTGGCGGATGTAGTGCTGCGACCAAACCCAATTGCGTGATATTTGCCTGTGGTGGAAATAATTTAAACTGTAAAAAAGTGCCAATTTGTAATGGTACCACTTGGTCATGTGAATCGATTGGTTTGTAGTTCTAAACTATTTTAATTGAATAAACTTAAAAGAGCATGGATTATATCTTTATGCTTTTGTTTTGGATCTACTAAAGAATTCTCTAAACTCTTTTTGATTAGTGCTGATGGAATTGCATAAGATATGCTTCCTAGAATTTCCGCTGAGGGATTTAGGACATTATTTTGAATAATACTATCGCTTTGGACCTTTGCATTTCGCTCTGTAGCTACAAAGAAGTTCATCCCAACGATTTTTGAAGTCATAGAATCAATAATCACAGAGCCGGAATCTCCTTTGGATTGTTCGCAAGCATGAGCAAGTCCCGGCAGAGAAGTCTTAGAGTTATTTAATATTAAATTCAAAAGTTTGTCAGACCCTCTCATCAGCATGCAATTTGGACTACTATCGATGGTTATATTTCCTTGATTATTTTTAAAAGATCCAAAACCTGCGGTAATTAATGATTGACCAGCCGAATATTTTTTTTGGGTCTCAAACTCCATAGGCGGTAAATTTTCTAAGTGCTCTTCGTTGGTATTGCTCTGTAGAGTAAGGACTGTGATATCTATTTTATAATCGGTAAAAATAATTTCACCACATTTTAAATTTTTCTGATTTTCAAATTTTACCGAATCCACCGTAGCACAAAATTTTTGATCAGGGATGACATGATTGTTGGTCATCATGATGTATTGGTTCTGATATTTTCCTAAATATACTCCTGAGCCAACAGGAATACTTTTTCCGTTGGCGCCGGTGTTGCTATAAATTCTTGCGGTTCTAGATACTAAGTTCAGAATTAAAGGATTACTAAGATCATTGTCATTGGGATGTCTTCTGTCCCAAGAATTGCCGACGGAAAAATCTACGCTATTATTATTGGGGCGAAAGGCTTTAGCGGAGCTGACTTCGGCAAAGATGATCAGGCCAATAATAAATAAAGTCATAAGTTGATACTTTTGCATATTCATATCCTTACTGTATGCAAAGACAATTCCTTAATCTAAAGTTCTAAGGTTAGTCATAACAATAAATTCAGGCTCTAAAGTGGCTAACTCCGCTTAAAAACGTCACTCCTTCATGCAACATTTCCGCAACAAATAACGCGCAAGCGACACAAAAAGGTGCAGGGTACCTTTTTGGTTAGAGGAGATTTGAGGCTAGGAATTTTTCTAGTTCTTGTTCTGACATATTTTTTCTTTTAGCGAGATCGGCAATTTGGTCTTTACCGATTTTTCCAACGTGGAAATATTTTGATTCTGGATGGTTGAAATAATATCCAGAGATCGTACTGCCTGGGCTCATCGCATAGTGAGAGGTCAAAGTTGCGCCAGTTCTTTCGAAGGCGTTTAGGTGTTTCCAAATTTTGGATTTTTCCGTGTGGTCTGGGCAGGCAGGATAACCGGGTGCCGGTCGAATTCCTCTGTACTTTTCTTTGATAAGCTCTTGAGTCGTTAGGTTCTCATTTCTCCCAAAACCATAAGCCTCTCTTACTTTTTTATGTAAAAGTTCGGCCAGGCCTTCGACGATTCTATCGCCGAGAGCTTTGATTAAGATGGAAGTGTAATCATCGCCCTTATCCTCGTAAGATTTTGCCATTTCATCGATTTCTTTTCCTGCAGTTACGACAAACATACCCATAGAATCTTTTTTAGAAATATCCGGTGCAATAAAATCAGATAGACAGTGATAGATGCCAGAGACCGCTTCTTTTTCTCTCTGTTGTCTCATGAAGGTCAGCGTATCGATTTCTTTTCCATTCTCATGGATAACCACCGAATCTTTATTCGTGGAGTAGGCATCAAAAATTCCCACCACGGCTTTTGGACGAATGGTATTTTCGAAAGTGAATTTTTTTAAGAAGATTTGAGCATCGTCGAATACTTTTTTAGCTTCTCCATCATATTTTTCTAAAATCTGCGGGTAAACACCTTTTAATCCCCAAGTCCAAAAGAATGGAGACCAATCGATATAAGGCTCGATATCCTTAACGGTAAAATTAAATTCTCGAACACCTTTGAATTCTGGCTGTTCGATATCGACCTTATCCCAATCGGTTTTAAAACCCTTGGTACGGGCTTCTTGAATAGGCATAAATTTATTTTTTTCATCTAGAGAATTCAGGTAGGCTTCTCTAATTTCTTTGTAATTCGCTTTGGTCTTTTCAATATAAGCTTTTTTATTTTTATCACTTATGAGTTGATTGCAAACTTCTACCACCAGAGAGGCATCACCGACATGGCAAACGGCTTGAGAGTAGTGGGGATCTAACTTGACTGCCGTATGAACTTTCGAAGTGGTCGCACCGCCCACAAGCACGGGTTTGTTGAGTCCGATCCTTTCGAATTCTTTTAAGTTATTTGCCATTTCATCAAGAGAAGGAGTAATCAAGCCACTGAGTCCGACGAGATCCACATTGAGTTCTCTGGCTTTATCTACGATATCTTGACATGAAACCATCACGCCGAGATCAATCACTTTATAGCCATTGCAAGCCAACACTACAGATACAATATTTTTTCCAATGTCATGCACATCGCCTTTAACGGTTGCAATCAAGAATGTATTTTGACTGGAAACTTGGCCTTCTTTTAAGAACTTCTTTTTTTCTTCTTCCATGTAAGGTTCAAGATACTTTACTGCCTTTTTCATAACACGCGCACTCTTAACCACTTGAGGAAGGAACATCTTCCCGGTGCCAAAGAGCTCGCCCACGACTTTCATTCCACCCATAAGGGGACCTTCGATGACATCGAGAGGACGTTTATACTTGGCAAGAGCTTCTGCGGTATCTTCATCGATGAAAGTTTCAATGCCCTTGACCAGAGAATGAGAAATTCTTTCTTCTAGAGAGTTTTCTCTCCATTCTAAATTTTGAATATTTTTTTGACCAGCTTGGTTTTTATAGCTTTCAGCCAAGTCGATCAATTCTTCGGAGGCCCCAGCATGTTTATTCAAAATTACATTTTCACACTTTTCGCGAAGGATCGGATCGATTTCTTCAAATACTTCCAGCATTCCTGCATTGACGATTCCCATGTCGAGGCCTTTAGAAATGGCGTGATATAGAAAGACCGTATGCATGGCTTCTCTCACCTTATTATTTCCTCTAAAAGAAAATGAAAGATTAGAAACACCGCCAGAGATCAAGGCTCCGGGACAGGCTTTTTTGATTTCTGGAATCGCATTGATAAAGTTTACGGCATAATTGTCATGCTCGCTCATTCCTGTGGCTACGGTTAAAATATTTGGATCAAAGATAATATCTTCTGGTTCAAAGCCCGCTTTTTCGGTGAGAAGGTTGTAGGCGCGTGAACAGATTCTAACTTTATCGTGCGTCTCCACGGCTTGGCCTTTTTCGTCAAAAGCCATCACCACTGCTGCTGCACCATATTTGCGAACTATATTGGCTTGTCTTAGAAACTCTTCTTCGCCCTCTTTAAGTGAAATGGAATTGACGATTCCTTTTCCTTGAAGACACTTAAGTCCTTCTTCAATCACTTCCCATTTTGAAGAGTCAATCATGATTGGAACTTTGCAAATGTCAGGCTCCGAAGCTACCAGATTGACGAAGTCCTTCATCGCTTTTGGTCCATCAATCATGGCTTCATCAAAATTGATATCGATGATGTTTGCGCCGTTCTCAACTTGCTGTCTCGCAACCGTGAGCGCTTCATCGTATTTGCCTTCTTTAATGAGTGAGGCAAACTTTGGAGAACCGGTGACGTTGGTTCTTTCGCCAACCATAATGAATGGTCTATCACCATTTGATTTTAGGTTGAGTGATTCCAGTCCTGATAAACGAGTTCTAGATTCTAAGTCTTTTCGCGCGCGAGGTTTAATATTTTTAAGGCGTCTACTGATCGCTTCAATGTGTGGAGGAGTCGTACCGCAGCAGCCACCAACAACATTCAGGAATCCGCTCTCAGCAAATTCCAATAATGTTCCACTGAGAGATTCAGGAGTTTCATCGTAGCCTGTAATGGATAGTGGATTTGGTAAACCAGCATTAGGATAACAGCTCACATACACTTCAGAGATATTCGAAAGATCCTGCATGTAAGGACGCATTTCTTCTGCACCCAAAGCACAGTTGATTCCTACAGAAAGTGGTTTCATGTGTCTCACAGAGTTCCAGAAACCTTCTACTGTTTGTCCTGAGAGAGTTCTTCCAGATTGATCGGTGATTGTTACCGAAATCATCACTGGCAACTTTTCTTTTCTATCTTCTTCAATTTTTTGAATCGCAAAAAGTGCAGCTTTAACGTTCAAAGTATCAAACGTTGTCTCAGGAAGTAAAATATCTGCGCCACCTTCAAGCAAACAGATGGCCTCTTCGTAATAGTTTGCAACGAGCTCATCAAATGAGATCGCTCGGTAACCTGGATTGTTCACATCGGGAGAAATGGAAGCCGTTTTGTTTGTAGGTCCCATTGCCCCTGCAACATAACATTTTCGGCCAGGGTTGTCTCTCATGAATTCAATGCAAGCTTCCTTGGCAAGGCGAGCGGCGACACGGTTTAATTCTGGAGCTATGTATTCAAGATTGTAATCAGCTTGAGCGATTCTTGTTCCGTTGAAAGTATTAGTTTCAATAATATCCGCGCCCGCTTTTAAATAATCCAAGTGGATTTGTTTGATGAGGTCGGGTCTTGTGAGAACGAGAAGATCATTATTGCCTTTTAGATCTTTGGGATGATTTTCGAAATGACCTTTTCTGAAATCTTCTTCATTCAGCTTATACGTTTGAATCACAGTTCCCATGGCTCCATCAAGAATCATGATTCTGTTTTTCAAGGTCTGCTCAAGCTCTAAAAGTAAAGAAGACTTCTTCACGGATTGTATTTCCTCTGGTTTATTCTCTAAAGGTCTATTTAAATTTTTTAACGACTTCAGTTACGGAATCCACATCATTCATTACGTAGTAGTGCACGTATGGAATATTGGCTCTTAAAAGATCTTCTGTTTGTCTCATGGCCCAACGTTTTCCAATTTCAACTGCGTGATCTGGATTTTTTAAAACTTCATCCGAAAGTTCCGCGGGGATATCCATGTAGAAATTTTTGGGCAGAGTTTTTAATTGCGCTGCCGATTTTAATATTTTTAAACCAGGAATAATCGGAACAGCAATTCCCGCCGCGCGACAGTGACTGACGAAATCAAAGAATTTTTGATTGTCAAAAAACATTTGCGTCATGACGTAGTCCGCGCCTTGATCGACTTTTTCTTTCAAATGCATAATGTCTGTTTTTAAATTTGCCGCTTCAAAATGCTTTTCCGGATATCCTGCAACGCCTACGCAATAATCCAAAGCACTACTCTCGCTAATTTCCTCTAAGAAGATTCCTTTTTTTAAGTTATTCAACTGTGAAACAAGCTCTGAAGCGTATTGATTGGCAGTTCTATTTTTAGCAGGTTGTTTATCGTAGTTGAGCGTGTCGCCTCTTAAAGCCAAAACGTTTTCGATGCCAAGATAATTCAATTCGATGAGTGCATCTTCAGTTTCTTCTTTGGTGAAACCCAAACACAGAATGTGCGCCACCGTATCGATCTTAAATCTATTTTGAATGATTCCGCAAATGCCGAGAGTTCCAGGCCTCTTCTTGATGGTTCTTCTTTCAAGTTTTCCGTCGCCAGTTTCATGATAGTAGGCACTAGATGCATGTGCAGTCACATCAATCCAAGGAGGGTTGTAGGCGGCTAATTTTTCTACGATATCGATGATATCTTTTACTGATCTTCCGCGATTGGGCGGAATAATTTCGTAGGAAAAAATCGGATCTCTGGCTTTTTGAATATGCTCAATGACTTTCATGCAACCTTTTACTGATACCTTATTGATGTTTGAGACTATATACATAGCAATTATGACGAATTCTTGCAATCACCGGTTATATAAAAATAGCGGCGTGACAAAGTTTAAATATTTTTTTAGATTAAGCGTTCTAAATGTCCCTAGGGACGCGAGAGGTTTGTATGATGGATTTGGTCAACAGTTTAGGTTGGGGTCTCGTTGAGTTGGGCGTTGTTGGCTTAGTACTTCTTTCAGTGCTAGGCGCGGGATTGTTCGCAGCTCTTAAGAATAGAAAAACCTCAACTCCTTCTGAAATTCCAAAATCTAAACCCGAAGAAGTAGTTTTAAAGCCACGCGAAAAATTGGTGAGTCTTGAAGAGGCTTTAGCCAATACCAAGAGGGGCTTTTGGGGCCGTCTATCGCAGGCTCTTGGACCCAACAACAGTCTTGAGTCTCATGAGATGGAGAGTATCGAGGAGGTTCTCTACACTTCAGATTTAGGTCCTAAGACCGTGCACAAGCTTCTTTTGCAGATTCAAAACAAAGCCAAGGGTGAGCAACTCAATTCGGAGAGTTTGCGATCTCTTTTGAAAAGCGAAATGAAAGATATTTTCAAGAAAAACTCATCAGAGCTTTCCATGATCACCAATACAGAATTAAAACATAAACCCGAAGTATGGATGATTATTGGGGTGAACGGTGCGGGTAAAACCACGACCATCGGAAAGCTTTCAAATAAGCTGGCGTCACAAGGTCTAAAAGTTATGATTGCGGCGGGAGATACATTTAGAGCAGCGGCCAAAGAACAGTTAAAGGTTTGGGCTGACAGAAGTTCCTTATTATTTTTTTCGCCCGAAGGTGTAGACAACCCCAGCGGCGTTGCCTTTGATGCGGTAAAGGCCGCGTCGGAAGCTCAAGTGGATGTTTTGATCGTCGACACCGCAGGAAGACTGCATACTCAAAGCCATCTTATGGAAGAATTGAAGAAAATTAAAAGAGTAATGGAAAAAGCCGTACCAGGAACTCCGCATGAAGTTCTATTGGTCCTAGATGCGAACTCAGGTCAAAATGCACTGATTCAAGCCAAAGAATTTAGCGAAGCCATCGGCGTTACAGGAGTAATCATTACAAAAATGGACGGCACCGCAAAGGGCGGAGTGGCTTTAGGGGTTGTTAGTGATTTGAACCTCAATATAAAACTGATTGGTGTTGGAGAAAAAGTTGAGGATCTGAGAACTTTCGATTCGGAAGAATTTATTAATTCTATTATTTGAGAAAATGAGGAATGAGAAAATTAGAATCAGGAAAAATAGAAGGAGGATTTTATGAAATTTCTTTTAATAACTTTATTATCTCTGTTTGTATTTCCTGTTCATGCAGCACAATCACTATTACCTGCAATCGAAAAAAACGATTTAGCAGCCGTCGAAAAATTATTGAAAGCGGGCGCAAACATCAATGATGAAACAGGTCTTTATACACCGCTAGTAAGAGCAATTCATATGGAAAGTCCTGAGATGGTGGACCTTCTTTTAAATTACAAAGCAGATGCAAATTTACCTGGCCCCTATTCCAGATTACCAATGGATTGGGCAATCCAAGGCCATCAAATGGCAATTATGGATTTACTTCTAAAAAAAGTGCAGACATCAATCGTTTAAGCTCAGGTCGTTCATTTTTAGAATTGGTCTTCGATTCACTTAGAGATTTCAATAGCGAATCCCAACTTACATTCCAAAGAGAATCTTATGCGTGGTTATTTAAAAATGGGTTGGATCTAAATAAAAACAAAGAGTCTCTACCAAATATTCTGGTGGCCGGCGCAAGAAGTGGTGACAAAGTTTTAGTTAAAGATCTATTCACGAAAGGTGATTTCAAATCTGCATTGAATACGCAAGATTATGTTGGCTCTACAGCATTAATTGCAGCAACCTTTAATTACCGCTATGAACATGAAGCGCTAGGAGTAGCAAGAGTGCTACTAGAAAACGGTGCTGACCCAAACTTTAAAGACAGTGAGGGGAGATCTCCACTCAGCGCCACCAAAGCAGCAAAACGCAAAAGAATCGAAAAACTCCTCATAAATGCTGGATCAAAACCTTGAGATTTTTAATCTTTTAAATGCAAACGAGGACCTTGATCAAGGCCCCAAACAATGCAAGACTGAAAGAATGAATTGGGAAAATCATTCAGCCGTAACTTTAATATTCGGAGGCCTTGCATTCTTTATGTATGGGCTGAGTCTCGTGAGCGAACAGCTGCAAAAATTAGCAGCAAATCGCATTCAAGATCTTTTCAAAAAAATCTCAGGCAGAAAGTATTTAGCAATTTTTGTTGGCGTTGCCCTTACGATCTTCTTACAGAGTTCTGGAGCGGTAACAAGTATGCTTGTGGGCTTGGGTTCGGCTCAAGTGGTGACATTGTCTCAAGTGATGGGTTTGATCGTAGGGACTGCGATCGGCACAACGTTCACCGTGCAGATCATGTCCTTTCATATTTCCCAATATGGTCTTCTTATTTTTATTTTCGGTTTTATTTTTTATTTTGCATCTAAGAAACGTATTCCAAAGAGTTTAGCGGGTGTTGTTGTTGGGTTTGGTCTTTTGTTTATTGGTCTAGATATGATGGGGCAGGGAACAGAGATTATCAAGAAGTATGACTTCATGATGGATGTCTTTAGTAATCTTAAGCAAAATGTTTTTTATATTTTGGCTTTATCAGCACTTCTCTCAGCCGTTTTTCAAAGTAGCGCAGTGACCCTGGGTTTTGCGATGAGTTTGGGTAGCTCAGGAATATTTAGTTTTACAGAAATTCTCTATATGATTTATGGTGCAAATATTGGGACCACGGCTACGGCCCTCATTGCCTCCGTCGGTTCAAATTATGTCGGCAGACAGGTGGCGTGGGCGCATTTTTTCTATAAGATCATTCCATTTACAATTTATTATATTTTAACTGATGCAGTGATTGCTCAGTATATGCCAACGTCAGATTCGATCGTGCGGGATATTGCCAATACTCATACAATTTTAAATATTATTTCGGCCATCATGTTCTATCCTTTGATTGATCAAGGTGCAAAAATCATCGAAAAACTTTTCCCAAGATCAGCTCAAGAGAAAGAATTCGGTCCAGAGTATTTGAATTTAGAAACTTACCAGCACACAGAGTTGGCGTTTGCCCAGGCGAGAAGAGAAGCTTTAAGAATGGGAGATATCGTGATCAGCATGCTGAAAGAGTGTAAGGATCTCTTTAAGCAAGAGGACCCTGAACTGATTGAAAGTATTCGTAACCGCGATAATCAAGTGGATATGCTTCAAAGAGAAATCAAATTCTTCTTGGCCAAGCTTTCAACACCATCGGGTGAGTTGGGCGAAGAAAACATGAACCTCATTACTTACATCAGTGATTTGGAAAGTGCAGGCGATGTGATTGATAATTCGATCATGGAACTAGCGCGCAAAAAACATGCATTAAAACTTCAATTTAGTGAAGAGGGTTGGAAAGAGATCAATGAAATGCACAAGGTGGTGATGGAGATCGCTACGATGTCTCTGACGTGCTTTCACCTTCAGGACCGCGATCTTGCTAACCGCGTTATCACGAAAAAAAGAGAATTAAGAAAACTTGAAAAACAATTCAAAGAATCTCACATCGAACGTCTTAAAAAAGGACTTCAAGAGAGCATTAACACCAGCGCTATTCACATGGATCTTTTGAGTGATTTCAGAAGGATAACTGGACTTTTGGTGAACCATGCCTACGCTATATCCGATCAGGCAAAGAATTAGCCTTTATCGACAGGTTTTCAATTGACGAAAATTCGGAAATTTGCGAGAATTATTATTAGGTTAGACCCTAATCTTTTGTTGCTTAAGTTTATTGCAAAAATAAGTTAAGGAAACAATCGATAATTGGTGCGGGAGTATAAAAACTTGGCAATTGAAAATAAAGCACAACATAATGTTTATGAAGTTGAAATCGGTGGTATTTCTCTCCGTTTAAAATCTTCTCATTCGGAAGAGACCGTTCAACAGCTTGTTCAATTCGTTAATAGTAAAATTCAGCAATCTTTAACTTTAACTAAAACATATTCATTACAAACAGCAGCCATACTGGCATGTTTAAATTTAGCCGAAGAACAACTGGTGTTTAAGAAAAAAGCATTGAATGAACTTTCGGATGTTGAAATTAAAGCTCAGGAAATCCTCGCCAATTTAGAGTCTAGCCGTACACCACAGCTAGGACTCGATCACTAAATAATTAGCGTTCAAGTCGACTAGCCGTGTTTGCCCCTGAAACCTAAAATATTTTAGGACGGGCAAAGGTTAGATATTTTGAAAAATTTTGAAGGTATTGAAAATAAGAATAATCTAAGACAGCTCTTCAAAGCCAAGCGCGAAGAGTTCTGCTCGCAATCCACAGATCCTTCTCAGGGCATCTGTGACAATCTATTAAAGGTGCTTCCTAAGGACTCAAAGAAATATTGGGCAGCTTATCGCGCTTTTAAATCCGAAGCCAATCCAACAGCAGTTTCTCTTAAGGTCGACATCTCATGGTGTTACCCTGTTGTGGACGGCGAAGTTTTGAGTTTCTACTCAAACGAAAATCAAACATGGTCTCTCAATCAATATCAGATTGAAGAGCCAGCTCTCAAGACCAAAAGAATCGAACTCTCGGACATCGAGGGCATTCTTTTGCCAGGAATCGCATTTGATCTTAAGGGACAACGTCTAGGCTCCGGGAAGGCCTTCTACGACAAAACTCTTAAGAATTATTCAGGCATTAAAGTTGGAGTGGCCTACTCTGTTCAAATTACCGAATCTTTACCCAGTTCTGAACACGATATCCCAGTCGACGTTATTGTTACGGAAAAGGAAATCGTAAGGATTCAAGAAAGGAAAGTTTTATGATGGAAGCAATTTATGTTTTCGTTGGTATGATCGTTGGTTTTGCAATATTTGTGATCGGTCGTCGTATCGCTGAAGGCAATAAAAATAATAAGGCAAAGTCGGAAGCAGATCGTCTTTTAAGTAAAGCGCAATTCGAAGCTCAAAGAATCGAAGGTGCCGCTAAACAAAAAGCCAAGGATCTAGAAACCCAGATGAGAAAGAACACGGAAAACGATTTGAAACGTCAAAAAGATCAAATCGCGAGCACGGAAAGATCGCTCAAAGATAAAGAGAGAAACATGGATCAGAAACTCAGTACTGTTGAAAAAGAGTACAAAGAGAAATTGAGCCAAACTCAAAGTAGAGCGCAAGAAGTAGATACTTTAGAGAAAAGACTAAAAGAAAAAGAAGTTAGACTTGAAGATAACCTTAAAGATCTTCAACACAAACTCGAAACCGTTTCCAAATACTCTGCTAGTGAAGCTAAAGAAGAATTAGTTAACTCGGTGAGACACGAAGCGGAAATCGATGCTGCCAAAAAAGCGCAAGTGATTGAGAACGAAGCAAAATTAGAAGCCGAAAAGAAAGCTAAAAAAATCATCTCTCTTGCAATGGCAAGATACTCTGGTGAATATGCAGCTGAAAGAACCGTGAACGTTCTAGCTCTTCCAACAGACGAGATGAAAGGTAGAATCATCGGTAAAGAAGGTCGTAATATCAGAGCGCTTGAAGCAGCTTGCGGTGTGGACTTAATCGTAGATGAAACTCCTGAGGCTGTTGTAATTTCGTCTTTTGACCCAGTAAGAAGAGAGATCGCAAGAAGAACAATTGAAACATTATTAGAAGACGGAAGAGTGCATCCAGCACGTATTGAAGAAGTTGTGCAGAAAACAAAAGAGCAATTATTTAAATCCATCAAAGAAGACGGCGAGAAAGCGTGTTTTGAATTGGGTGTAGTGGGCGTTCATCCAGAGATTTTAAAACTTTTAGGAAGTTTAAAATACAGAACTTCATACACTCAAAATAACTACACACACTCTATCGAAGTAGGATTTCTTGCGGGAATGATGGCTGCAGAAATCGGTGCAGACATAAAAGCAGCACAACGTGCAGGTTTATTACACGATATCGGTAAGGCTCTAGATCACTCTATCGAGGGATCCCACGCAATCATCGGTGCAGAATTTGCCAAAAAACACGGTGAAGCAGAAAGAATCGTACATGCGATCAGAGCCCATCATGAAGACGAACAACCAAAAACTGTCATAGCACATTTAGTGCAAGCTGCCGATGCCTTGTCATCCGCAAGACCAGGTGCTCGTAAACAAACCAACGAAACTTATGTGAGAAGACTAGAAGATCTAGAAAGCATTGGTAATAGCTTTGATGGCGTTATCAGAACATTTGCTCTTCAAGCAGGTCGTGAGATCCGAGTTCTTGTGGAAGGCGGAAAAGTAACCGATGAACAGTCGTTGTTGCTCAGTCGCGACATCGCCCGCAAAATCGAAAGAGAAATGAACTACCCAGGACAAATCAAAGTAACCGTAGTTCGCGAAGTAAGAGCCGTAGACTACGCAAGATAAAGGTGAGCCGCACCTTTTCCACAGATTTGCGTCAAAAATGACGCAAACGTTTGGAAAAGGTGCGGCTCACCTTTGGAGAAATTATGTTTTTAGATCCTAAAGAACAATTGAGACTTCTTAAGAAAGGAGTCGTGGATTTAGTTTCCGAGAAAGAATTATTAGATAAACTCTATAAGTCTTTTAAAGAAAATAAACCATTGAGAATCAAAACGGGTTTTGATCCTTCAAGGCCCGATCTTCATATTGGGCACACGGTTCTTATCAACAAGATGAAGCAGTTCCAAAATTTAGGTCACACTGTAATTTTCCTCATTGGTGATTTTACGGCGCGCATTGGTGACCCAACAGGAAAGAATGAAACTCGTCCGGCGTTGACTCAAGCAGAAGTAGAAGAAAATTCTAAAACTTACGCGGAACAAGTATTTAAAATCTTAGATCCTAAAAAAACAGAAATTGCTTATAATGGAACTTGGTTCAATAAATTTTCGGCTATTGATTTTATTAAACTTTCAGGTCAGTACACCGTTTCTAGAATGATCGAAAGAGATGACTTCAGTAAGCGTTTTAGAGAACATAAGCCAATTTCTATTCATGAGTTCTTGTATCCTTTGGTTCAAGGTTACGATTCGGTGGCTTTGAAGTCGGATGTAGAGCTAGGTGGAACAGATCAAAGATTCAATTTACTAGTGGGAAGAGAAATTCAAAAGTCTTACGGTATCGAACAGCAATGCATTATGACGACGCCAATTCTAGAAGGTCTGGATGGCGTTAAGAAAATGTCTAAGAGCTATGATAACTACATCGGGGTGGATGAAAATCCCAAAGACATGTTCGGAAAAACTCTCAGAATTTCTGACGAGTTGATGTTTAAGTATTACGAACTTTTAACGGATTTAACCGTGGATCAAATTGAAGCACTAAAAGCAGATATGAAATCAGGAAAAGTTCATCCCAAAAAAGTGAAAGTAGATTTAGCAAAAACTCTGGTTACAAGATTCCATTCAAAAGAAGCTGCCGATAGAGCAGAAAAAGATTTCGAAGAAGTTTTCGTAAACAAAGGCCTCCCCTCAGACATTAAAGAGCAGATTTTAGACCGACAAATGATTAATCATGATTTGAAATTAAGTTCTCCAGATAGCGTTGGTATTTGTGCGCTGCTGACGTACTTAAAGATTACTGAGTCAAACAGTGAGGCAAGACGACTTATTGAAGGTAAAGCTGTTGAATTTGAAGGAATTAAGAAAACGAATCCTAAAGAGACAATTAAGCTTAATGAAGGCGAAAACTTTACTATTAAAGTCGGTAAACATAAATTTTTGAAAGTGATTATTTCATGAGAAAATATTTATTTTTATTTACAACTGAAGCCGAGTTCCGCAGGTACTCCGAGGACTGTCCGCTGGTTTTAGTTGTAAATAAAAATAAATATTTTCCCTCAAGCGAAGGTAAGGACGAAAATGAAAGTTAAATTCATGCCCATAAATAAAGAGTTTGAAATCAAGCCGAATCAATCGGTTTTGGATTTGGCTCACGAAAATGGTGTGCATATTCAATCGGTATGTAAAGGCGTTCCTTCTTGTGCAGAATGCAGAATTCAAATTATGGAGGGTGAGCACAATGTATTTCCTCCAGGAAAAAAAGAAGAAAGTTTGATCGGAACTGCACATTTTGTTGATAGAAGTCGTTTGTCTTGTCAGTTAAAGTGTTTCGGTGATTTAGTGATAGATCTTTCGCAGCAGATTGAAAAAGAGAACAACGCCAAAAGACCTAGAGGAAAGTTTTCGAAAGACCCATCTAAGTCCAATGCCGTTCAAGGTTCTATTCTTTTAGAAGACCCAAAAGCTAAACCAAAGGTCAGTCAGGAAGATTATAATTTGAGAAAAGCCGAAAAAGTATTTCTGGAAGAAGAATTAAGATTAGAATTAGAAAGAATCAAAAAACGCAAAGAGACACCGAAGAATACAGCAGACGAGGATGCGGATGATGAAAAGAATAGAAATTCTTAGCCATGCGATTCAATACAAAGAGATTGGATCAGGGCCGACTGTCATTCTGGTACATGGTTATGGTGGAACTATTTACGATTGGGATGAGGTTGCGGCTCTCTTGGCTAAAAATTACCATGTAGTGATTCCGAATCTCTCAAGTATATATATGGATCCTTTGAGAGCAGTTTCATTTTCTCAACAGGTCACAGTGTTCAGGGAATTTATTAATCTCTTTAAAAAATCAGCGAAAGATACAATTTATATCGCAGGTGGAAGTTACGGAGCAGCTATTTGTTACGGAGTTGCCATTGAAGAATCCAATCTTGTAGATAGAGTGGCGCTTTTAAACCCTATGCCTCCCCATCCGAGAGACCTCTTGAAAAATTCTGCGATGAAGCTCTTAATGGAAGCATCAAAACTTCCTGCCGCGGTGGTCTTGTTATTGAAATCTCCTGCAGGACGGCTTGGAATGAAATTCATTCAAAGAATTTTCAACGTTCCTTGGATCAAAAGTAATGCACAAAAAAATAGATTAGAAAAAATCACGACGAGAAAAGCAAAACTGATTGCACACGTTTTAAATCGCTTCACATGGATCAATGATGTTGAAGATTGGGAGCAATGGGAAAAGCGTTTGGGCTATCTAAAAACTCCAGTGCATATTATTTGGGGTGACAAAGATAATTTGTTTATTCCAGGAACATATGAGCGTTTATCCGAAAAATTTCCAAGTTGTGAAATCACTAAGGTAGAAGGCGGAAAGCACGTTCTTATGAAAGAGCGTCCAGAAGAAATTTCAAGGATTTTAATCAAATTTTTCTCTTCTCATGAGAAAGCATTAAAAATTGTCTATGACAATCAAGAAGCCAATTGATGAATAAGGAAACGGCACCTATCGCTAAACCTTTCTTAAGAGGCCACTTTCACCAAGCGGCCTTTTTTTATGCATTCGGGGCATGGACGGTTTTAATCACAAAAACAAATGATTCTACCGAAGTGATTGCAGTTTTATTGTATGGCCTGGGGTTGCTGGGTCTTTTGGGAATAAGTTCTCTTTATCACAGAATCCATTGGCAACCGAGTGCGCGTACTTGGATGAGAAGATTGGATCATTCCGCAATTTTTCTATTGATCGCTGGAACTTTCGCTCCCATTTGTTTATTGGGAATGAATGAAGAGTCAGGTCATAAGCTCTTAACTATTGCGTTTGGCTTAGGAGCTCTAGGAATTGTTCAATCTGTATTGTGGATCAATGCACCCAAGTGGTTATCTGCAATTTTATATGTGGCTATGGGATGGCTTGCGGCTCCTTATATTGGAGAATTCAAAGCCTCGCTGGGTTTAGTGAATGTGGTTTTATTGTTGGTGGGCGGTGTGATTTATACATTGGGAGCTGTGATATATGCGCTTAAAAAACCCAATCCTTATCCGAGAGTGTTTGGATACCATGAAATCTTCCATATTTTGGTCATAATTGCAGCAATTCTCCACTTCATTGTGGTGGCGAGCCTTGTAAAATAATAAAAGTGAGCGTAACTTTAAAGATCATTTATGGCATACAATAAAAATCAAAAATTAGAACGACTTCAAAAGAAAGTTTCAAAGATTACAGAAATTGATAATAATTTTTCGGGCTGGAGAACTTTGCTTTTTATCTTTGCTTTTGTTCTATGGTGTTTTGTCGGGATAGATATGTTTCCAAAAGTCTTTCTGCCTGCGGCGAGTGTAGTGTCCTTTGCATTTATTATTACAGTCTACTTTCATAGAAAAGTTAGAAAAAATTTATTTTTATTCAAAAGTAGGCTGAGTGTAGAAGAAAGACAAAAAGCCATTTCAGAATTGGACTGGAAAAAAATTCCATACACCGATTTTAGGTCTATTTCTTTCAATATTCCATATTTGACGGATCTGAATATCATTGGTGAATTCTCAATCGTAAAACTTCTTAATAGAACAACATCGAGTTCAGGGTTTAAAAGATTGATAGAGTTATTTTTAAGTAATGACGTTATCAATACTGAAATTCAGAGACGTAAGACTTTAGTGAATGAGCTTAAGGGCCTAAAAATCTTTAGATACGCGTTTTTAAGTCACATTGGAATTAACTTAAAGCCTATCGATACTCAAAAGATCTCGGCGCTTTTAAAGGAATCTCTTTCGAGCGTTCAGTCTTTTGCATATTTTATTCCCATGCTATTTATTCAAATTGCATTTCTCACAAGTTTTGTAATGGCGATGATTGGAAGAGGAAATAAAACACTTTTGATTGCCACTTTTATTCTTGTTGTGATTGAAAACACGAGACTCCGAAAGAAAGTGAAGACCGGCGAAGCTTACGGTTGGTCTGTATCAGCCTCTCACTACCTAGATAGTTTTAGATTGGCAGTACAAATATTAGAAAAATTCAACGGTATTAAAAAACCAGAGCTTTCCAAGATATTGGCGGTCTTTGCTCCAGAGAACTCTGTTTCATCAAGAATTAAAAAACTAGAGCAGGTTAGTGGAGCTCTGGGCGTAAGGCAAAACTTCGTCGTACATGGAATCGTTCATCTGTTTGCACCTTGGGATATTCTGTGGACATATCGATTGGACAAAATCAGACAACAAATTAAAAATGATCTTCCAATTTGGGAAAAAGCTCTCTCGGAAATCGAAGCCTTCCTGTCGCTCGCGATGTATGCCGAAGCCAACCCGGATTTCTATGATGCTCAGGTCATTACAGGAAGTACTCTCATTGATGCAAAAAATCTTAGACATCCTTTAATTCCAAAGGATCGTGCTATTGGGAATCCTATTGTTATCAATGGCACAGAAAAATGCATTTTAATTACAGGTTCAAACATGTCAGGTAAGAGCACATTCATGCGCTCCGTTGGGGTGAACTACTTATTAGCAAAAGCTGGCGCTCCAGTTGCGGCGGAGTCTTTTAATTTTGATAATGAGCCTTTATACACATCACTCAGTGGTGGAGATTCTCTTCAAGAGGGACTTTCGTCTTTCTATGCTGAAGTAAAACGCTTAAAAGATATTTTGGAAGCTACGAAATCAAAAAAATCAGTTCTATTCTTGATCGATGAGATCTTTAGAGGAACAAACAACCGCGAAAGACTCACCGGAAGCCAAGCTTACATCAAAGAAATCGTTTCTATTGGTGGAAAAGGTGTAGTGACTTCGCATGATCTAGAGCTTGCACAGTTGGAACAACTCAACATTGGAATCGCTAACTATCACTTCAGAGAAACAATCAAAGATTCAGAGATGTCTTTCTCTTACGAAAAACAAAAAGGGCCTTGTCCTACGACAAATGCCCTTCAGGTCATGAAGCTGAATGGTTTGCCTGTAAGCCTCTAATAATTGTTTTTGGATCAATATTGAGAGCGCAATGTATTTGCATCTTCGATAACTCGAGTTTTCAGCCATTCCATTGCTTCTTGCATTTTTTCTGGTTTATCTAAGAGATATTTATATTCTTCACCAAATCGTCCCTCTTTAAGTGCTTCAGGAGTGCTTGCAGTATAAAATTCTACTGCTATAGGATTTTTAAAATCGTGCTCAACGCCAATAGGATATGATCTAGATTGTTCATGCAAAAAAGCAAAAAATAAAATTCTAACAGCATCTTTAAGAGCAGGATCTTTGATCTCGTGATATTCTTTTATTCGGGCTTGCAATAATGCATTAGTTCTGGTTTTGAGCAGTATCATTTGCTCAATTCTTTTTGCTTTGAATTCTTCAAATAATAATTTATCGAAATATTTTTGCGTATAAGTATGGATTCTGTCGTGCCTCAAAAAAGAGACAGCATCTCCATGTTGTCCATCGTAGTGTGCTACTTCCGATTGGCTAATACCTAAATAAGTTATCCCGTTTTCTCTATCTTTAAATAAATCCTCTAAAGTCAGAACTCCTTCTTTAAAGATATTTTTGTATTGAAAGTTGAATTGTAAATTGTCAGGTATTGTTATCTCTGGAGCAATAGTGATGTACTCAAAGCCAGATAATAGAGTTGTTTTGTCAAAGCGTGGCTCAAGAGCTTTTTTATTTTTCTCTAAAAATTTATCTAAAGGAAAGTTGCTCAGATCGTGTCCGTGATGCAATTCCTGATATCTTTTATGAAAACCTTTATTAGTGAAGCGACCCATGTTATTAAATCCATCTGCTGCACGCCCAACACTATCGCCAACTGTTATGCCGTGATCTATTAACACTACAGATCTATTAAAAAAGTCGTACACCTGATCTTGATTGGATGCGGAGTTTTTGATTATTTGTTCACCCAATGCCAATGTTTCATTTAGCTCCGGTAAAACTTGGGAATAAATTTGTGCTTTGTAATCTTCTTTATTTCGGGCATGACGGACGAGTCTTTTTAGCGTGCTAATCGTTTTTCTTACTGTAGGTAAGCTCTCAGGAGTGGCAATAATTGAATTGGGGTTTGCTAGATATATTGCCGAAGGAGCATCTCCAAAAAGCTGCGCACAGGTCAGGGCGTGAGACGGCACTGAATGTAAAGAACATAGACAGATTAGTAGTATTAAAAGCTTTATACTTAACATGAACACTCCTCACAAAAGATAAAGCAATAGGAGTGCCATGTTGCTGATTAGTGAATATTTTCTGTTCTATCTGAACCTTCAACTTTAACCAATTTATTGTAAAGTCCCATAATCAAAAATGCGGGTGCCCATTGACCTACAAAATTGGCCCAGCCTTTTTTCTCTTGCATTAAAGCTAAGGTGGCAGAAACTGCCATAGAACCAATAGCTAAACCTAAGTAAACTCCAGATGGAATTTTAGCTGTTTGCGTTTCGATAGCTTTGGTGAAGGTGCCTTCTTGATAAGCTTGGCCTGATGTTGAAGAAAAAGTTTTGGAATTTTTGTTATCAGAAATCTTGTTAGCAGAGGTAGTGTTATCGTTTTGCATATTGTCTCCTTTAAAAGTTACAAGAGACTAATGCATGGAATATACCAGCATAAGTGACTGTTAAACTCATTCTCACCAAATATTTTATGAATTGCGCCCCAAGCTTGAGACAAAATGGCGTTTTATTTAGAGTAATTGCACTATTTTTGCTTGTTTAAAAGCTCATTAGTTTTTGTAAGGTAATGTGAACATTCTCTGCAAATTTTTCACGAGGCAGGATTTTGCCTCGGTTTGAGGCAAAAAAACTGGATATGTTAGCTATCATCGTTTAAATACCTCTTCATGTTACAAAATACACCGGACGAACAGGTCCAACTCAAAATATGGCTGCAGACGGAGTTCACGAGAAGATGTCGAGTGAACAGCAGATATTCTATCAGAGCATTTGCAAAACAACTCGATATCAATCAATCGACGCTCACTCAAATTCTAAACGGCAAACGTAAAGTTTCAAAAAAATTCATTGGGGGTTTAGAAAAGAAAATCGGGGTAAAGTTCCATTTTCAAGGAAATGGTCAAAATGATCTTGATTTCAAATATTCTATTTTAAGTGTAGATGCTTTTACGGTGATTTCGGATTGGTACCACTATGCGATCCTAGAGTTTACTGCCGTTAAGGGTTTTAAGTCTGATGCAAAGTGGATTTCAAAAAAATTAGGAGTTACTGTATCTGAAGCCAATATGGCCATTGAGCGTATGCTGAGGCTTGGGATGATTATCGAAAAGAACGGCAAAATCTCAAGATCTAAGCAATACATTGTTAATTACACTGAAGGAGTAACTTCAGGAGCGCATAAAGAATTCCAAAGACAATTGCTTACAAAAGCCTTGTCTGCCATTGATAATTGCCCGCAGGACAAAAAAGACATCACATCCATGACAATGCCTGCAAATTCAAAAAAATTAAAAGAAGTAAAAAACAGAATAAGACAATTTAGAAGAGAGATCTGCGAGTACTTAGAAGACGGAACTCATGATTCCGTTTA
Source organism: Bdellovibrionales bacterium (assembly GCA_031374125.1). Lineage (GTDB taxonomy): Bacteria > Bdellovibrionota > Bdellovibrionia > Bdellovibrionales > JAEYZS01 > JAEYZS01. Next base: position 23,120 of record JANMFM010000298.1, read on the forward strand.
CCAGTTGTGCGTGCAGTTATTTCCACTAACAAACGAAGATTAATTTAGAGAGGTAAATATGAAAAAAATAATTTTAATAGCAATGTTGAGCGCACTAGTATTTGATGCGAGTGCCGATGTAGGAGCTGATGGTGGCGGTGGCGGCGGAGTTTTTTGTCTGACCAAAGATAAATGTGTTACATTGGCAGAAGCGGGTTTAAGAATAAAACAAGATGTGGCTCCAAAGTCAGTGGCAGCTCCCCCTGCTAATTTTGAATTTGTA
>JANMFM010000302.1:0-14951 GCA_031374125.1 Bdellovibrionales bacterium
TAAAACTTAACCCCGCTGACCGTCCCACCCAAAAACTATGGGGCTACAGTGTCTAATACGGGGCTCATTCCAGTTTGCATGAATTAAGACTAAAAGATCGACATGGAATATACAGATTTTTTTACTATATAAAGAATGAAGATGGCATTTATTTTATTCATGCTATAAAAAAGAAAACACAAGAAATTCCATATAAAGAAATAGAATTAATCTTAAAAAGAATAAAAGAGGTTTAATATGCCATTTAAAGAAATGACAATCGAAGAGTTAGCAAAATCTCTGGGAATAAAAAATCTTGAAGAAATACAAGAAAAGCAAAGACTGATGGAACTAATTAAAAAAACACGCAAAAGCAAAAACTGGTCGCAAGCTGTTTTAGCTAAAAAGGCGGGGGTAACCCAAGGGCGCATCGCCCAAATTGAATCAATGATTGGTACCGGTAAAATCACTTTTGAGATTTTATTCGGAATCTTAAAAATTTTAGGATACGAATATAAAATCATAACAAAGAAAGCTTCTTAAAATTATGAACTTTGGACCTCTCGTACCTCAAGAAATCGACGGCATTGTGCAGTTTTTAGAAAAAAACAGCATTCCTTTTGAAATCCATTTCAATGAGCAGGAAGCAAAAAAAGAACTAGAGCCTTCACCTGGAAACAATATTCTCTATGCAGAACTAAGAACGAAAGCTTACCTTGCTCAGCACTTTTATGTCGAAGTTCCCGACGAATTCCTGATAAACAATCCCAAGGTGGAAAATCAAATTCTAAAATACATCACAAAACATGATTTTGAAGACATCCAAAGATCTGAAGAAGACAACGTCATTCATCTCGACGAAGAAAAGATAATGAAAGAAAAAATAGAACGCACAAAATGGATTCAACGAATCTTTGCCATCCTATTCTTAGCATCAATGCTTTATGGAATTATCTCTAGTTTAAGAAAGTGATTTCTCCAAAAGGATTGCCATATCATCAGCGTATTTGCGGATCATTTTTTGATCTGGACCTTCCACCAAAATTCTGACTAGAGGCTCTGTCCCAGAAAATCTCACAAAGATTCTCCCTTGGCTTTTTAGCTCTTTTGAAATCTTATCGTGAAGGTCTTGATAACCACTGATTTCTTCAAGCGGCTTTCTCTTAGCCACTCTAAGATTTTTTAGGATTTGCGGCATGTCTGTCATGACATTACTGAGATCAGATAGTTTTCTATTCGATCTTTTCATTACAGCTAGGACTTTGAGTGCTGCAATGAGACCATCCCCAGTTGTCGAATGATCTAAGAAAATAATATGACCAGACTGCTCACCACCAATTGAAAATCCACCTTTTCTCATTTCTTGAACAACGTACTTATCACCTACGTTTGTTTTTAAAAGATGGATGTTATTGTTCTTAAGCATTTTTTCTAAACCAAAATTGGACATTTCTGTTGCAACCACAGTATCGTTTTTTAATTGACCGCGCTCTTTCATATCCAAAGCACAGATGGCAAGAATATGATCGCCATTAACGATCGTTCCCTTTTCATCCGCTAGGATCACTCTGTCCGCATCACCATCAAGACTGATTCCGCAATCTGCTCTGTACTGAACTACATTTTGTGAAAGTGAGTTGGGATGCAAGGCTCCACATTTGTCATTGATATTTGTTCCATCCGGTTTATTCCCCAGAACGATGACTTCGGCACCCAATTCTTCTAAAATGGCAGGTCCAACTTTGTAAGCGGCACCATTTGCGCAATCCAAAACAATCCTTAAACCATCAAGAGTTAAATCTAGAGGAAAAGTGTTTTTCACAAACACAATGTATCTGCCGGCAGAATCCTCAATGCGTTTTGATCTACCGATTCCTGCTGATTTTGGAAGAAGCGCATTTAAGTTCTCATTTAAGACCAAAGACTCAATTTCTTTTTCCATTTTTTCAGAAATTTTAAAACCGTCTGGACCAAAAATTTTAATTCCGTTGTCATGGTAGGGATTGTGCGAAGCAGAGATGACAATCCCGGCATCCGCTCTCATGTTCTGAGTTAAGAAACCGATTCCTGGAGTTGGAAGCGGGCCAACAAGTTGCACATGCACGCCCATAGAGTTTAATCCTGAAGCTAAAGCCATCTCCACCATATAACCAGAAAGCCTAGTGTCTTTCCCGATGACAACTCTTTTATTGTCTGATTTGTGAGCGCCTTCAGTTTTTCTCAAAATGTAACCAAGAGCTTGGCCAACCTTCATCACGATATCTGGCGTGATAGGATAAGTGTTCGCTGTTCCCCTAACTCCATCTGTCCCAAATAAACTTTCCAACATAATTTCTTTCTCCAAGGCGCACTTCTCAAAAGGTGCCCGTCGACTTTTGGTAACTGTTTGCGTCTAATGCACTGGGTTCCCAAAAGTCGACGGGCACCTTTTTATTTTTGTTGTAGTGACACAGTCACATTTTTATTTTCTATAGGTAATACACCAAAATAACTAAATTCTTTTAAGCCCACTCTAAATTCTACATTGGTTTTTGATTTATCAAAAACCACCTCTAGTGGACTAATTGGATCAGTCCATACCTCTTGGATTCTACCAAGAACACTTGCAGCGCCTTTTACAATGATGCTTGCAGGTTTAATTTGTGAAACCTTCACGAATTGTGGCTCTTCATCTGCGTCCCAAGTGATCTTCACTGGAACTCTCTTTGAAATGATTTGATCGACATCAACAACTAAAGTTGCTGGGTTCACGCTCACAATCTGCGCACCAAATGGTAGAGTGATTTTATCCGTAGGAATGGTAATGATCGTTCTACCTGGTCTTGCATCTTCAAGATTCAATTCGATAGGCTCTAAACCTTTTGCTAATTTCTTGAGTGACAACCTACTTCCCGATATCTGAACTTGAACTTGATCAGTAATTCCATTTGCAATGATGTGATTCTTGGGAATTACAAAATTCAATTTTACATATTGATTTAAAACTTGGTCTTTGTTTCCAAGAACCGTAATCCACAAAATCAAAGTGATCAGAAGAGCTACGACCTTGTAGCTTCCATTCTCATAAAGAGTTTCTTTAAACTTATCATTCCACTTTAATTTTGGTTTAGGCGACATAGGACTCATATACTGGTGCTCATACGTTGGCGCCTCTTTCCATGTTGATCTCATGGGACATTTGAAATGCATCATATAAGAATTTTCTTAAAGTCTTATGATCTAAATCCTGAGACATCTGACCGCTCTCAACAACACTCACAAAATTATTTTCTTCAGAAACCACAATCACAATGGCATCCGTTTCTTCCGTTAAGCCAATCGCGGCTCTATGACGAGTTCCCAAATTTTTATCCACCTGAGGACTCTTAGTTAATGGCAAGAAGCATCCTGCCGCTCTAATGCGACCACCACGAATGATAACGGCGCCATCATGCAGTGGACTTGACGGTAAGAAGATCGAACTCAAAAGCTCACTGCTTACCGAAGCATCGAGGTTTGTTCCGACCTCAACGAACTCCTCTAAACCCATCTCTCTTTCGATAACGATAAGTGCTCCATATCCGCGCTGTGCAAGTTGGATAGAGCATTTTGCGAGCTCTTCAATAACTTGCGTTTCTTCCACAGCAGAAACTCCGCTAAAGAATGGATTTCTACCAATGTGTGCAAGTGCTTTTCTGATTTCATTTTGAAAGAGAACAACAACGATCACAAACAAATTATCGAAGAAGTTTTCTAATAACCATTTAATAGTAAAAAGATCTAACCAATGCGAAGAAACATACGTGATGGCCAAAATTCCAAGACCCGATAACATTTGAATGGCGCGAGTTTGTCTAATCAATAGAAGAATACGATAAACAATAAGCCAAACGAGGAGCATGTCTAAGACATCCCATATCCTCACCTGCCCGAGGATCCAGCTTATATTTTCAAAGAAGCGTCCAAAAAATGTCATCTTGTTGCAGCGTCAGCCGTGAGGCTGACTACTACTTATCCCTCTGTTGTTAATCTATGTAGTTACTGGACCGGTGTTACCCATTCCTCCGCCTGAAGGTTTTTTCAACTCGTCTTTTAAACGAGCCTCTTCAAGATCTTTTCTCTTATTTTCTTCTTCTTGTTTTTTATTTTGCTCTTCTAGAGTTTTCGCTCTGAGCTCTCTTTCTTTTTCGATATCCGCTAAAGTTTTACCTTCCATGATCATATCGATTTCAATACCATCAAGAGTTTCTTTTTCTAATAATGCTAAAGAAAGATTATGTAACGCTTGTAAATTTTCTTTTAAGATCGTGAGAGCTCTTTCATGACCTTCTTTAACAAGCTTTCTCACTTCGCTATCAATCTCTTGACCAGTTTGTTCAGAGTATTCTCTAGCCGGTTGAGCAGAGTTTAAACCTAAGAACACATGACCTTCACGCTTTTCGTAGTGCAATGGTCCTAACTTATCAGACATACCCCACTCACAAACCATCTTACGCGCAAGTTCCGTTGCTCTTTCGATATCGTTCGAAGCACCTGTGGTGAAATCGGTGAAAATGATTTCTTCTGCCGCTCTTCCGCCAAAAAGCATCGCAATCATGTTCTTGGCTTTTTCTCTTGTTAATGAAACACGGTCATCGATCGGCAATGTTTGAGTGACTCCCAAAGCCATCCCTCTTGGAATGATTGTTACTTTATGAACCGGATCCATATGCTTCAACTTTTTAGCCATGATCGTGTGACCCGCCTCGTGATAAGCCGTATTTTTCTTATCATCTTCGTTGATCACCATAGATTTTCTCTCAGGTCCCATCAGAACTTTATCTCTGGCATTTTCGAAGTCATGCATATCAATAACTTTTTTATTGTGTCTTGCTGCCATCAGAGCAGCTTCATTCACTAAGTTCTCAAGGTCTGCACCAGAAAATCCTGGAGTTCCTCTCGCTACTTTCTCGATGGCTACTTCTGATGCCAAAGGAGTTTTTCTCGTGTGAACTTTTAAAATTTCAACTCTGCCTTTAAGATCAGGTTTACCAACGATCACTCGTCTATCAAATCTTCCTGGTCTCAACAATGCTGGATCCAAAACATCAGGACGGTTTGTCGCAGCGATAAGGATTACACCTTCATTACTTTCAAATCCATCCATCTCAACCAACAATTGGTTTAGAGTTTGCTCTCTTTCATCATGTCCGCCGCCCATGCCGGCACCACGATGGCGTCCTACGGCATCGATCTCATCAATAAAGATAATGCAAGGAGCGCTACGCTTACCCTGCTCAAATAAATCTCTTACTCTAGATGCTCCAACAACTACAAACATTTCAACGAAATCAGAACCAGAGATCGTGTAGAATGGAACGCCAGCCTCACCAGCTACAGCTCTTGCAAGCAAAGTTTTACCTGTTCCCGGAGGACCAACCAACAAAACACCTTTTGGAATTCTACCACCAAGATTTGTGAATTTTTTTGGAGACTTTAAAAAATCGATAATTTCAGTTAAGTCGTCTTTTGCTTCTTCAACCCCAGCAACATCTTTGAACGTTACGCGATTTTTATTTTCAGTGAGAAGTTTTGCTTTAGATTTACCAAAGCTCATTGCCTTTCCACCACCCACTTGAATTTGGCGCATAAAGAACATAAACATTAAGAAAATAATAATCAAAGGCAGCCAGTTTACAAAAAGTGATTGCAAGAATCCATTATTCTCATTTTTCACGTAGTTTGGTGTGTACCCGTTTTCTTGTAAAATTTTAAACGATTGCTCGTCTGTGTTACCCACAATAGTGAATTTCTGTGCGCCCTTGTATTTTTCTTTGAGCTCGTCTTTCAATTCACCCGTGATTTCATTTGTCTGCTGGTTGAAGGCCACTGTGTCGGGCTTGATTTCTTTGGCTTTGATTGCTTCCACGAATTTTGCATAATTAAAATCAGTGATCGTAGTTTGAAGTTTTTGATCATAGAATTGAAATAGTATGATTGCTACAACAACCAGTAATGCCCACAGAGCTAGAGTTTTTTGAGTAGAACGCATCGGATTCCTTTCGAAGAGTTAGAAGCTATCCTAGAATAGCACAAGATCGGTATAATTCATAAAACAAATAAGTTTTAAACTAACAGCCGAAAGTATTAAAGAGACGAATTCTAAGATATATTTACTAGACTCTTGCGGCCAAATGCGAGGCGCAGAATCTTAACAATTGCTCTTGGCCTTGAGGTCGGCTGTTAGTTTAAAACTTATTTGTTTTATTTGATCGAGATATGCTCAGTGTCAACTGACCAATCACAACCCATCACATGAAATGTGAGTGCCTTTTTGGAACTGTCAAGACGCTTTAAAATTTCATCAATTTGGGAATGAGAATAGTTCTTCACATTCATTTTATTCAAGTAGAAGGCAAATACCCTTCTTTGATCCAATTTATTGAGCGAAATGAGCTTACTGCGAAGAATCCCTTTGCTATCGATTGTGGCAGAAAAGTCACAGCTAGTATCTGCCTTTAGCATTTGTGAAATATTCTCTAACGAGCGCGTCAGACTGGACTTTGCCCCAGGTCTATATGCTTCTAAATCTTTCAACCAAGATTTTCTGATCCAATTCCTAAAATATTTTTCGTCTTTATTGGAAGGATCTTTCACAAAGTCGAGGTCGTATTTGGAAGCATAATATTCAATCTGTTCACGATTCCAAGTGAGTAACGGTCTAAATATCTCACCATTGAACTCTGTCATAGATTCAAAGCCTTGATCACCCACTCCACGGATCAATCGAATGAGCCTTGTTTCAAGCAAATCATCTCGGTTATGAGCTTTGAGTAAAATGTCGATTTTATTTTCGGACATGATTGCTTCGAAAAAATCATTTCGAAGATTTCTAAAGTATTCTTCATCAGAGGATTTTGTTTTTTTAGGATCGTTCGTAAAGAACCGAATTCTATTTTCTTCCGCTAGTCTTTTTACGAATGAGAAAGCACGATCACGATACTTGTTTTGTTTTTCGTCGATTGAAATCCCGTGGTGAACGTAACAAACCGAAATATCAAGAGGTAATTTATCTGAAACTTTCAATAAATGATGAAATAAAACAACAGAATCAACTCCTCCGGAGACACCGACAAGGAGTTTTTTATTTTCAAGGTTGTTTTGCTTCAAAAGTTGTTCAGTATTCTTGATCAAATCAAAATCAAATTTCTTAATCATTCTTTATTTTCATCGTAGGGAAGAAAATAATATCACGAATAGAAGCTTGATCTGTAAGAATCATTACGATTCTCTCGATACCAAGCCCAACACCGCCCGTGGGTGGCATTCCCACATCAATGGCGTGCAAGAAGTCTTCGTCCATCGGATGAGCTTCTTTATTGTGCGCCCTTTGCTTGTCTTGTTCTTCTAGTCTTGATCTTTGCTCTTCCGGATCGTTCAACTCTGAATAAGAGTTTCCGATTTCCATGCACGCAGCAAAAGGCTCAAATCTTTCCACAAGACCAGCTTTTGTTCTGTGTTTTTTAGTCAACGGAGAAATTTCAACTGGATGATCAGTAATAAAAATCGGATTCCACAAGTGCTCTTCCGCAACCAACTCAAATAGTTCAGCAGCCATCTCTCCTTTGCTTGCAGGACCTTTTCTGTCGCTGCCACTTTTCTTTAACTGGTCGAAAAGTTCTGCCGAAGATAATTTTTCAACATCCACTTTGCCGTATTCTTTGATGGCATCGTAAACAGAAAGTCTTTTCCAAGGAGTTGTGAAATCGATTTCTTTTCCTTGATATTGAACTTTGTAACTGCCCGTGATTTCTTTGGCTAAGAACGAAACAAGCTCTTCAAATTGTGTCATTTGGTAATTGTAATCTGTGTAGGCCTCATACCATTCTATCATTGAGAATTCTGGGTTATGAGATCTATCGATGCCTTCGTTCCTAAAGTTTTTGTTTAAATCATAAACTTTATCAAACCCCCCAACGATCAATTTCTTTAAGTAAAGTTCTGGAGAAATTTTCATGTAGAGTTTCATATCCAAAGCATTGTGATGAGTCGTGAAAGGCTCTGCCGCTGCACCCCCATAAACAGGTTGAAGAATCGGCGTTTCAACTTCCATAAATCCACGATCGTCTAAGAATTTTCTGATTGCTTTGATAATCTTTGTTCTGGCTTGAAATACTTTTTTAGTTTCTGGAGACATAATGAGATCAAGATGCCTGTAACGATATCTTAAATCTGTATCTACTAATCCATGATACTTATCTGGAAGTGGTTCTAGAGTCTTAGTTAGAATTTGGAATTTCTCGCAGTGGATTGATAGCTCACCTTTTTGGGTTCTGAAAACAAAACCCGTAAGACCTACGATATCGCCGATATCGATATAGTCCCAAGAGATTGCATCTTCAGGAGATAATTCTTGAACTCTGATATAAGCTTGAAAAGTTCCTTCTTGATCTTGAAAAGTAAAAAACGCAGCCTTACCCATCGGACGTTTTGTGATAAGACGACCAGCCATTGTGACTTTTTGCTCTTTAGCTGCTTCTCCATTTTGAAGCGCTTCGTATTTTCTGCGAGCTTCCGTGGCATCGATGCTTCTTTCAAAAGCGTAAGGAAAAGGATTAATGCCTTTCTCTCTGAGTTCAGTCAGTTTTTTTCTTTTTTCAGCTTTTAATGGATTTTCTCTTTCACCTGATTCTAATTCACTCACTTCTAACCTATCCTTCTTAACTTATTTTTCCGAATTTATTTCGCTGTAAAAATATCTTGAACATCGTTAATCAATTTGATTGCTTCAGCCTTTGGTCTTTGGAAAGCGTTTCTTCCCATGATCGATCCAAATCCACCACCTTGAGCGATGTGTTTCACTTCTTCAAGCACAGCTTCCGTGCCTTTTGCAGCTCCACCGCTGAAGATAATGATTCTTCTGCCATCGAAACAGCTTTGCACCACGTGCTTCACTTGTTCCGTGAGAGTTGAAGTTGGAATTTTAAATTCATCGAATACTTTTTTTGCTTCAGCAAGTTCTACGTGTTTAGTTGGTGGCTTCACTTTAATAATGTGAGCACCAAGTTGTGCTGCGATTTGAGCAGCATAAGCAATCACGTCCACTGCAGTCTCACCGTCTTTAGAAAGATTCGGTCCTCTTGCATAAGCCCAAATTACAACAACTAAGCCTGCTTTTTTGGCTTCTTTAGACATTCTTGCAATCTCTTCGTACATTTGTTTTCTGTCGCCACTTCCAGGATAGATGGTGAACCCAATTCCTGCGCAACCCAATCTTAGAGCATCTTCCACTGAAGATGTTAAAGCAGAGATTGGAGATTTGTTGTCGTAGAGAACGTCGGAGTTATTTACTTTTAAGATCAAGGGAATTTCGCCGGCGTATTCTCTTGCACCTGCTTCTAAGAAACCGAGGGGAGCCGCGTAAGCGTTGCAACCTGATTCAATTGCCAATTCGAAATGGTAATGTGGATTGTATCCTGCTGAATTTTTTTGGAATGATCTTGCTGGTCCATGTTCAAAACCTTGATCCACCGGAAGGATAACAAGCTTTCCAGTTCCGCCAGTTCTTCCGTGATTAAGAAGTCTTGATAAGTTTGCAAGAACTCCAGGATTATCTGCTCCGTACCAGTTTAAAATTTCTTTTACTTTTTCACTGTTTGTTGCTTGATTCGAATGAGTGCCTTTAGCCATGAATGTCTCCTGATTTGAAAGATAGAATTTATATTGAGATCACGAATGAAATCAAGACTGAATGTCTATGCACATGACTTATCTTGGCCAACGTTTTTGTAGGCTCAAGAAAACTGCTCGGCTGAGCCTGAGTATTTACCGGCTTTCCGAGTAAAGTTTGATCAGAATAACTCGCCGTTACAGAGATATCTTCTTCGTAAAGGTAACTGACGAGCAGAGTCGAAAAAAGGTGCCCTGCACCTTTATGTAGCGCAGTTGCGACACGGAAAGGTGCAGGGCACCTTTTTTTTAAAGATGTGCAAATAATTAGCTTAAAATTTTTGCGATGACTTTAATGGCTGCTTCATCGACTTCATGGCGGGTATTTGGAAGTTCATGGAAAGTGGCATTTAGGCCTAATTCCGCTTTTAGATCTGCTAAATTCTTTTTAGAAATTTCTATTGCTGAAACTTCGTCTTTTGCGCCGTGGATGGCGTCCAATTTAAACTTATCATCCTTGCTATAATAGCGAGCAAGATAATCTGCTGATACAGCAATGATATGCTTTACGTTCATCTCTTTTGCCACCACTGGCGCAAGGTATCCGCCTTGAGAAAATCCAATGATCGTGATTGGAAGTTTATCGTAACCTAGTTTTGCAATTAATTTTTTAAGAGCTTTGATCGCAGGCCCTGGCGGAATCACAAAGCGGTTGTCTTTGGCGAGATAAAAATACCAAGCGTAAGCCTCTAGGTATCCCGAATCCGTTTTATAGGGAGCTGGAAATGGTGCATTTGGAGAAAGGATCGCAGCATCTTGCGGTAAAATGGGCGAGAGCTTTTTCATGAGCGACTCACCTCTTTGTGAAAATCCATGCAAAAGTAAAAATAATTGCTTTGGATTTTTTCTATCTAAAGAAAAATAATCGAATTCAATTTCAAAGGAATCCGATTGCTTTTCTTTGGTGTAAGAAGAATTATTTTTCGACAATGGCCACGACTCCCATTCCACCAGCCGTACAAACAGAAATCAGTCCGCGACCTTTTCCATTTTGATTTAGAATCTTGGCAAGACTTGCAACGATTCTTGCGCCAGTTGCAGCGAAGGGATGACCCAAGGCCACGCTTCCACCTTTGACGTTCATCTTAGATCTGTCGATAGAACCGAGGGGCTTGTCACGTCCCAAAACTTTTTTGCAATAACCTGGATCTTCCCAAGCCTTCAATGTGCAGAGGACTTGGCCCGCAAAGGCTTCGTGGATTTCATAAAAATCAAAATCCTGAAGCGTCAAGTTGTTACGTTTTAAAAGTTCGCTCACCGCAACGGTTGGCGCCATCAACAATCCTTCACCGTGTACAAAATCCAACGCTGCCACTTGGGCATCGACAAAATAGGCAAGCACCGGAAGATTATTAGCCTTAGCCCATTCTTCTGAAGCCATCAGGACAGCCGAAGCTCCGTCAGTTAATGGAGTGCTATTTCCCGCCGTAAGAGTTCCCTGCCCCGATGTTTTATCAAAAGCAGGTTTTAATTTTGCGAGTTTTTCTTCTGTGGTATCTTCGCGGAGAATTCCGTCGCGCTTTAAGCCTTTAAAGTTAATAACCATGTCATCATAGAAACCTTCTTTATAAGCTTTTGCTGCATTCTGGTGACTGATGAATGTCAATTCATCTTGGGCTTCTCTGGGGATCTTCCACTCTTTCACCATCATTTCGCAATGGTCTCCCATAGATTTTCCAGTTCTCTTCTCTCCGGCATTTGGAAAATGGGGTTTTAAATCTTTTGGACGAATACTTAAAATGACTTTTAATTTTTGTACAAAGTTTTTAGCATTTCTCAACTCAATCATCTTCCATGCAAAAGATCTTGAGAACGTCACCGGCACATCGCTGTTCGTGTCGGAGCCACCAGCAATTCCTACATCAATTTGTCCTGCTGCTATTTTTAGAGCAATTTGCAAAGAAGTGTCTAAGCTTGTTCCACAAGCACGTTGAACATTATAGCCTGGAGTATGAGGATGAAGTTTTGTTCCCAAAATAGATTCACGAGTTAAGTTCCAATCTGCCGAATTTGTGATCAACGCTCCACCCGCAACATCACCTAATTTTTTACCGTCGAGTTTATAATCTGTAACTAGATTATTTAAAACTTCGGTGAACATTTGTTGATTCGTTGTTTTTTGGTAAGCGCCCATAGATTTTACAAATGGCGTACGCTTCCCACCTAAGATTGCAACTTTTCTCATTGTTTTTGACATACATCTATTCCTCTCGCATTGATCTGACACTTATAGTCTGACACTTAAAACGCCAGGCTATAAATATGACAACAGAAACTCTTTTTGACAAGTCCACATATGGTTTGATCTTTATATAGAGAATGGTATCTTAATGAACATGAAAGCATCAATCATTGGCATAGGAACCGAAATTACGTCTGGACAGATCCTCAATTCAAATGGGCAATGGATTTCAAAAAAAATGACTGTCTTAGGTGTGGAGGTTACCACACATGTTGCTATCCCTGATGATCGCAAAATCATTTTAGACACACTCGACTTCTGTAAGGACAAATCAGATATTATTTTTGTTACCGGTGGATTAGGACCGACAACTGATGACTTCACTCGCGATGTGATCGCCGAATGGGCACAAAAGAAATTGGTCTTTGATCAAAAATCTTTAGAAAAAATAGAAGCCCGTTTCAAAGCACGCGGAGTTCCTTTTAGAGAATTTCAAAAACAACAATGCTACTACCCTGAAGGCTCACAAATTTTAGAAAATGCTCTAGGCACAGCGAATGCTTTTTCTCTCACAGCTCAAAATAAAAAAATATTTGTTCTTCCTGGCCCCCCCAAAGAAATCGATGGCATTTGGAATGATCACTTAGAAAAAACGTTTGCAGAACTCACAAAAAATCTCGATAAACTCATCACAAAATCTTGGAAGTGCGTAGGCTACGGAGAATCCGAAGTCTCTCACCGAGTTGAGACAGCTCTCCAAGGCTGCACTCTCACCAAAGGCTATCGCCTCCACGCGCCTTTCGTTGAAGTAAAACTCTCCTATTATAAATCTGAAGAAACAGAGGCCCTCAAATGGATACAAAAAGTCGAAGAGGCCATAGGCGACATCACCGACAACAACAGCTGACCAAAAGGCGCTTAGTCGCTTTTGGTGACGCAGACCTTTGGAAAAGGTGCGGCTCACCTTTTAGGCTGGTTGTTTGAATTCTATAGGAAGAGGGATTTGGGAGCTTAGAATTAGGCTGACAATTTGGCTGAGCATCATTGCAAAGCGTATATGATTTTCTGTAAATATTTGTGAGTTTCCCATTCTTGCGGAAATCACTCCGTAGAAATATCCACGACGATAAATTGGACAAACGATCATGGAGTTGAAGGAAATACTTTTTAAATTCTTTTTCATTTCGACAAGCGTTGGATCTGAATCTAGATTTTCGATCACCACAATTTGTTCTTTGTTCATGACATCTAAAACTTCGGGGTATTTGTCTAAATCGATTTTAAAATTATTCATATCAATGTTGTCATGAGAAACTCTCACATAGCCTGTAACACGATCCTCTAAGCATTCAATGAAAGAACATCGAACAGCTTTCAAAGCCAGCGCCAACATCTTTGCCATATTGAAGAGAATTTCGTGATCTGATTTTTTAGAGATTGCTTCCTTCAAGACAAGACTCAAAAGATGGTTGTAGAGATCTCCACCTTGGAGTGCGGTCACGACAGTTTTTTCTTCCTCTGTAAATTCTCTCTTCTTTTGCGCTTGGAAAATTAAACGCGGAAGAAGTGTTTCTGGCTTGATGGGTTTCAAAATATAATCACATGCGCCTTTTTTAATGCACTCTTTTACATTCTGCACACTGTTGTGACTGGAAGTGATTAAAACTTTTATTTCGCGCTTACTGAGCTCTGCATGAGATTTCATATAATCTAAAACAGCAATGGCATTCATATCGGGCAACATCAAATCGCAAACCACAAAGCGCGGCTTAAAGATCTTCATCTGCTCTATGCCAGCTTCACCCGTCGACGCGTGCTCAGCTTCAAAGCCATTTTCGATCAAATAATCACAGAGCCTGCGTGAAGTCTGACCGTCTTTGTCGATAATTAAAATTTTGTAGTCGGGATGCCCCATACTATAAACATCGGACTTTCTTAGACTTTTACTTAAATGAAACGTGTGGACTTAAAGAGGCTTAGCCTAAAGAATGGCCATGCCGAGCCCCGTCCTAATAACATCTAAAGGTCATAAAAAGGGTGACTGACTGCAAGGGTCCGTTCTATGAATTACGCATGGCTTTTATTGTATTTGAAGGATTGGATGGATCAGGAAAAACCACTTTGATGAAGAAGCTCTCAAGTCTTCTAGACCAAAGTTCAATCCCCTACATTATGACTCGCGAACCCGGCGGCACATCATTAGGTGATGAGCTTCGCGATATTATTCTTCGTAAAGAAGGCGATGCTCCCTGCCCAAGAGCAGAGCTCTTGCTTTATGAAGCTGTCAGAGCGCAGCATGTTGAAAAACGCATCAAACCTGCTCTCAAAAATAATCAATGGGTATTGTGCGATCGCTACACAGCAAGCTCCATGGCTTTCCAATCCGGCGGAAGAAGTATCAATGCAGCCGACGTGGAATGGCTAAATGCTTTTGCCACGGATGATCTCAAACCAGAGCTTTTTGTTTTATTGGATCTCACCGTTGAGGAAAGCGAAAAAAGACGCATTGGGCGCCAACTCGAAACACACACAGAAGCCGATAGATTAGAATCTGAGAAAAAAGATTTTCATGAGAGAACAAGACAAGGATATATAACCGAAGCCAAGAAAGAACCTTCCAGATGGCTGGTGCTCGATGCCTCTAAAACTCCGGATGAACTCTTTGAAATATTAAAGAAAAAAATCATTGAACTCAAACTTCTAAAGGCCAATTGATGGGACAAATTTTAAAAACCATCATTGGACACAAAAAACAAATCGTCCAACTTCTTTCAGTTATTGAATCTCAAAGAATCTCTTCGTGCTATTTGCTTTCTGGGCCCAGCGGCATTGGAAAAAAGAAAGTGGCTTTTGCCATTGTTCAAGAAGTTCTTTGTAGCAATGGTCGTCCTGCCTGCGGAGAATGTGGTCAGTGCCTAAAAGTGGAAAAGAACGAACACGAAGAGGTCCGATACATCGAGCCCGACGGCGCCCAAATTAAAATCGCTCAAGCTGAAGAAATTCATAGATTCTTAAATCTACAAAAGACAGGGAAGCACAGATTCATTATCATTAACGATGCTCACCTTATGAATCCTCAAGCGGGAAATTCTTTACTTAAAAT
>JANMFM010000347.1:0-2330 GCA_031374125.1 Bdellovibrionales bacterium
AACAAATCATTCGTCCAACGGGATTGCTGGATCCTCAAATTGAAATCCGAAAAGCTACTCATCAAGTGGATGATCTTTTAGGTGAAATTAAAAAACGTGTCGCTCGCAAAGAAAGAGTTCTTGTAACAACACTCACTAAGAAGAGCTCGGAGGATTTGGCAGAATATTACGCGCAAGTGGGAGTCAAAGTTAAGTACCTGCACTCAGAAATTAAAACCGTAGAAAGAACTGAAATTTTAAGAGATTTAAGATTGGGAATTTTTGATGTTCTCGTCGGAATTAATTTACTTAGAGAGGGTTTAGATATTCCAGAGGTGAGTTTGGTTGCTATCCTAGATGCGGATAAAGAAGGTTTCTTAAGATCTGAAAGATCACTCATTCAAACAATCGGAAGAGCTGCAAGAAACGATCAAGGTCGCGTGATCATGTACGCTGATCGCGAAACCGACAGTATGAAAAAAGCAATCGGCGAAACTACTCGTCGTCGCGAAACTCAAGCTGCATACAATTTAAAACACGGTATCACTCCCGTTACGATCAAGAAAGCTATGTCAAAAGGATTAACTGAGCATTACGGTGCTGACTTCTTTATGAATATTAAAGATCCAGAGAAAAGACCAATTGCAGTTCCAAAAGATATCAAAGAGCTTCGTGCAAAAATTGATAAGCTGAAAAAAGACATGAAGAAAGAGGCTAAAAATTTAGAATTTGAAGCTGCGGCCAATATGAGAGACGAAATCAAACGCTTAGAGCTTCTCGAGTTGAAAATGCTAGAAGGTGGACTGATTATTGAAGAAACCTAAAGGGGAATCGAAAAATTCTGAAGAGATTGTCGTGGTTCCTGTCAAACCTCGGAAGCATGAGGCGATCAGAGCTTTAGTTTCTGATTTTCCAATTGGATCTGGCGTCTACCTTATGAAGAGTAAGCTAGATAAAATCATTTACGTTGGGAAAGCTAAAAATTTAAAATCCAGAGTCAGAAGTTATTTTTTAGATTCTAAAGATCTTTCTCCAAAAACAAAACTTCTCGTCACGCACATTGCAAAAGTAGAATACATCGTAACGAACACGGAGGTCGAAGCCTTCTTGCTTGAAGCAAGTTTAATTAAAAAGCATCGCCCCAAGTACAATGTAAGACTTAAAGACGACAAAACTTATCCTTACATTCGCTTTTCAATGGCTGATGAATTTCCTAGAATTTATCTTTCCCGCAAAGTAAAAAAAGATGGTTCACTTTATTTTGGTCCATTCACAAGCGGAAAAGCTGTTTGGGCCACAATTCGTTTTCTCAATCATACATTTCAAATCAGAGATTGTTCGGATCATTTTTTTCACAAACGTTCAAGACCTTGTATCACTTATGAAATTGGTCGATGTACGGCGCCTTGTGTGAAATTCATTGATAAAGAGGGCTATCGTGAGAATGTAAAGAACGCCGTCATGTTTGTCCGGGGTAAAAATAAAAAGGTAATCAAAACTTTAAAAAACCTAATGCAGGAAAAATCGGATCAAGAAAGATTTGAAGAGGCTGCAAGACTTAGAGATTCTGTTCAGTCTATCGAGCACATCATGGAAAAACAAATGGTTGTGAACGACAAAACAGAAATTGATCAAGACGCCATTCAATTTCATGGTGATGAAAGAGGCGTAACGATCGAAGTGTTATCATTGCGACACGGAAGAGTGCTGGGATCTAGATCTCAGTTCCTTGCACAAATCAATATCCACGCACCAGGTGAAGACGAAAGAGAATGGCTGGTTTCATTCATTAATCAATACTACGAAGACAATTTGATTCCAGATGAAGTGCTTTTGCCATTGGAACTGGGAAAAGATATGACAATACTATTAAGCCAAGTTCTTGAGGCAAGATCAGACAAAAAAGTGAGTATTAGATATCCGATGGATGAGTACGGCGAGAAAATCCTAGAGATGGCTCATAAAAATGCTCAAGAGCATTTCAAAGAGCACGTTCAAGGGAGTGAATCTAAACTCAATGCACTCTATGACATTCAAAAAAAGTTTCATTTGCCAGAGGTTCCAAAGCGTATCGAGTGCTATGATATTTCTCATTTCCAAGGAGCAGAAACCGTGGCTTCGCAAGTTGTCTTTGAGGATGGAATATCCAATACGGATCAATATCGCAGATACAAACTCAAAGCTGTTCAAGGAATTAATGATTACGATTCAATGAAGGAAGTTCTAACAAGAAGGCTTAACCACGACGAATGGGATGACCCACAATTGATCTTGATCGATGGTGGTAAGGGGCAATTGAACGTTGTTCATAAGGTCCTAAAAGAGTTGGGTAGGGGTGATCTTCCGGTGGC
>JANMFM010000351.1:0-19680 GCA_031374125.1 Bdellovibrionales bacterium
TTATGAAGTTTTTGTTTATTTTATCGTTACTGTTTGTATCGCAAGTGAGTTTCGCCGCCGAAAAAGTAGCTAGAGATATTAGTGATTTAAAAATCACATGCGTGGTATCTCTGCCATACATTACACCGGAAGGTAAGAGCTCGAGTGTTATGTATGCTTACGAAGCTTATCCAACAAGTAAAAATCAGATATCCTTATGGGTTGACGTGAGTGTCGGAAAATATGCTCCTAATGGAAATGATAAAATCAAATTGAATGATTTAAAATTATTAATAAAAGCCGATTTCAAAGATAAATCCGTACTGGTCGATAAAAATGGAATGCCTATGATTCTATTATCACTTTCAAATAAAAATAAAAAAGTCTTTTCTGATTACGTAAAGAGCGGTGAAGAGCTCAATATAGAATACGTAGATGAAAGTTTAGATGAGGAATTTGTCTTAAAAATTATTAAATGTGATTATAACAATAAAAATGAATAAAATTTTTAAATGAATGCACATCTATAAAAATAAAAAATTGCGCAAGCGCAGAAGTTGCACAAATCTAAAAAAAAAGGAATGTTTATGAGAAATTTTTTTATCACGCATTTTTAACAATGGTGGCGGGGCTATCTATAATTAGTTATTCACCGGCAGAAGCGGGAATTTTCGGAAAAAAGAAAAATGAACCCCCAAAAACTTCATCACAAAATCATGACCATATCATAGAATTCAAGATAGTTAGTATTAAAGCTGAGGGAGATCTTTGGTATAATCTCTATGACGAAAAAGGTAATATTAGAATCAAATCTGAGTATGGTTTATTCGGTAATTATTTTATTGAGGAATATCGTTCTTCTAACGGATCTAGATTTGGTCTTACGAGCATTTCCTGTGGGCAAATTCGAAACAATCCCTCTCCTAGCTATTATGAATGCACTGATAAAATAGGTGAAACAATGACTGCTAAGCTTAGTTTTTTGCATAAATCTATATCTGATAGCTGTCCTGTAATTGTAAAAGTTAAAGTGAATAATGCTGAAGCTAAACTCATAAGTTACCAAACAGATAAATGTCACTTTGAATAAAAGTGTATTTATTTCTTTGAAAGCGGATGATGGGCCTCGAGAGTCCGCGCAAGATGATCTATATCCAGATGCGTGTACTTTTGTGTAGCCGTCAAGCTCTCGTGGCCAAGTAGTTCCTGAATGGATCTCAAATCTGCGCCGCTCATCAAGAGGTGAGTGGCGTAAGAGTGTCTGAGAGCATGAGGGTTGATCCTTCTTATAATACCGGCCCGCTTACTCCAGCCTTCTACAATAGAATAAACTTTTCTTTGCGTGAGATTTTCAAAAAGATGTTCGGTTTCACTTTTATACTGCGAAAGAAGTTTTAGCACTCCAGAGGGCAGAGTAATCATACGCTCTTTTTTTCCTTTACCGATCACGATTAAGCACTTTCTCTTAAGATGAACTTGTTTCCACGTAAGTCCAATCAGTTCAGAAACGCGAAGCCCGCATCCATACATCAGGCTGATCATGAGTTTTTCCTGGTTCAGCTGATCAGAGTCTTTCGTTTTGATAGACTCATTAATGGTTTTAAATAAAGACATTACTTCATCCACAGACAAATACTTAGGCAACGCCGGGTTCACCTTGTTGATATGTAGTCTGTGAGAAAGGTCCTCATCTATATATTGGTTTTCGTACGCCCACTTCAAGAAGCTCTTAGCGGAAGCGATTTTGCGGTTTTTTGAGGCAGGTTTAAGTCCCTTAAGATTTGAAAAGTAAGTTCGAATGGTCGCCAAGAGAGTCTTTTCATCCAACTTTTGCTTCTGGCCTACAGTTGTTGGTTTTTTGGGCAAATTCTCCTCAAGATAGCTTGTAGAAATTTCAAAAAGTTGTGTTAAATCAACTATATAAGCTCTAATTGTCTGAGGTGAATAGCCCTTGACATACTTAAGGTGATAGAGATATCTCAAACTTACTCTTTGTAGGCTTTCCATAATATTTTTTTTACTGTCGCAGTCTTTTTGATGTTGAATATTTTAATAAGTAGCTATAATTACTAACTATTTTTAAATAACGCTGAGTATAAAAAATTTCTTGCAGTAATTACAGCAACCTGGTAAATTGTGCCTCGTGTCAAATACTAGTCTTTAGTTGAGACACTAAACGACGCAACTAATCAAAGGTGGTACGTATATGTCGTCTGATAACATAATTTTGCCTTCTAATAAGAATACTAACATTAATCCGTTAGATTCTGGCAACAACGGATCTAATACAGAACAAAACACAACGATCGTCTATAAAGCGGATGTTATGGGTCAACTATTAAAAATGGTTGAAAGAGTAGCATCATCAGACGCAACTATTTTAGTCCTCGGTGAAAGCGGTACAGGAAAAGAACTGATCGCAAAAACAATTCACGAAAAATCTCGAAGACTTCATAAGCCCTTTGTAGCTATTAACTGTGGTGCTTTAAGAGAATCATTACTTGAGAGTGAATTGTTCGGTCACGAAAAAGGTGCCTTCACTGGTGCTTATACAAAGAAAACTGGTTTAGCAGAAGTTGCTAACGGTGGAACTCTTTTCCTTGATGAAATCGGAGAATTGTCTCCGGGTATCCAAGCTAAGCTTTTAAGATTCATCCAAGAAGGTGAGATCTATAGAGTTGGTGGTAAAGACCCAATTAAAGTTGATATTCGTTTAATCTCAGCAACTAACAGAGATCTTGAAACAGAAGTTATGAAGGGTAATTTTAGAGAAGACTTATTCTATAGAATTAACACGATCACTGCTCACATGCCTCCTTTGAGAAGAAGAAAAGAAGATATTCCTTTGTTGATTTCTTACTTCTTAGAGAAAGGTTCGCACAAGCACTTGAACCGCGGTCGTCAAATGTCAGAAGAAGCTATGAAGATCATGGTGAAGTACGACTGGCCAGGTAACATTAGAGAATTACAAAACGTATGCGAAAGACTTCAGATTTTATCTGAGGGCCACATGATCATGCCAAATGATGTTCCTGAGAACATCAGAAGCCCTGATCAAAAAATCGTGTTTGATGATTACGATCCATCAACAACTCTTTATGAGTTAGAGAAAAGATATATTATTAAAGCTCTCTCATACTTTGATGGTAATAAGACTAGAGCGGCAAACGCTTTGGGAATTACTATCAAGACGCTTTATAACAAGCTTCATGAGTACGGTGAGTTCGATAATTTCGCAGTTCACTCGAAAGAGTAGTAATTAAATTTTAAATCTTAAAAGATAAAACGGCTTTAGGAAATTCCCGAAGCCATTTTTTTTAATAGGATGTAAAGCCGGTATGAAAGTTACGCTTCTGTTTATCATTATCTCTTTGATTCTTTCTGTGCAAGCGCACGCGAGTGTTGTGTGTGGGAGACTTTTTGAAGAGGCTTTCGAGAGCAAAATTGTAAAACTAGAAACCCACACTCATGGTGGAAAACCTAGATACTTTTCTGTTCGGAATCATAGACGTTTCGTAGGTGGTGAGATAGACCTTCTAATTCAATCTATGAAAAACTTAACACAGTTTTCTGAAAGGCTCTCAGAAGTAAACACATATATGCCAGATCCTGGCTCTCTGCCGAGTGAAGCCTTTTTTGTGGCAAATCAAATTATTCCATTGATTGAAACTCATTTAAGCTCACACAGAGTTAATTTTAGAATTGAGACTTACGAGTCGATGGAAAATAAGAGAACTCTCGTAGTCATTACTGAGAACGGAACAAATCCGTTAAACACTCTGGCAAAGCTTCTATGGGATCAAAGAAAAATAAGCCTTACTGTAGATCCGATCGAATTGTTCTACGGATACAAACATTATAATCAGAGCAGAGGAAAGTTTTTTGATATTGATGCCGACAATCCAGGTTATGCCATGAGTTTTTATTTGCTCATGCATTCACAGCATAGAAATTTTAACTTTAATATCTCAAAGACTGATCTCGAGCTACATCAATTGAACGTAGAAATTCAAGGGGAGTTGGCGGTTCAAAGAATTGAAGTGAATGCTCTGGGCAAAGAAGAAACAGAAGTGAGTGAATCAAGAGTTCGAGAGAATCAAAGAAGGGCTCATGTCATTCAAGGCCTCATAGACAAAGCAAGAGCCAGCAAATAAAGAAGGCAGCTGTTAGGCTGCCTTCTATCCATCACAAATGTGAAAGTCAGATCAGAAGTATCCGCCGCCCGGTGGAGTTTCATCGTCTTCGTCATCATCTTCGTCGTCTTCAAGACTATCAAAGTCATCATCTGCTGATCCAGAAAATTTATCATCTTTTTTGAATGAAGATCCTGCTTCTTCATCATCCAAATCTTCTGCTGATCTTGAGAAATCATTGTTTGATTTCAAGTTGTCAGCGGCAAAAGGGTTTGAAGTTGGAATTACAACCTTGTTGTCTTTTGCGATATCTTCTAAAGAAGGAACTTTAGGTTTGTTTGACTTAGGCGTTTTCGGCGACGCCTTCTGCGGAGCTTTAACTTTTACAGCTTGAGCTTTTTTAGCTTTAGGAGCGGCTTTTTTTGTCGCTTTTTTTGCTTTAGCTTTTTTCGGCGCAGCTTTCTTTGCCTTCTTAGCTTTAGTTTTTCCTTTTCCTTTTTTCGGTGCCGCTTTTTTCTTAGCTGTCTTTTTAGCAGCTTTTCCTTTTTTCGGTGCCGCTTTCTTTTTCTTAGCCATGAGGTTCCTCCAAATAAATTAATCTATGCCTTATAATTTTTTATATCTAAAAACTAGAATCAAAATCAATATGGGTTATTTAAACAGGAAAGGGTTTTTCGAGCAATGAAATCGCAATCTCCAGAGGGTTATTTCGCATTGCGATGTTTAAGAATTATCCACAAATCGATGGCAAAAAAACAAAAAACCCCTAAAGCTTTACCTTTAGGGGTCTCGAACTGTCCTATAGGACGGTTTTACTTATGATTACGATAACAATTTCAACGCAACTGCTGAAGTTTGGTTAGCTTGAGCAAGTGTTGAAGTAGAAGCTTGTAAAAGAATGTTGTTCTTTGCAAGTTCAGAAGACGCCTTCGCCACATCTGTATCTCTGATACGTGAATTCGCTGCACTTAAGTTTTCATCAGAAATACTTAAGTTGCTAAGAGTTGATTGAAGTCTATTTTGTAGAGCTCCAAGGTTTGCTCTTGTGCCGTTCACTTTATATTGAGCTTCATCGAGTTGTGCTAAAGATGTTTGAGCGCCTTCTTTAGACGTGTAGTCTACTCCTGTTAATCCTAAAGCGTCCAATGTAGCAACGTTTTCTTGAGCCATGAAGGAGATTCTATCTTCCGCTTCATTATTATTGATACCAACTTGGAAATCGAACTGTTGTGATGAACCATCAAGAAGTTTTGTAGAACCCCAAGTAGTTACGTCCGCGATACGTTGCATTTCCGTCTTAAGTTGATCAACTTCCTTATTGATGAACCCGCGCTCTCTGTCACCGATAGTGTCAGAAGCTGCTTGGATTCCCAATTCTCTCAATCTTACGATGATGTTACCGATTTCGTTCAAACCACCTTCAGCAACTTGTACCATTGAGATACCGTCTGAAGCGTTTCTATAGGCTTGTCTTGAAGATCTGATTTGAGCTTTTAAGTTCTCAGAGATCGCAAGTCCTGCAGCATCGTCTGCTGATTTGTTGATTCTGCTACCGCTTGCTAATTGTGCGTAGCTATTTGAAATTTCGTCCTGACTGTTCTTCAGGTTTCTTTGAGCGTTTAACGCTGGCATGTTAGTGCTAATTCTTAATCCCATAGTAAATCCTCCAATTAAATTAATCTTTATATTTCATAAATATTCCTTCCTTGTTTAACCTCTTCATGAGGATGGCATCCGAGCCTTTTTTTATTTCTGGTTTAAGCGTTTTTACTTAAACTATTTTTTTGATTTAATCCGTTTTATCCTACGCTTTGTTAATTCATCCTTGAAAGCCTCCTTTCCTTTTTCAGGATGTGAGTTACATTCAACATGTTTACTCACATAATCTTTTTATAATTGTTCTTACATGAAGCTTTTCGTATTCAGCTGGCGATATCTTGACAGGACTTGTGGTGGGAATAACACGACTGGACATGAAACTAATGAAAACTGGTCTAACAGTCTTAAGACTTTTGTTTTGAAACCTTTAGGAAAGACCGGAGAAAAATCCGGAAACCTGGATCAATAGCAAGTTTCATAGAGGAAAAAAAGATTTTTTTGACGATCTCAATGATACTCTAAGCCTTCAGAAAGGGAAAAATTTTAGATAAAACCCAGTCGGGATCATCTTCTTGGACGTGATGACCTGCGGTTTGGTGGATTTCTAAGTGCGAGTGTGGGATTTTTTTCTGAATTTTTTGAGCAAATTTAAAAGGAATTATGCGGTCTTTTTGCCCCCATATGATCAAGACTGGATTTTTGATCCCATCCAGCTGTTCGAAGACGCGGGGGTCACGTAAAAGCGAAAATGATTTTACAAAAGAATCTACAGCGCCTTCGCTGCTCAAGTAAGGTTCAGAATAGATCCTGATATTTTCATCAGTGATATTCTTTTTATCCGCATAAACACGTTTCATGATCTGCTTTACAAATCTTTCTGTAACAAGAGGTCTTACCACTGGAGAGAGAAAAGAAATTCTATTGAGATCAAAGAAAGTGATCTTTGGATCAGCGGCAGGAGAAAGAACAATGACCTTATCAAATAGCTCGGGATTTATTTGAGCTAGCCTCAATGCTATGGTTCCGCCCATGGAGCTTCCTATTACCGTGGTTTTTTTAATTTCTAAATTTTTAAGAAGTTCTAAAATCATATCGCACTGGCTATCTAGATCGTATTTAAAAGTATTTGGCTTATCACTCAAACCAAATCCTAAGAGGTCAACGGCCGTCACGGTGTGAGTCTCTGCTAGTTTCGGAGTGATGAATCTCCATACGAAGTGCGAAGCGCCAATGCCATGAAGAAGAAGAACATGATCCCCTTCACCTTCCTGTGTAAAGTAAACCTTGTGTCCAAAGATGCTCTTATAGTTATGTTTTCCTGAAGATAGGCCCGGGCCTTCGCTTTTGCTATATAGAAAACCTCTGAGATAAAGGATGCAGATGAGTGACCCTATTGCAATTAAAGTGATTGCAATAGTCATTAACGCTGTGAGAGAAAATTCTGCAGGCATTGGGGAAGTATAATACGATACGTAACTGTTTGACCACTTTCTTTTACCTCTTGAAAGGTTGCGCAAAGTGTATTTGAATTGTGCTTAAGTAGGACTATGGTCTAAGAGCCATGCGGGTGGGATAAAGATGATTAAATTTGCATCAATGGCAAAATCAGCAGTTATTTATTTTATTGGATTATTTCTTTTTTCGACTTTGGGCATACCAAGTGCCATAGCAGATACAAAAATAACGATTCTTCACACGGGTGATATCCACGGTCACTTTACAAACAAAGATTCTCCCATTCGTCTGGGTGGAATTTCAAAGTTAAAAACAAAAGTGGATTTCTTAAGAAAGCAAAACGCAAGCAACTTACTCTTGGATGCAGGGGATTGGACAGAAGGAACAATTTTCTATACATTGAATTCAGGCGAAGCAAATCACCGAATGATGGAAGCTTTTGGTTTTGACGCAATCGTTTTCGGAAATCATGAATGGCTCGTTGGTCCTAAAGAACTTTATGATGGTTTTGCTGCTGCAGAATTCAAGGTGCCCGTGCTGGCGGCAAACCTAAGTTTGGATAAACTTCCTGAAAATATTCCTCTTGGAAAATACATGAAACCTTATGTAATTAAGGAAGTTGCGGGAAAAAAAGTAGGTATCCTTGGTATTTCTACTTTTGAAATGATTTTTGATCCATTCTTTGAACCGGGTCGAATCACAGAGCCTGTTCAAGCTGCTTTAAAATATGTAAAAATACTCAGGGAAATTGAAAAAGTAGATGTTGTTATCGTGCTCACTCACATCGGCGTAGATCAGGACAAAAAAATTGCAGAATCTGTCTCTGGCATTGATTTGATTGTAGGTGGTCATACGCATATTCTCACAAAAAAACCTATTTACACAAACGGTGTTCCAATTGTTCATGCAGGATTCTGGGCGCAATATTTAGGTGAGTATGAGTTAACAATTAGAGAAAGTGGCAAAGTTGAACTCACAAGCCACAAGATCCATCAGATTGATAATACGGTTCCAGAGAATGCGTACATCGAAGACATGGTGATTGGTTTTCAAAAAAGAATCGAAGCAATTCGCGGAAATGTATTCAATGATAAGATTTTTGAATCTAAGGTGAATCTTCCGCTCTGTTCTGACATCACCGAAGATGTTCTGGGAAATTGGGCAGTGGATTCCATTAGAAATGCAGGGAAGACAGAAGCGGCATTTGATGTGGGTCAGTATTTTAGAAGAGATCTTTTTGCCGGAACTTCATCTACTGTGGATTTTTACAACATGTTTCCACATGTATGGAGTCAGGCAAAGGGAAAGAATTGGACAATCTTCAATATGGATGTACGTGGAGAAACTCTTCAGCAATTGATTAATTTAATTGTGAGAATGGGTAAAGGTGTAAAGGTCAGTAACGCGGACTACAGAATCGACGGTAAAGAAACTTACTTTGTTGTAAAGAATATGAGGATCAGCGGGGAAAGAGTAGAGAATAATAAATTCTATAAAATTTCCGCGACAGAAGGTATTCTCCAAGCTTTTGATTTCTTAAAGAGAGCTGGCGCGGATGTAGGAATTAAAAATGTTAAGGATACTGGAGTTGAGGCCTGGACGGTGATCAAGGACCATGTGGTTTCAATGTCTCCGGTCACAACTCAAAAAGCGAAGTGGGAGGGGCGTGTGCGCACGATTCAACCAGATTTGTATGTTCCTTTGGAGCAAGTTGAAGTTATTAGAAAAGACGAACATACAGTAGAAATTCGCTATAAGGTCATCAATGCAGGTATGGAAAAAGTGCCGTATCCAACAACATCGGCTAAAATCGATTTAACACCTTTAAATACCTTGGATGAGAAGTGGCTTTCCGTTCAAGAAATTGCACCAAACGACGGTTCTCAATTGAAGCCGGGCCAAGTCATTGAAAAAACGGCTACATTTAAGCAAGACAAGTGGATCTCGGGATATTATCCGGTTGAAGTGGAATCCAATATTAGTAGCAAAGAATTCAACAAGCTAAATAACAAAACCCTGGGATACTTTATACTCGAGTAGGCAGTGTATAGGCTTTAAACGTTTTAAACGTTTGGAAGGATAAATTTCATTGTGCTTTCGTTCAATTGACGAAAGCGCTCTAAGCGTGTAAATTTCCTCACAATGTTCACAGGAATAATAGAATCTACAGCTCAAATTAATCGTCTTGAGAAAAACGGTTCCGTATACCAAATTCTCGTTCAAAAACCTGAAGGTTTTGATGATTTAAAAATCGGTGACAGTATCGCTGTGAATGGCGTTTGTCTTACAGTCGAAAAATTTGATGAAAAAACAATTCAGTTTGCCATCGGCCCCGAAACTCTCGCTATTACTAAATGGGAAAATTCACTTCAAAAAGATATGCTCATGAACCTTGAAAGGTCTTTGAGATATGGTGATAGAGTTCATGGTCACTTGGTGACGGGCCATGTGGATGGCATTGGTCAAATTGTTGATATTCTTAATACCGAAGGAACGCTATTCTTCGCCGTGCAAATTCCAGATGCATTTAAAAAATACATTTGGAAAAAAGGTTCTCTTTGCGTTTCAGGTGTAAGTCTCACGGTGAACGAAGTGGACGGAGATGTTGTTAGTTTTTATTTGATTCCAGAAACCCTTAAAAAAACAAATCTAAGAGATATCAAAGCCGGAGATATCGTAAATCTAGAGTTTGATTATATGGCAAAAGCTGCGATTCATTTCCAGGAAATGACAGGACAAGAAATGGCCAGACTAGAAATGTCAGGACGAGGATGAGACCATGAATACTTTAGAATCTCAAATGAATTCCATTGAAGAAATCGTAGAAGATATCAAGCAAGGCAAGATGGTCATTTTGATTGACGATGAAGATCGTGAGAACGAAGGTGATCTTATATTTGCAGCAGACTTTGTAACTCCCGAAAAAATAAATTTTATGTCTAAAGAAGCAAGAGGCTTAATTTGTTTAAGCTTAACTTCAGAACAAATCGAAAAACTTCAACTTCCATTAATGGTGAAGGATGATTTGAATCTCTCTCCAAATAAAACTGCATTCACCGTGAGTATCGAAGCAAGAGAAGGAATTTCTACGGGAATTTCTGCTCAAGACAGATCTAAGACTGTTGAAGTAGCTGCAAACATCAATGCAAAAGCAACGGACATCATCACGCCGGGTCACATCTTTCCAATTCGTGCCCAAGTCGGTGGAGTTCTAAAAAGAGCTGGTCACACCGAGGCAAGCGTTGATCTTGCAAGAATGGCAAAATTAAATCCAGCGGCGGTAATTTGTGAAGTGATGAATGAAGATGGATCAATGGCAAGAACTCCCGATTTGATAAAGTTTGCTGAAAAACACAATATCAAAATTGGAACAATCGTCGAACTCATAGAATACAGAATGAGAAATGAAACGCTCATCGAAGAAGAGGCAAAGGCTCAGCTTCCAAACATTTATGGTGAGGGATTTGAAGTTCGTATTTTCAAAAGTTTAGTGAATGGTTTGGAGCATGTTGCTCTTACAAAAGGTGAGATCACGACAGACGATTCAGTTTTGGTAAGAGTTCACTCAGAGTGTATGACGGGTGACGTATTCGGAAGCCTAAGATGTGATTGTGGTCCTCAGCTTCACAAAGCTCTCGATATGATCAATAAAGAAGGTAAGGGCGTTTTGCTTTATTTGAGACAAGAGGGACGCGGAATTGGCCTTGTGAATAAGATCAAAGCTTATGAACTTCAAGAGCAAGGTATGGACACTGTAGAAGCCAACCAACATTTGGGATTCAAGCCCGATCAAAGAGATTATGGTATTGGCGCTCAAATCCTAAGAGCTCTTAACGTTACAAAGATGAGACTCATGACGAACAATCCTTCTAAAAAAGTTGGACTTAAAGGTTATGGTTTGGAAATAGTAGAGCAAGTTCCTCTTGAGACAGTTCCATCAAAAGAAAATTTAAAGTACTTAAAAACGAAAAAAGAAAAAATGGGACATACTTTTACTAACTTAGAAAAAGATGATTCATTATTAAACTAATAAATTAAACTTAACAGGTTAAGCGAACATAAATATGAGAATTGGAATTGTAGTTGCTGAGTTCAATAGAGACGTCACTTCAAAGCTTGAAGAGGGTGCGATTGCTTTTTTAAAAGAAAAAGGAATTAAAGGTAAAAGTGTTGAGCTTGTTCATGTTCCGGGGGCATTTGAAATTCCTTTGATAGCTAAGGCACTTCTCAAGACTAAGAAAATTGACGCAGTTATAGCTCTAGGAGCGGTGATTCGCGGTGAGACAACTCACTACGATTACGTCTGCCAAGCGGTCGAAAGGGGCTGCACACTTCTCCAATTGGAATTCACAAAGCCCGTAGTTTTCGGCGTTCTTACAACGGAAGACGAAGAACAGGCTTTTGATAGAGTGGGCGGCAAGCACGGACACAAGGGCCGTGATGCTGCGGAAACTGCAATCCGAATGGTAGAGGCTTTAAAAAAAATTAAGAAACTGAAGTAGAACCTGTACGTAAACTGATAAAACACGAGGAGCTGTTAATGGAATCGATCAAAATGAACGTAAATGCAAGTATCTTTAGAAAAAGCCTAGAAGTGAAAATGAGTCCATTCAATGCTAGAATTATTTTGGATTCAGCTTTTGTATCTTCTGGTGTGCTTAAGACAGAAGAGAACCTAGACAAAACTCAAACTTCTAATCTCTGTTTAGCTCTAATCAAAAAGGGTGGGCCTGCATTCCATGTAGGAACTGAAATTTACAAAAAATACGTTCAGTAATCGCGTCAATCACACGTAGAGTCATAGTCTAGAATGAGAGGCTTGCAAGGGTCCCAATTCCTTGTCTTTCCACTAAAATGATTTTAGAGTCATTTTAGTGGAAAAGATCAATCCAGACTTGCTGGAAAAGACAGACGAAAATAAAAAACGCAAAAAAGAGATATTGATTGCGATATGTCTTGCTGTTTTATTCCTAATTTTAACATTTGTTGAAGTTAGACTTGCTTATTTAAGTCGTGAACTTCCCTTCATGCATTCCATCTTTTTCTTTGGATTAGTCAACTTCAACATCGTACTGCTTCTTTTCCTAGCTTTCCTTGTTTTCAGAAATGTAGTTAAAACTTTTGTTGAGCGCAGCGGAAAAATCATCGGAAGCTCTCTGAAGTCAAAATTGATCGCTGCATTTGTAACGTTCAGTTTTGTACCGACAGTTTTAATGTTCTTTATTTCGGTTTTCTATATCAACTCCAGTTTTGATAAATGGTTTAGCATTAAGACCTCGGCCGTTTTGAGAGATTCTCTAGAAATCACAAATTCTTATTACCTCACTTCAAAACAAAAGAACTACCACTTTGCAAACCAGATCGTAAAAGGAATCGAAGGTAAGTCTGAAGGTGAAATCAAAAAACAATTAGACAATTACAGAAATCTTTACAGCTTAGATGTTGTAGAATTCTATCCAGGTTTGTTTGGTGAAAGGGTTTCCTCAATTTCAGACAATAAGGCAATTCCAGAAATTCCAAAGGTTTCATTGGAGTTCTTAGAAAAAGGAATCAAGAAAGGTACAGACTCAAGCACTATGCATCACTTCCAAGAAGGAAGTTTGATCAGAGTCATCGCGCCACTCAACTACTATGCTAGTGGACAAATCAATAAAGGTGCTCTGGTGATTTCAACTTTTGTTCCGATTTCATTGATTTCCAAAATGGATGAAATTGCATCGGCTTACGATAATTTTAGAGATATCAATCCGCTCGTATCACCAATTAAGACCATTTACCTCGTAATCCTTTGTTTGATGACAATGGTAATTATGTTGGGTGCTACTTGGTTTGGATTTTATTTGGCAAAACAATTGGCAACTCCTCTTGCCTCTTTGGGTGAAGCCGCTGATCAGGTGGCTCAGGGTAACTACCAGCCTGTGGATATTCAAACAGGATCTCAAGAGATCAACCAGTTAGTTAAAAACTTCAACCGCATGACCTCATCACTTGCGGAATCCGAAAAAGAAATTTTAGAAGTAAACAAAAACTTAAAGACAACGCTTGATATTCTTGATGAACACAATAGATATATCGAAGTGATTTTATCCAATGTCAGCGCGGGTGTAATTTCGATTGACCATAAAGGCATGATCACGACGATGAATCCAAAGGCTGCTCAGCTTTTAAGAATTCCGACTGACAGATATATTGGCATGAATGTGTCGAATGTGTTAACTGGCGAAAATAGAGATACGTATTCAGAGATCGTAAGCCAAATGAAGAAAAACAGCTTCAAGACTCTGCAAAAAGAATTGAGAATTCAAATTCAAGAAGATTCCTTATTGATGAAGCTTACGATAACGATGTTAAAAGACGAAAGAAACAAAGATCTCGGGCTTGTCATCGTATTCGATGATCTCACAGAGCTTGTGAATGCTCAAAGAGCATCGGCTTGGAGAGAGGTTGCGAGACGCATCGCTCATGAAATTAAAAATCCACTGACACCAATCAAACTTTCGGCTCAGCGTTTAGAAAAAAAATTTGGCGCCCAAGTTCAAGATCCAGCTTTCCAACAATGTACGGCGATGATCATTAAGCAAGTAGACGAGCTTAAAAATCTTGTAAATGAATTCAGTTCCTTCGCAAGGCTTCCCCAGATCAATCCAAAACTAGGATCGCTGAATGATCTTATTCAAGAAACCTTGGTACTCTATTCTACAGGTCACAAAGAGATGGAATTCAATTTCTATCCTGATCCAAAGCTACCAAACTTTGAGTTTGACCAAGACCAAATCAAGCGCGTAGTCACAAATTTATTGGAAAATGCGATTGACGCTCTCAATGGGGCGGAGGCACCGAAAATTGAAATTGTAACGCTCTTTGATGCTCAATTGGGTATCGTAAAGACGCGAATCAAAGACAATGGTTGTGGAATTGAAACTGATATGAGAGATAGGATTTTCGAGCCGTATTTCAGCACTCGTGAGAATGGCACAGGTCTCGGGCTAGCCATCGTAAAACGCATTATAGAAGATCATCATGGATTTATTCGAGCATTTTCAAATCAGCCGAAAGGCACAGAATTTGTGATCGAACTTCCTGTCGGTCAAATGAAAAAAACAGGAGCGGAGAGCAATCGTGAATATGAGAACAAAGCATAAAGTTTTAGTTGTCGATGATGAAAAACCAATTTGTGAAGTTCTGTCAGCAGATCTTCTGGATGAAGGCTATGAAGTAGAAGTGGCGAATAATGGTGAGAAAGCACTTAAAGCCATCGAAACTTTTGATCCTGATGTAGTGCTTTTAGATATTTGGATGCCAGGTAAAATTGACGGCATTGAAGTTTTACAAACTGCAAGAGCGAAGTTTCCAAATCCGGAATTCATTATGATGTCTGGTCACGGAACAATTGAGACGGCAGTGAAAGCGACAAAGTTGGGTGCTTGGGATTTTGTCGAAAAACCGCTTTCTAGCGATCGCATTTTTATTTTGATTAAAAATATTTTAAATTTCCAACAAGAGCGCAGTGAAAAAAGAGCACTTTTGAATAAATTAAGAAAAAACTTTGCAATCTTTGGTCACTCACAACCTATTCAAGATTTAAAAAAGAATCTTGCAAAAGTGGCGCACTCCGATGGCCCATGTCTTATCCAAGGCCAAATGGGCGTTGGAAAAACATTAGTGGCGCAGAACATCCATTATCTATCAGAGAGAGCCAGTCAGCCCTTCGTTGAAATCAACTGCAAACTGGTTCCTCAAGATCTAGTAGATATGCAAATTTTCGGTTTCAATAAAAAACCTTTGATCGGTGTCGATGAAACTCAAAAAGGAAAATTGGATCTCGTTCAAGGTGGAACTTTATATTTAAAAGAAATTTCTTACCTCAATAAAGATTCTTTCTCTAAAATCGCAAAATTGATCGAAACAAAAACTTTCCATAGAGTAGGAAGTCAGCAAACGATCCAGGTGGATGTAAGAATTGTGGCATCGACCACACAAGAGTTAGATCCAAAAGCATTAGCCATGTTTGCTACCGTAGCAATGTCGGTTCCGGCATTGAAGGATAGAAAAGACGATATCCCTGTTCTTGTTCAACACTTCAGTGACTTTTACGCGAATGAGAGTGGTACAAGAACTAAGAACATGACTGACGATGCTTTAGAAACGCTCACGGCGTATCAATGGCCGGGTAACGTTCGGGAACTTAAAAACTTTATTGAAAGAGTTTATATCTTGGTGGATAAAGACGAGATCGAAACCAAAGACTTGGCAGAATCTGGTTTGATCGTAGATCCTGATATGGGAGCTATTACAGCTTCGAATTTAAAGATCGCAAGATCCATCTTCGAAAAACAGTACATTCTAAAGAAACTAGAAGAAAACAACGGCAACGTCAGTAAAACAGCAGAGATGATCGGCCTCGAACGAAGCCATCTTCACAGAAAAATGAAAACCTACGGAATTGAGACATAAAGGACAATTGCAATGAAATGGTCTAAGACACATATATTTACATTAAGAGAAGCCCCTGCAGACGCAGAACTCACATCTCATAAGCTTTTGATGAGATGTGGTTATGTAAAGAAAATCGCGCCGGGGATTTTTGTATACAACGATTTAGCGCTAAGAGTGATTCGTAAGATTGAACAAATCGTTAGAAAAGAAATGAATAAGTACGCTACCGAAATACTTATGCCGATGGTTCAACCGCGAGAATTATGGGACGAGACAAAAAGATGGTCGCAGATGAGTGAACTTTTAAAGTTCAAGAATCGCGCGGACCAATGGTTTTGTTTGGGTGGAACTCATGAAGAGGTTGTGACGGATGTAGTGAGAACAGACGTAAAATCCTACCGAGATTTACCAAAGTTTTTATACCAAATTCAAACCAAATATAGAGACGAAATTCGTCCAAGATACGGATTGATGCGTGCGCGTGAATTCATTATGAAGGATGCATATTCTTTCGATACTACAGTAGAAGATGCGCATAAGAGTTACGATCACATGTACACAGCTTACAACAGTATTTACAAACAAATGGGTTTGGATTTCAGAGTGGTACAGGCCGATGCTGGAAATATTGGCGGAAGCAAAACCCATGAATTCCAAGTGCTAGCAGAGGCTGGAGAAGATTACTTATTGGTGGCTGGGGACGCGGCTTACAACGTGGAAATCGCTCCATTGGAGTCTAATCTCACATCCACTGGTGAAGCTGTAAAATCTCCAGAAGAATTCGCCACTCCAGGTTTAAAAACCATCGACGACCTTTCGAAGTCACTGAATGTGAAGCAAGAAGATTTAATCAAAACCCTCTTTGTCAAAGATGACGATGGCAAACCTATCTGCATTCTTTTAAGAGGATCCGACGAGCTGAATCCGGTAAAAGTAAAAAATTTATTGAAGCTGGGAAATCCGCCAGAATTTATGTCCGATGAAGAAGTTAAGCAACTCACCGGAGCCTCGCCTGGGAGCTGTGGACCTCAAGGTTTAAAACTTCGCATCCTGATGGACAGTTTTCTTAAAAACCGCACAAACTTCACTGTGGGAGCAAATAAGGACGGATATCACACTAGGAATATCAATCCCGAAAGAGATTTTAAAGTCACGCACACGGCAGATCTGAGACTTGCCAAAGAAGGTGACCTTGCTCCCAACGGTCAGACCTACAAGGCTTACAAAGGGATTGAAGTGGGGCACATTTTTTATTTGGGAACAAAGTATTCTGAGGCCATGAAAGCCAATTATCTCGATAGAAATGGCAGAACTCAACCCATCGAAATGGGATGTTACGGAATCGGCGTTTCCAGAACGATGCAGGCCGCGATCGAACAAAATCACGACGCCAACGGCATCATCTGGCCAAAAGAAATTTCACCATACCAAGTTCACATCGCAGTCCTTGATCCCAAAGACGAAAAAGTCATGGCCCAAGCCCAAAAACTTCACGATGCTCTTCAAGAGCGCGGTCATGAGGTTCTGCTTGATGATCGTGATGAGCGTCCGGGAATCAAGTTCAAAGACGCTGATCTTCTAGGTTTCCCAATTAGAGTAAACATTGGTAAAAAAGGTTTAGAAAACAACGAAGTAGATTTAGTAATCAGAAAAACCGGAGAACAAACAAAAATGACCCCTGACCAAATCTATCCACAAATCCTAGAGCTCCTAAAATAAAAAGGTGCTCTGCACCTTTTCGTGTCGCATCTGCGTTATGAGGACTTATGTTGAACAGTTTTGAAATTTTAAAAAACCCAATCTTTGTGGCTCTGGATGTCGATTCAGAGATGGACGCTTTGACTCTTGTCGAAAGAATTCATGAAGAGGTTGGGGGATTTAAAATCGGCCCAAGACTGGTTTTCAATGCCGGAGTTTCGATCATCAGAAAAGTCGAAGAATATGCTCCTGTTTTTTTAGATTTTAAATTTCTAGATATTCCCTCCACTATGGATTCAAGCGTGAGAGCGGCATTCGAAGCAGGAAGTACTTTTGTCACAGTTCATGCTACATCTGGCCCTGAAGCTTTAAGGCTCCTCGCAAAAACAGAAGAAGAATTATCAAAAATCAGACCATTCCATATCTTGGCAGTAACATTGCTCACTAGTTTTACCAAAGAAACTCTACCAGCAAACTACAACGATGATTCTATCGAAGATCAAATTTTATCATTGGTAGAAATGAGTGTGGAAGCAGGAATCAAATCTTTCGTGTGTTCGCCACATGAATTGAAAACTCTTAAAAAGAAGTTCCCAAGCTGCAATTTCATCACTCCAGGAATCAGAATTGGCTCAGAGAAAGCTGATGACCAAAAAAGAACAGCAACTCCAAAAGAAGCCATCAATAATGGCGCTTCAGCGCTCGTAATCGGTCGCCCAATTCTACAAGCTCAAGATCCCAAAAAACTTCTTCAAGAAATTCTTGAATCCCTAGAGCTTAAATAATTCAGGAGTGATGGGCTTTCGCGGAGGAATACTTCTTCCCGTAAGCTTTAAAATTTCTTCAACAAGCTTGCAGTAATCGACAAATGTTAAAGTCTGTTTTTTATGTCTAGTATTTCGTTCCATACATTTAGATGCATTTACCATCGTAATACTGAATCATCTTCTCAATTTCGTAAGGAGTTGTATTTGGACACTCGAGAGTTCCAGCGTACCAAATGTATTTGGAAGGATTGTACCAACGATTGTCTACGGCAGAAGCCTCGACCTCATCAAGATTAATTTTACATCCAAGAATGTCCGCTTGAAACGATAATCTTTCTTTCGCATCGGCAAGACACGTTTGAATCAAAACTTCATCCGAAGTCGCAAAAGCATTCATAGAAAAACTAAGTCCAAGAACTAAAGCCATCAAAATTTTTTTCATAAATCCCCCTATTTGATTTTTTTAAAATCTAACCTAGTGCCTATCCAAACAAGAATTACCGAATAAAAGTTTGTAATAATTATACCGAAACAACGG
This sequence comes from Bdellovibrionales bacterium, assembly GCA_031374125.1. GTDB lineage: Bacteria > Bdellovibrionota > Bdellovibrionia > Bdellovibrionales > JAEYZS01 > JAEYZS01. The sequence continues at coordinate 18,606 of JANMFM010000351.1, forward strand.
ATTTTGCTCCCTCACTTCTTACAACCCAAATGCCAATGGACTATTTTGCCCAAACCCAGTACAAATCTATGCATGAGAAAAATTGTAGGTCTTCATTCCGTTAACGAAGTTTTTAAAATTCGTCCCGATAAAATTAAATTGGTAACTCTAAAAAGAGATTACGAATTCACTCCAGAATTAAAAGAACTTCACGCGATCGCAACCGGAAAAAAAATTCCCGTTAAGGTCACTTCTGTGAATGAAATCGACAAAATTTGCGAAGGCAATCAAGGCATCATGATCGAAGTTGCCGGTGAGCCAGAATTCCCGTGGGAAAAATTAAAAGGTGAACATCCTTCTCTGGTTTTGGGTCTCGATGGTTTAGAGGATCCACAAAACTTAGGAAATATTTTAAGAACAGCATGGCTTCTTAATACTAAAGGAATTCTCATTACAGAGAGTAAATCCGTCGGGCTTACTCCGTCAGTTTGTAAGATCGCGAGCGGTGGAGCGGAGCACGTAGGCATCGAAACTTACAACCAGCTTTTTCAACCATTAAAGCAATTAAAAGAACAAGGCTTCTGGGTTTACGGTTTCAGCGAAAAAGCAGAGAAAAGTATTTGGAACACGGAATTTCATCACAAATGTGTCATAGTGGCCGGTTCAGAGATGAAAGGGATGCGTCCGCAAACCCTGAAAGAATGTGACGAACTTATAAAAATCCCTCAAATCGACGTTCACGCCAGTTTGAACGTTGCAACCTCAATTTCTATCGGAATTGCCGAATTTAATAGGCAACATATTAAGATTTAAGACCTTTTTTCATTTTACAAGCAATTTAAGATTATTATATTGCCTATTCTTATAGCGAGAGTAAGGTAGCTCTCAGAGAAAAGTGAATTAAATAGTAAAACAGCCAAACAATATCTTTGACTTAGACCTACTATCTAAATTAAAAAAAAAGACTTCTTTGAACAAACAGGCACCGGTTTGTGATGGTTTCATTAATTTTGAGACTTTTACCAATATTGTGTTTAGAAATTCAAAAAAGGTTTTGTTGCTGGTTTAGCTCAATTGGTAGAGCAGCTGATTTGTA
>JANMFM010000001.1:0-21914 GCA_031374125.1 Bdellovibrionales bacterium
CGTGATCGCGATCTTGTTGGCTTCGTCGAAGAAGCCAAAAGCGTGATTGCCGCTCAGGTTAAGCTGCCGCCGGGTTACAGCCTCACCTGGGGCGGGCAGTTTGAAAACCAGCAGCGCGCCGCGGCGCGACTTTCAATCGTAGTTCCCATTGCGCTGGCGCTCGTATTTCTCATTTTGTTCACGACTTTCGTATCGATCCGCCAAGCGCTCCTCGTGTTCGTCAATAACATTATCAAAACCAGAATCGTCGGTGGCAAGTCAGTGAGTGAAACTGATTTGGAGGCAAAATCGACAGTGGCGATTTATGGAAGGTCTACATACGGAGAAAAAGGTATGTATCTCTTTTGTTCTGGCACACTTCTGCATAAAAAATTGGTATTAACTTCCGCCTCCTGCTTTGAAAGAAAAGATATTGAAAATTTATACATTGGTTTTGGAACTCAAATCACTGATAAATTTAAATCCCCAAAAGTTAAATTTGTCAGTATTAAAAAAGTACATGTGCATCCCGATTTTCCTGATCAATATTATCCAGATATGGCAGTGGTAGAAATGGCAGAAGCGGCGCCTGAAAAATTTATTCCTGCAGAGCTTGTTCGAGATCTATCTCAACTTAAAATAGGACTGGATATTTCATTGGCTGGTTACGGAATTAATCGTTTGGATGATTATAAAAGCAAAGCTAAAAATTTAGCAAAGACTCAAGTGAAAGTGGATCAGATATATGATGACTACAATATGTTTTCATACAATAGCCAAGGAGCTTGCCGCTATGATGATGGCGGTCCTGCATATTTGAATCAAGACAACAAATTAAAATTGATAGGAGTCATTCATGTGTCTTCGGATTATTCTGTATGTAGAAAATTCGGTGCACTGGGATCAATACCACATTTGGCCCCATGGATTGATCAGGTAGCAGAGGGCATTTTGGGTGAATCATTGGTAGGAAAACTGGACTAAAATTTTATTTTTTGAGGTAATTATGTTGAGAAGAATTTCTTTTTTTATTTTAGGTATTTTTATATTGAATTTGTCTAGTGAGCTTTTCGCAGCGGATATAGATCTAGCAGATATTCAGCGAGTACTGTCTGCGAATCCCAAGAGCGTAGAAGAATTTTTAACTCAGCTACCAGAATCGTACAAGTCTAGATACAATCTTCAGAAAAAAGGTAGAGGACTTCAAGAGGCTTCGATGAAGTATCCTCGAGCGATTGTGTTTGGTGACACAGCAAAGACAATTATGACATTCAATGGGCATCCTTCTCAAAAAAAATTCAATGAGATTGAAGTTATGACCTATGATGAACTGCTGAAAAAATATGAATTTCGTGTCATAAATTTTCAAAGTTCAAAGGCGACACTATCTGAAAAGAATCCTGCCGTATGTATGAGGTGCCATTTGGATTCGCGTCCGCAGTGGGATAACTATCCTGATTGGATAGGAATGTATGGTCAAGAAAACGACAGAATGACGGATGAGGAAATTGCCAATCTCAAGTCAGAAGAATATAAAAGTAATCCTAGATATTCAGCTTTACCAGTACATAAGCGCCTGACAACTCCTCCGCTTGATCATCTGAGACCTCGTTTTAATGCTGTTATGGGTATTTACATAAAATATCGCTGGGGAGTTTCGGCGGCAGAAATCATTAAGCAGTCTGGAGTTTTAGGTAAAGTTCCTGGTGGAGCTATATTTTCAGCCCTTGCATGTTATGCGGCTTTAATTGAAGCTGCAGGTGGAGATGAAGGATTGATTTTCAGTGAGAGATTAGAGCCATATTTAAAAAAACAACTTATTGTTGCTAAAGCGGCTTACCCTAATGAGTTTGAAGAATTTAAGATTCCTTATGATTCACTTAAGACTAAAAGCGAAAAATTCTTTTACGTCAGCCATTTCGTTCTACAAGGAAAGAGTTTTTTAGACTCCAAACGCAGCATGACTTCCATTTCGCCTGATTTACACGTTACAGACTCTTTTACGGGTACGATGCATGTTGGTGACACTATGTTGGCTAACCTCGTCCCTGTTCTGCCGAATTTACAGCACTTAGAATCTGAGTTGGTTAGATATTGTGATAAAATAAATTGTGGCAGTGGTACAGCGCAAAAGGATTATGACAAGATAACAAAATTTCTAAAATATGAAACCCTGGAAAAAAATTGTTATCAATGGATTGATAGTCCGAACATCTACTAATGCATCCAGTAGCCAAAAGCGACTAAGCTCCTTTTGGTTGGTTATTCGCCGAGGTAGGCTTTTCTTACTTGGTCTGAGCTGAGGAGTTCTTTTGAAGAACCTTCGAGGACAACATGACCCGTTTCAAGAACTACGCCTCGGTGAGAAATTTCAAGCGCCTGAAGCGCGTTCTGTTCTACCATGAGAACAGTTTTTCCTTCTTTATTGATCTTAACGATAATATCAAAAATTCTTTCGATAATTTGTGGCGCTAAACCAAGGCTGGGTTCATCCAATAACAAAATTTTTGGATGAGCCATCAATGCTCTCGCGATAGTTAACATTTGTTGTTCGCCACCAGAAAGAGTACCGGCATTTTGCTTTCTTCTTTCTTTCAATCTTGGGAAAAGTTCAAAAGCATGTTCAAGGTCAGCTTTGAGAGTGGATTTGTTTTTTTGAGTCCAAGCGCCGAGATCTAAGTTTTCTTCTACTGATAAGTTTAAAAAGATTCCGCGACCTTCTGGACATTGAGAAATTCCGCGTTTTACGATCTCATCTGGAGCAAGGCCTGTGATAACTTCGCCATTGAAAGTGATTTTACCAGATGATTTTGAAATTCCAGAAACTGCCCTAAGACTTGTAGATTTACCAGCACCGTTTGCGCCAATTAAAGCTACGATTTCGCCTTCCTTCACAGAAAAGCTTACACCCTTGATAGCTTGGATAACTCCGTAGTTAACAGATACATTTTCTAAAACTAAAAGATCTTTTTTTGTATTTTGTGACATTATTGATCCTTCCCTTTAGAAGATTTTGCAGCGTCTTTCGCCTTACCGAGGTAAGCTTCAATCACTCTTGGATCATTTTGAATTTCAGAGGGCAATCCTTCAGCGATTTTTACACCGTAATCAAGCACTGCTATGCGCTCGCAAATTCCCATTACAAGTTTCATATCATGTTCAATCAAAACAATCGTGATTCCGAATTTGTCTCTGATGAGTCGAATAGTATCCATTAAGCTTGCAGTTTCTTGAGGATTCATACCGGCAGCAGGTTCATCCAGCAAAAGAACTCTTGCACCTGTAGCCATTGCTCTTGCGATCTCTAGTCTTCTTTGATCTCCGTATGGAAGATTTTTAGCAAAAATATCTTTTCTGTCTTCAAGTTTAAAGATCGAAAGTAAATCACAAGCTTCTTTGTTTTTCTTAGTTTCATTTTCCAAAACCGAATTCGCTTGGAATACAGTTTTTAAAAGTCCGTATCTGGGTCTTTTGATATCTTGATCCATAGAGATCATGATGTTTTGTAGAACTGTAAGATCTTTAAAGAGTCTGATGTTTTGGAAAGTACGTGCTAAGCCTTTGCTCGTAATCTGATAAGGTTTTTGACCGGCAAGCTTATTTCCGCAAGTGTTCACTTCGCCCGCTGTCGGTGTGTAAACTCCAGTGAGCATATTGAATACTGTCGTTTTTCCGGCACCGTTTGGCCCGATCAATCCAAAGATTGATTTTTCTGGAACAGACAACGAGAAATCGTTTACGGCTTTAAGACCGCCAAATTGCATAGTTAAATTTTTTAATTCTAAAGCAAGTGGGCTACTCATGATTTGCTCCCAACTTTGTCAGATTTTTTTCTGTAACCGAATTTCTTTTTTAAATCAGAAATGATTTCAGGAAGTTCTCTTGTTCCAAAAATTCCATTCGGTCTTGTTAACATGAACACGATCAAAAGAAGTGAGTAGATGATCATTCTTAAATCTACGCCTGTGTATTCTTTTAGATCTCTCAGCACTTCTTTTAGTGCAGTCAGTAGAACCGCAGAGAAGATTGAGCCAGTGATACTTCCCATACCGCCAAGAACAACTATGATGATGATCTCGAAGCTTCTGTTGAAGTCGAAAGTTTGTGGATTCAAGTATCTTAAGTAATGTCCGAACAACGCCCCTGCAATACCTGCAAAGAATGCGCCGATCACGAAAGCTTGAACTTTTGTTTTTGTAGTATCAACGCCCATGGATTCTGCAGCGATTTCATCTTCACGAACCGACATGAATGCGCGGCCTTGAGAAGATTTGATCAATTGCCAAATGGTAAAGGTGGTTACCACGGCAACCGTATAAACCCACGCAAAGGATGAAAGTTGAGGAATACTTGGTAAACCTCTTGCTCCACCAATGGCATCTACGTTTAGGATAATTACTCTGATGATCTCACCAAAACCAAGAGTCACGATGGCAAGGTAATCGCCACGTAGTCTCAAAGAAGGGAGTCCAACGATGTAACCAATAAGAGCAGCACCAAGACCAGCAACGATCAATGCGCCTACAAATGTAAATTGAGATAAAATAGGATCGTGTGAAAATTCTGGCGGAAGATTCATAAAGATGAAAGCAGATATATATCCACCCACCGACATAAAGCCCGCGTGACCCATTGAGAACTGACCAGTGAAACCGTTAATTAAGTTTAAGCTCACTGCCAAAGTGATATTGATACCTGCATACATGATCACTGAGAACACATATGGATCTACGATATCTTGTATAAAGAAATTCAAAATCCAAATTGCAGCGACAGCGGCGCCCCAGCCACCAAAAGATTTTAGTCGGGCTGTTTTTTGTAAACTAAGATCCATTACACTTTCTCCGTGCGCTTAGTTCCGAAAAGACCCGTAGGCTTATATAGAAGAATTAAAATCATAAGAATAAAGGCAAGAGCATCTCTGAATGTTGGAGCCCAATAGCCCACAACTAATGCTTCTGCCAATCCAAGTACAAGAGCACCAACAACGGCACCCACTACGTTTCCGATTCCACCAAGAACGGCAGCGATAAATGCTTTAAGACCTGGCATCACTCCCATCAAAGGTTCGATCTTTGGGTACACAAGTCCAACCAATACACCAGCGGCCCCAGCTAGTGCTGAACCCAACATAAATGTATAAGAGATAACTCTGTTCGTAGGAATTCCCATAAGACTTGCATTATCGTGACTGAAGCTTACAGCTCTCATCGCGCGACCAAGGCGTGTCTTAAAAATAATAAATTGAAGTGCAATCATCAGACAAACTGAAATACCAAGTACGATAGTTTGCAGAGGATTGATTTTTAATTCTCCAAAACTCCAAATCCCACCTTCAGCGCTAGATTTATAAAGTTCTGGAAAGAATTGTGGTGAAGATCCAAATACCAATTGTCCCGAGTATTGTAAGAATAAGGAAACACCCACAGCCGTGATCAACACGTTGATACGTGGCGATCCTCTTAGAGGACGGTAAGCTAGTTTTTCAATTAAGAAACCCACGATAGCACAACCCACCATTGCCAGTGTCATTGCGATCAGGAGAGATCCGATTGAAGGATTCTCTGCTAATTTTAAATAAACAGAAGAGTACATTCCGATGAATGCTCCAACCATATAAACTTCACCGTGAGCGAAGTTGATGAGTTGGAGGATCCCGAAAACCATCGTGTAACCAATTGCGATCAATGCATAAATACTACCTAGCGAAAGTCCATTTACTAAGTGCTGCAGAAATTCAGTCATCTAAAATACCTTTCGGCCTAAAGTTTCGCCTAACATTTCGCCTAACATTTCTAAAGGTTATGGAGCTACAGTAGTTTGGTATTTGAAACCATCTTTATCAACACGAAGAACAACAGCTGATTTTACTGCGTCTCTTTTTTCGTTGATTGTGATTTTTCCAGTTACACCTTGGTAGTCTTTAGTTTGCGCTAGTTGATCTCTGATTTCTTTAGTTGTTAAACCAGGAGACTTTTTCATAGCTTCAAACAATACTTTTGCAGCGTCGTAACCCATTGCTGCTAAACCATCTGGAATAACTTTGTAATCAGCTTTGTATTTTTTGATGAAGTCTTGCACGTAAACAGCTTTGTCTTCGTGAGAGTAATGGTTTGAGAAGTAAGAACCTTCGATAGATTTTCCACCGATTTCAGTCAACTTCGGAGAATCCCATCCGTCGCCACCCATAAGTGGAACGTTAAGACCTAATTCTTTAGCTTGTCTCGCAACTAAACCAACTTCTGTGTAGTATCCAGGAACGAAAACCGCTTCTGGTTTCTTTTCTCTGATTGCAGTCAATTGAGCTTTGAAATCTACGTCGCCAGCTGAGTAAGATTGATCAACTACGATTTCTCCGCCACCAGCTTTGAAAGTTTCGATGAAGTAGTTCGCAAGACCAACTGAATAGTCGTTACGAACGTCTCTTAAGATCGCAACTTTTTTAACTTTCAATGTATCTAGAGCAAACTTTGCCATCACTTGTCCTTGGAAAGGATCGATGAAGCAAACTCTAAAGATATAATCTCCAAGAGCAGTTACTTGTGGGTTTGTAGAAGATGGAGAAACCATTGGAATTCCGTATTGCTGAGCGATTGGCGCCATTGCTATAGATCTTGATGAAGCCACTTCACCTAAAACTGCCACAACTTTATTTTGTGTGATGAGTTTTGTGATCGCAGTTGCTGCTTCTTCCGGTTTACCTTGGTTATCCAAAGTTGTAAGTTCGATTTTTTTACCGTTGATACCGCCAGCTGCGTTTTGTTCTTTGATCGCAAGTTCGATACCGTTGTGCGTGCTAGTTCCGAAAGTTGCTTCGTTACCAGTTAGTGAGCCGACTTCACCGATCTTGATTACGTCGCCTTCTACTTTCGTAGCGCCACCAGTTGAAGTTGTTGTGTCGCCTTCTTTTTTGCAACCAAATGTCAGCATTGCTGACACAATGATAAGTGCAGAAAATAAATTTCTTTTAGATGCCATTTCTAAGCTCCCTCTTTGATATTAATAATGATCTTATTTTAAGATTAAAAACCAAAGGCGAAGTATGGTTCTAGGGGCCCCAGAATGTCAATAATATCGGGGGGCTCAGAAACAGAAGTCGCTTATAGCTCGACGTGTCAGCGGCTCTTACTTATGAGTAGGATTAAATTTTCTTACCTTCTGTAGGATAGTCCCGAAAAGATTTTCACTATCGGCATTGAACATTTCGATTTTGACCGTATCGCCCTCTTTCATAAAGGGTGTTGTTGCCTTGCCTGTTTCGATGGTTTCGATCATTCTTTTTTCGGCCAAACAGCTACTGCCGGCAGTTGGATTTTCGTTGGAAACAGTTCCGCTTCCTACGATCGTTCCAGCGCCAAGGTTTCGAGTCAAAGCAAGATGTTCGATAATTTGATAAAACGAAAAAAACATTTCGTTGGCGTTGGGCTTTCCAAAAAATTTACCATTGTAATCGGTGTGAAGCGGGAGATGGACTCGGCCATCTTTCCATGCAGATCCTAATTCATCAGGAGTTAATGCAAATGGCGCAAAACTAGAAGATGGTTTTGATTGATAGAATCCAAATCCACGAGCTAATTCCTCAGGAATTAATCCCCTTAAAGATACATCATTAATAATTACGATAAGTTTAATGTGTTTTGCTACATCTTGAGCTTTTGTTCCCATAGGAATGAAATCAGTGATGACTCCAACTTCGCTCTCAAAATCTAAGCCGTGTTTTTCATCCACTAGTGGAATATCTTCTCTTGGAGCTAAGAAAGTGTCACTGCCGCCTTGGTAAACCAAAGGAACAGTATGAAGGTCTTCGGGCATTGGTGCGTTTCTAGCTTTTCTAACTAGTTTAATGTGATGAACGAATGCGGATCCATCGACCCAGTGAAATGATCTTGGAAGAGGTGAGTGGAATTGAGTTTCATCCACTTTAAAAGAGTTTGCTGCTTTTCCAGAGTTTAGGTCTTTGTAGATTTGTTCTAACTTTGGAGAAGTTTGATCCCAATTTTCTAGGGCTTCACGGATTGAAGGAACGATCTGATCGACCTTAACCGCAGTTTTGTTATCTTTACTTACAACCACAGGTACGCCATCTAATTTTGCCGGATCATTTTTTTTGGTGTCTTTTAAACTTCCTAGTTTCATATTTACTGTCTAACATGCTATGAAACCTTATGCAATCGACGCTCGATGTATCAAATGTATTTGAAAAGCTCTCGTTCATTGAAGAGAGCTGCAATAAAGCGCTTATGGGCTGGATCAAAGTTGTTCCAGCGGTACCGGCGCGCGATATAGAAGTGTTAAATGTTAGACAGCATCCGCCCAAGAAAGGTCTTTCATTTGAAGAAGGCCAGGCCAGACTCCTGCACGATCTTGCAAATATTGAACTTCAGGCAATGGAATTGGGCTTAAGAACGCTGATAGAGTTTCCAGAAGCACCCAAACAATTTAGAGAGCAGCTCACCGAAATTACTCTTCAGGAAGGGTCTCATTTGAAAATGTGTCTGGAAGGAATCGAAAGATTGGGATTCAAGTGGGGAGACTGGCCCATTCATGTGGCGCTTTGGAATGCAACTTCCGATGAGGATTCGATATTGGATCGCATTCTCATTGTGCATAGATATTTAGAAGGCAGTGGATTGGATGCGGGCGAAACCATTATGAATCGTCTAGCTAATACTCACGCGCCACTTGTAACTCCACTTTTAAGAAAAATTTTTGATGATGAAATTGCGCATGTACTTTTTGGGTCTCATTGGTATAAAGAAATATGCAAAAAATTGGAAATTGATCCCGAATATGATTTTCCAAATAGACTTCAAGCCATTGCTCATAAAGTTCCTAACCGTTTAGAAAAAATCGCTATAGAATTGCGTAAAAAAGCTGGTTTTGAGGACTTTGAAGTGAAGGCCCTTATGGATTTTCAAATGCAGCAGAAAGCCTTTATGGGAAAAATCTAAATACTGAAAGAAAATAAGAATTTATCTGCATCAATGGTATTGAAGTGGTGAACTCCCAGGGAAATTTGATTGAACCATTTTTTATTTCTCACGTAAGTTACCGTACCTCCAAAACCATAGTAGGCTTTTTCTAATTCGAAAGCTGTTTCCTTCATTTTTCCAGCGCCGGCGGTAAATGCCCAATTGGAATTTAAAATGTAATTTAGATCAACGATGTATTCGCTGTTGGTATTTTGTTTTTCAAATATTTCATTGAGATCCTTGTTTTTAGAAGAAAGAGCAACGCTACTGAAGTTTACGCCCAAACCCAAGGGTAAATTCTCAAAAAAATAATTCAACACTAAAGTCGACCAGGTGTAAGTGATTTCTGCATCATTGAAAGTGCCGCTGGGTAAGGTGATCGGTGTAAGAAAATTACTCTTCATTCTTAAGATACTGAAGGCATAAGCAACTTCAAAGTTTTTAAACGAAAAAAGATTCCATTTCAAGTTCATGTTACTTAAGTGCTCAGAGGTTCCTGGCTCTCCAGCGTTGTCATTTTCAAATAGATAAAATAAGGGCACAAATCCAATTTGCATTCCGTTCCAGAGGCCCATGGATAAAGAGTTCATTAAAAACCCATCAAATCTAGCTCCTGGAAATGGCTCGTAGGCCAATCTATTTCCAGGTAGAGTGGGTGCGGGAGTTGCCAAGTGCGAATAAAAAACTCTTTCATGGCATGGCATTGAATCGTAAAGCTTTACTGTATGCGTTCTAAAATAACGAGTTAAACCATTGCCTGTTTGATCCGAAGGTCTTAAGAAATATTGCTCCAAGTCCTGGGAGCGCACAGGGAGGACTAATGTCATAAGAATAAAAAATAAAAAAATGTTTACGGCTCTCATTGGAATCATGTTAAAATAAATGCTACATAGTGAGAAGGAATTAATATGAAACCTATCCTTTATTCGTACTTTAGAAGTTCTGCGTCTTACAGAGTGAGAATTGCTCTTCATCTTAAAGAAATTAATTTTGATTACCAGGCGGTACATTTGATTAAAGATGGCGGACAACAGAATGCTTTGAACTACAAGGCTGTCAATCCGATGGGACAGGTTCCATGTTTAGTGGATGGAATGAATGTCATTGCACAAAGTATGGCGATCATTGAATACATCGATCACAAATGGCCCAAGAATCAACTTTTCCCAAAAGATATAGAAACCAGATCTCAAGTGGTAGAATTCTGCGAAATTATCAACTCTGGCATTCAGCCGTTGGTGAATTTAAAAGTGCGCCAGACTTTAGAAAAAGATTTTAAAGCTTCTGATGAGCAAGTGAAAAAATGGATGACAATGTTTATGGGTCAAGGCTTTGAAGCAATGGAAAAAAAACTAGCAAAGCATGGTGGGCAATATTGTTTTGGAAATCAAATTTCAGCGGCAGATCTATTCTTGGTTCCGGCAATATATGGTGCGATCAACGGAGCGGGCTTGAATATGGATCAGTACCCTCTATGTAAAAAAATTAACGAAAATCTTCTTAAGATTGAAGCATTCAAAAAATCTCATCCACAGAATCAACCAGATTCTCCTCTGGAGAATTAAATCAAACAGCCTCCAGTGGAGAATTAAACAGATTTTTTCAATGATTTTTTTGAGACTTTTTCGAGGGGTCTTCCCACTCTTTTTAAGCCTTTTAATTGCTCATCAGTAAGCTCTGGAATGTCGGAATAATCAATTTCATGGTCCGAAATATATGTTACGCTCTTTTTTGTTTGCAAGTCTTGCGCTGATAAGTCTGGTCTTTTCTTTTCCATATAAAGTTCTCCTTGATTCCACTCAAACATAATTATTATATACTTAATTATAAAATCAAGTATTCTCCTTAAATCTTAGAGTGCAATCTTAAGCACAATGCCTATTGTGGATAATTTTGATATAGTATATAAAACAATTCGAAATTCGACAGAAAGTACGGAAGGTGGACATGGCTAAGAACTTTGCTAGCGATAATAATTCTGGGGCGCTTCCTGAGATGGTGAAGGCCATTCAAAAAGCCAATATAGATCATGTTCATGCCTATGGTGGGGATGAATATACGGAAAGTGCCGTCAAGAAATTCAAAGAACATTTTGGCAATGATATTGATGTGCATTTTGTTTTTAATGGTACGGCGGCAAATGTATTGTCGATCAAAGCGTTTTTAAAACCTTACGAAGCAGTTCTTTGTGCGGAAACTTCTCATCTACATATGGATGAATGTGGGGCGCCGGAAGCTTTGACCGGTTGTAAGTTAAGGCTTCTTCCTTCTCCGGATGGAAAAATTAAAATCGCAGATCTAAACAAACAATATATTAGAATGGGTGATCAGCATTACTCACAGCCTAAAATGGTTTCTATTACTCAACCGACAGAATATGGAACCGTGTATACCGTTGAGGAAATGAAGGCGATCGGGAAATGGGCGAAAGATCATAATATGTTTTTCCATGTGGACGGTGCTAGATTTCCGAATGCTGCTCTATCACTAGGTAAAAAATTAAAAGAAATAAGTAAAGATGTTGGCGTGGATGTACTGTCTTTTGGTGGGACCAAGAATGGATTGCTATTTGGTGAAGCCGTGATTTTTTTTAATACGCAGTTCTCTAAAGATTTTAAATTCCATCGCAAGCAAATGATGCAATTGGGAAGTAAAATGAGATTTGTGGCCGCGCAATTTGAAGATTATTTATCGAATGATCTTTGGGAGAAGACAGGCGAGCATTCTTTACACATGGCTAAGCTTTTGAGAGCAAAGCTTTCAGAAATTCCTAAGGTAGAAATAACTCAGGAAGTTCAAAGCAATGCGGTCTTTGCCAAGTTCCCAAAAGAATGGATCAAACCTTTAAAAGATTTAAACTTTTTTTACGTGTGGGATGAGAATACTTTTGAAGTTAGACTTATGACTACTTTTGATACCACCGAAGAACAAATCAATAACTTTACAAATCTTGCGCGTGAACTTTCTAAGAGAAGCACTGGAGTCTGATAAGTAAAGTGCCTGCGCGAGCTGCTATCCTTGCTGATTTCTTCCCGAGGGTTTCGACTAGTCTTTAGTCGCTTTAGTTACTCTTAAAATACGCCGAATATATAAATAACGTGTTAAGTTATTTCGCATATCAGACCTCCATTCGAATTTCGGAAGGAAGGTTCACCAAAAGCAGAGCTCGCGCAAGCGATATCTGCTTTTGCATTTTTTAGGCCAAAATTAAAATTTATAAACCTACTGTAATAGCTTAAGGGTATTTTTGGTATACAACTGGAGGCTAGACATAGTTCTAGATAGTGTCTTTTGCGTCTTTCTAATTATTAAAATCATCTTATACATAATATCCTAATAGAGCGCATTAAGATGGGCTTTGTTTTTATTCAAACTATGGGTTTGTATTATGAAAGTGTTATTATTATGAAGCTTTTAATAATTAATATTTTGCTTTCTTTTTTTGCGGTAAATTCGTTTGCGCAAACTCATGCCAATGAAATTGGCATGTTGAGAGGAACAGTTCTGGCTCAGCGTCTTGCGCAAGCGAAAACATACGCCGATTTGACCCGTGTTTTTGTTTTATCTAAAAATGATCATAAATTATTTTATGAAGATTTAAAAAAATATAAACTGCTAAATAAGCCTTTGCCGAAATTCAGTTATGAAAAAAGCACTTTGACATTTCAAGGGCCTACCAAAAAAAGCACTTTGAATTTTAAAGACGCCGCAAGCAACAAAATATATTTTAATGGATATGCAATTGGTATGAAAGAGCCACTCTCATACATTCAGTCTTTGATTTTGGTGCGAGATATTTATACTAGAAAAAATAAAAGTGCATTATATAATTCACGGTACAATTCATTATACAATTTGATTTTTCCAAAGGCAGAAGCTGCCGAAGGCAAGGAAAGTACTACATTTGAATATTTCTGGGCCGCCCTAGTTTCGTCTGAATCGATAGAGATGTCCGCGCTTTCGCAGGAGACCTCTTTACTTGCATTGGAAGCAACATTGATTCAATCTTATGAAAAAATAATTAGTGGCAATGCTGATATCAACTTTGAACGTGCCGAAAAATTTGGTGATAGCTCTCATTTACTGGCGATCAATAAATTTACATGTTCGGGGAATCGTCTCTCTAGATTGTCATATGGAACTGTTGTCGAGGATGGATTTCGTGTGGACGGAGAAAGTGAGCCTTTTGCATTTATAAAATTCAATCCTAAATCAGGCTACACAGGAGAATACACTTACATTACGAAATCTCCAGAATCCGTGAAATGCAGTTTTGAAGCTGATCTAGACGGCACGATCAAAACAAAATCTACAGACAGTGTTTGTGCTAAAAAAGGTGAAAATATTTTTAAAATAGTATCGCATGATAAAAGTTGGGCGGATGTTGTGATAGATACAATACTTAGAAAGCATTCAAGAGTTTATGGTGATTTTCCCAAAATAGCTGATGCCTGTTGCCAAAAAAAAGGTTGTGAAGCGAAAGTGAATGCAGCAGTCGATAGAGCTCTCAATCAGTATACAAAAAGAGTATATAGCCCAGAACCAAAATCCAAAGCCACACGTTAAAAATAAAAGGTCTTCTTATGAAAATTCTTCGCTATGCATTTGTTGGCTTAGCTTTATTGATCGCAATTGTATTTGTAGGTAGCTACATCATAGGCAATTCTTTTGAAGAGAAGCTGGAGTTGAGTATCACTAATAAAAATAATATTCCTATTTCTGTGTATATTCGCACAACTGATTTAGATCTAGATCTTACGGATGAGAGAAAAATTGATGAGCTGAAGGATATTCAGCTAGGAGATATTAAGAACGCATCGGTCAATATAGACGGTACCGCACCAGAAGTTTGTAATGCAGTTATTATCAAAGCTGAGAGCAAAACCAAAGAATACCCTTGTGGAGAAAGAATCAAGGCAGGAGAAGGATCCGGTCTTACAAAGGTTGATCTACAAGTCGAATTCTAACGACACAAAACTTAATAGCATTTCACAGCCATTTTTCATTCGACGAAATAAATATGCGTAATGAAAGACTATCAAGTCAGCGTCTATTTGAGAATACTTTGATTATAAAACCAGGATTTTATTTGACACCGATTATTTTTTTCTTTGGAGCCATTAAATTTGGAATCTTACTTTCAGTATGTTTTTTCAAACACATCATGTATTTTTCATTATCAGAGTCAAAATGTTTTTTACAAAAACATGCAATTTTGTGATGGAGACTCTTTCGCTCTAGGCAAATAGAACTCAACTTATCTTTAATTGCCTTAGGTTCAAATTCTGCAGTTGAATGCCATTTTCCTTCATTCTGAACACAAAGTGATATTCTAGTCGCTTGCTTCTGATTACAGAAACAACTATGTGGATTTATTATTCCTCCAATATTTACTATTGGTTTAAATAACTCATGATCGGAAAGCGTACAGTCCTGAGCAATACCATGACCTTCTCCAGAGAGAGGTGATATTGAAATACAAGTTTTTGTTATGGATTCCTTTAGCCTAGCCTTGTCTATTTTCATAGTAGAATAAAATTCATTTGGAATTTTAGATCCATAAGGAATTTTATTTTCCTTACAAAAGTACGCTTCATTATTATCAATACATATTCTTGATACAGCCAATCCATAATTTTTTGAAAAATAATGATTACATTCAGAATTTTTGATTTCTATCACTTCAGTAGCTTGGATATTTATGGAAACCATTAAGAATAAAAAACACCATTTCATACTATTCAGTTTAAATTGATTTTATACCTAGTGATACTCGCGGATAGTCTAGAAAAGAACAATTTTAAGCCAATAAATAGCTTAAAAATCATGGACTTCATGAAGGAAGTCCAAATACTCGATCAGTAATAAGTTTATGATGTTGAAAGCACAGAAGTCTTAAATTCTGAATAGTGGTTTCACCATTAAATGCCATCGGCTTGATATGATCATATTGGAGTAAATGTTTGGAATTGCACTTTCTCTTTGTTTTCTGGTCGGTGAAAGTACAACAGCCTTTATCCCTCACATATACTTCTTGTTTGATAGTTCCTGAGATATATCGGTTGATGGGCTTACATGTTTTTCGATTCACAGAATTCGAAGTTTCTTTGGATAAAGTTCCAAGAACATTTTTATTTATCTTTTGAGCTTTTACTTCTTTTTTTAATTCCACTTGCGGCGAGGTAGAAGCTCTGCGTTGTGATGGGTCTTTCTTTTTTATCACCATATCGCACATGAGTTCTAAGAGTTTGTTTAAGTCTCCTTCTGGGTTTTGATGAGAGAGTAAGTTTTTAACTTGGTCTATTTTATCTCTCAGATCCTTTTTAATAGTGAGCTTCAGTTCGGTATATTCTTCGCTAATTATTCTTTCCTTTGATCTGGTAATTATAGGCTCAGGGGAAAGTTTGATAAGTTCTAACTCACATTCTCTTGTCGATTTATTCTCTATCTTTTGAATGAGCTCTTTCTTTTCTGAAAGATTTAAAGGTTTTTCGCCTTTATGAGCTTGTCTGATAAAACTTTGAATCTTGGCTGCATTAGAAAGACTCAAAGAACCTTCTTTGATTTTAGCTTCAACTTCAGGAAGATCACGAATTAATCTCATAGCACATATTCTTCTTTGAGCTTGGGACTCAGAGTATTTTAGCTCTCTTAAACAATACTCAAAAAGACTAGAATAACCTAACTCCAAGTGAAGCTTTCTGGTTTCGATCTCTCTTAAATTATGGAGTATCTCTGTCGTTATTTTTCTTTCTTCATTAGAAAGTCTTTTGGTATTGTCTAGTAAGCTTTGATTTGAAAAATGTTTTAAGTTCATGTGCATCTCCTTTGAATAAGAGAGAACATAACATGTATTTTAAAACTTAAAGATTTGAGGAAATTAAAAATTGAAATGCATATTTACATAATGATATTAAACGCACACAAAGGCTTTCTATTAGCCACAGCGAAGATAAAAATAAAAACACAAGGAAGCATAAAAATAAATAAATGTAATTCATTTAATCCATCAAAAAGGTCGTCAATGAATTTATAAAAATATTTTCAAATAACGCAATTGCGATACATAAAGGTGCAGGGCACTTTTTTGGATATTGACGCGATGACAGTAAGGAAAACTAAGGGGTACCTTTTTCTTTTAGCACTTGCGGAACGGAAGTAGGCTGGCGCCTTTTGCTCGTTCGCGGTGATCATCGGTAGCAAAAGAATAGCATGTGTTCTATTAATTATATGGTTGAATTTTAATATAGATCATGATCTTCCAGAATAAGACATAACTTGCAGCGCTCATTAATAGCAGGAGAAAAATGATGAAGGTTAATGCTATTGCTATCGTTCTCATAAGGGATAATAAGTTTTTGTTAGGCAAGCGATCTCCACTCAAAGCTGTTGCTGGAGATTACTGGTGTGCAATTTCTGGTAGAATCGAGCCAGGCGAATCGCAAGAAGATGCGGTAATGCGTGAAGCTCTAGAGGAAATTGGTGTTGTAGTTCATCCTATTCGAAAAATTACAGAATTTGATAAAGAAGAGAGAAAAAGCATACTTCATTGGTGGCTCGTGGAATTAGTTGAAGGTGAGCCACATATAAAAAATGATGAAAATACAGAACTTCGCTGGGTAACTATAGAAGAAATGTCTTCACTCCAGCCGATTTTTCAAGACGATATTGAAGTTTATAAAAAAGCGCTAATCATTTGAGCTCTCAATCAGTACACAGACAGAGTCTTCGGAAGAGAGCCGAAGCCGAAAGCCACGCTCTAGAAATAAAGGTTAGTACTTTTTGTAAGATTTTTACTATTTTCATATCAATAATGTTCGATATTGAATTTCCGAACACTTTGTTCCAAAATTTCTTTCATTTGTTCTCGAAGTAGCTATATTCCTTCTTTATGAAGGACATGGTTAAGCATTTACACAATACGTTTTTGGAGAGGTGTCGTAATAACGAACGCTACTCCCTTAGGGCATTTGCAAAAAGCCTGTCGATTCCACCTTCATCGCTTTCTGAGATCATCAACGGTAAGCGATCTTTAACACAGAAACTCCGTGATAAAATTGGCCGTGCACTTGATATGGATCCTGAAGAGATTAAAGCTTTCAATGCCAAACCTCATGGAAATAGCAATTCTGATTACAAAGAAACTGAGCAAACTCCCTATGCGCAGCTTGCTTTGGATTCTTTCTATATTATTTCTGAGTGGTATCACTACGGAATATTACAATTGTTAAGAACAAAGGGATTTAAGAATAATCCGCAATGGATTGCAAAACGACTTGGGATCAATTCGATTCAAGCCAAGCTTGCGGTTGAAAGACTCATTAGAGTTGGGATTTTAGAGCGTAACTCAAAGGGGCAACTGCGTGATGTTACAGGTGGATCTACTTCTCATCTGGTTAATAACTTTACAAATGAAGAACTTAGAAGTTTTCAAATCAAAGCTTTAGAAAAAGCTACTGGGACCATGAGAGAGGTGCCGGTGACATTGAGAGATAATACTTCTATGACGATGGCAATCAGTAAGAAGGCACTTCCGTTTGCTAAAAAAGAAATTACAAAGTTTAGAAGAGAATTAACTAAAAAATTAGAATCGTACGCGACACCTGACGAGGTATATCAGCTTGCGATCTCGTTCACACCTTTAACTAAAATTGAAGATAAATATAAATAGGAGATTTTTTATGAAAAATTTAATGAAGATTTTTGCAATAATAATGGCACTTGGAATCTCTGCCAATGCCGGTAACGAAGGTGGTGGTGGGAATACATCGGTTGCCGAATTTTACCAAGTTGCTCGTGCGGTGGCCGTTCATGTTAGGTATGAACGAGATACACTCTATGGAGTTTCGGGTGCACAGCTAATAGCGTATGTTGGGCAAATTAAGGTTGAATCTTCAAAGAAGAGTCTTTCCTTGCGAGGAAAGAAAGTAGAGGCAATCAATTATCCAGACGAAAAGCGGATTGAGTTAGACACCAAAGCATGGAATTCACTTTCTACAAGAAGAAAAGTTTTATTGGTTATACATGAGTTGCTTGGACTTTTGAAAAAACCTGATCCTAATTATGAAGTTTCATCCAAAATTTTAAGTGATATTCAAAATCAGTCTAGAGATTGGGCGTCTTCATTTGATTTGATTTTATCGGTGAGCCAATCATTTTCTAGTCAATCTATCGTGTGTAAGATTTTTGATAATGATGACATGACTCATGAACCTGTAGTGCAATTTAAACTTAAGCCAATTGCCGGTGGTGTGGGCGAAATTTATCAGATTGGTGATGATTATAAGTTTGATGTCTCGGTATCAAATACTCAGGCAAGTATCGACGTTTACCCACCTTGCTCAAAGAAAACTGTATGTTCCGATGAGGCTATCGGAGGCAAAAGAATAGCATATGCCCTTGTCAATTACATGGGTGAATTTAAAGACATAGATCTCGAGCTTCCGAAATATAACATCAGTTGTAGTGCGAAATAATAATGGAGAAAAAAATGACAATAAAATTTGTATTCAGTGCAATTCTAATTTTAACAAGTGCAGTATCTGCCGAGTCTCTGAAAGAGTGGGCGCAGAAGAATAAAAGCCTTGGCATTAATCAGAAAATAGAAATTCAATCGTTTGGCAGGTATTGGGGGCAGAAATTAGCAGAAGCTCCTTTCCCTCCGCACAGACCTTTGGTGCCGGTGACAAGAGAAGCTGCGGATGTACTCCAAAATTTAGATTTAAAAAGGAAATATATTTGCACTCTTCAAAACTCAACTCTCGTTGATCGAGGCGAATATGATGAAGGTAGCTATTATGTTTTGGATATTCAATGCGAGTAATAAAAAGCACTAATGATGATCGCTTTTTAAGGCTGCAGTTCTCCTTGCCGGCCTGACAAGAAGAGCGGCGTCAGGCCTGTGATGCTTGGCCGAAGAAATCATCGCAGGTGCAAATAAGATTTCTATCACCAGCCACGTTATCTACTCTGGAGACTGCGGGCCAGAACTTTGCTTTTCTTGTCCATGCCGTTGGGAAGGCGGCCTGATCTCTAGAGTAAGGCTTATCCCATTTATCACTGGCCACTTCCGTCGCAACGTGCGGAGCGTTTTTCAAAACGTTATTGGTTTTATCGGCTTTGCCAGATTTTATATCTTGGATTTCGTTATAAATTGAAATCATGGCTTCACAGAAACGATCGAGTTCAACTTTGGATTCACTCTCTGTCGGTTCAATCATTAGCGTTCCAATCACCGGGAAGGACATTGTCGGTGCGTGATAACCGTAGTCCATTAATCTCTTTGCAACGTCTTCGACACTGATGCCGGTTTCTTCTTTTAAGCCTCTCACATCCACGATGCATTCGTGGGCGACGAATCCATTTTTGCCTTTGTAAAGAACAGGAAATGAAGAAGTCAATTTAAGCGCTACGTAGTTGGCGTTTAAGATCGCAACTTGCGTGGCTTTTAATAACCCTTGTGGTCCCATCATTTGGATGTACATCCAAGAGATGGGTAGAATGCTGGGGCTTCCCCAAGGAGCCGCTGAAACTGCGGAGATTCCTTTTTCCCCGCCCATTTTTACCAATGAGTGCGTGGGAAGATAAGGAGCCAAATGTTTTTTCACACCGATGGGTCCCATGCCTGGTCCGCCACCGCCGTGAGGAATACAGAATGTTTTGTGAAGGTTTAAATGACAAACATCTGCACCGACTTTTCCGGGAGAACTTAATCCCACCATGGCGTTCATGTTGGCGCCGTCCAAATAAACTTGTCCGCCATTTCCATGAATGACTTCGCAGATTTCTTGAATGCTCTCCTCAAATACTCCGTGAGTTGATGGGTAGGTTACCATCAGGGCCGCAAGATTATCTTTATATTGCTCGGCTTTTGTTTTTAGATCTGCAACTTCAATATTTCCGTTCGTATCGCAAGCCACGCCCACGACTTGGAATCCGGCCATGACCGCACTCGCAGGATTTGTTCCGTGCGCTGACACCGGAATCAAACAGATTTTTCTATGGGACTGATTGTTGGCTTCAAAATATTTTCTGATAACTAAAAGACCTGCGTATTCACCTTGAGAGCCCGCATTGGGTTGAAGGGAAGTCGCATCGAAGCCGGTGATCACCGAAAGCGAATTTTCTAAATCCTTAAACATTTCTTGATATCCAAGAGTTTGCTCTAGGGGTGCGTAAGGGTGAAGGCTTCCGATCTCAGGCCAGGTCAATGGAATCATTTCAGAGGTGGCGTTCAATTTCATAGTGCAAGATCCGAGAGGAATCATGGAGACGGTCAGCGAAAGATCTTTGTCTTGAAGACGTTTCATGTAACGTAACATCTCTGTTTCGGAATGGTAGCTCGAGAAAACATCTTGTTTCATGTAATCGGATTGTCTTAAGAAGCTTCCGATGTTGAACTTTAAGTTAGAGTATTCCTTTGCAAAATCAAAAGACTTACTCGATGCAAAAACACTGTAAAGAGTTTCTAGACTCTCTAGTGTGGCAGTTTCATCAAAGGAAACGCCAACCGATTTTCCATCAATTACTCTTACGTTGATTTGTTTGGCGATAGCGTTTTGAGAAATTGTTTTAGAATCTACGCCTTCGATTTTTAAAGTATCGAAGAAATGCTCATTAGAAACTTTGTATCCAGCTGCTGTTATGCTTTGAGCAAACAAACACGCGAACGTGTGAATGCGCTTTGCAATTTTCTTTAAGCCTTCTGGTCCGTGATAAGTGGCATAGAATGCGGCCAAGATTCCTGGAAGAGCCTGTGCTGTGCAAATATTTGAAGTCGCTTTGTCACGGCGAATATGTTGTTCGCGAGTTTGTAGTGCAAGTCTGATTGCGGGGTTATTCAGTCTATCAACAGATACACCCACAATTCGCCCGGGGATTCTACGTTTGTATTCGTCTTTTGTGGCAAAGAAAGCGGCGTGAGGGCCACCGTAACCCATTGGTACACCAAATCGCTGCGTACTTCCGACAGCAACATCGGCACCCCATTCTCCGGGAGGAGTGATGAGAGTTAAGGCCATCAAATCACAAGCGGCACAGACAAGGGCTTTGTGTTCCTTTGCTTTCATCGCAAAGGATTTGTAGTCTTCGATATTTCCATAAGTTGTTGGGTATTGAACAATTGCGCCAAAAACTTTTTCAGAAAAATTAAAAGTTTTGAAATCTCCAATCACCACGTTGATGTTCAGAGGCTTCGCTCTTGTTTGGATGAGTTCAATATTTTGCGGATGGCAGTTTTGATCGACAAAGAAAGTGTCGCGGTCTTTTCCTGGAGCAAGCGCTTGTGCAAAAGTCATCGCTTCTGCGCAAGCTGTGGCTTCATCAAGGAGAGATGCATTAGAAACAGGTAAGCCTGTTAGTTCTGAGGTGATCGTTTGGAAATTCAAAAGAACTTCCAACCTTCCCTGAGAGATCTCTGCTTGGTACGGAGTGTACTGCGTGTACCAAGAAGGATTCTCCAGCACGTTTCTTAAAATCACATTGGGAGTGATAGTATCGTAGTAACCCATGCCAAGATAGTTTCTGAAAACTTTGTTCTTGGACATCATGGTTTTTAATTTTTTGAGTGCATCACTTTCTGAAAGTGATGGCGAAATATTCAATGCTGTTTTATTTAAAATATTTTTAGGAACAGTTTTTTCCACCAGTTCTTCTAAAGAGCTTAACTTTAAAGATTTTAGCATTTCATTGATTTCTTTTTCAGAAGGACCAATGTGTCTTGTGATAAACTCTTGAGACGTTGAGAGTTCATTAATGTCTCTTGTACTGTTCATAAGGTTCCCCAAATTTGACGAGTTGTCATGATTATTTGTTAGGTGCGGTAATTCCATGCGGGCAGATTAGCATGTAGATTAAGGATTTTGCGAGCGACTACGCGGGATGACAATTTTTATTTACAGGGCTTAGGAGCCTAAAGCGTCAAGAGGGGCTGCAAAGTGATGTCCATCAGGAAGTCCTTGTGAG
>JANMFM010000005.1:0-3492 GCA_031374125.1 Bdellovibrionales bacterium
CGACGGAGACGGGGAGTATGAGATTATCCTGCAAGTCTTTCACTGAGTTGGAATTAGAGTCTATGAAAGGTTGGTCTATAGCACTTACGAGAATGTTTTTTAATTGATAACCAATCATAGTTGGTTTTTCATAATTCATCATCGCGGCAACACCTGCGATAAAGGGAGCTGCCATACTTGTACCACTCATAGAGATATGACCACCGCCAGGAACAGAGCTTGTGATTCCAACGCCAGGTGCTGCAATATGAACCGAGCTCAATCCGTAGTTTGAGAAGTATGGTAAATAGTCAAAAGAGTTGGTTGCCGCAACGGCGATCACATTCGGAACGGGATATGAAGCAGGATATGTCGGAGTGTTATCAATGTTAATCCCTGAATTACCAGCAGCCGCTACGAATAGTGTATCGTTATCGTAGGCATAAACGATCGCTTGGTGAAGTGGAGTGCTGTAAGCGCCACCACCCCATGAGTTATTTAAAATTTTTGCGCCTTTTCGAACAGCGTAATAGATTGCGCTCACAGCATCGGAAGTCATCCCGATACCATCACAGTCGAGGAATTTTACAGGCATGATTTCTAATTTTGATTGAGTGATGTCGCCGTCATAAACTCCAGCCATATTTGGGATTACGTCTTGAGTAGAACCTCTCACAATACCGGCAACATGGGTTCCGTGGTCATTGCAATCGCTCACGTCATTATTATTAGAAACGAAATTCCATCCGTTAACATCGTCGATGTACCCGTTTCCGTCATCATCAGAGCCGTTCCCTGGAATTTCTCCAGGGTTAGTCCAGATGGCATCTTTTAATGATCTATGATTGATGTCCACACCAGAGTCGATCACCGCAACAACAGGTTTTCCTCCAGTGGGAGAGAGAAGCGCCCATGTCTCTGGGATATTGATTGGAGCTCCGGTTTGACCGTAGGGAAGAGCGTTGGCTTCGTTTTGTGAAGGTGCATAGTTTTCGTCTATATAGTTTTGGAGTTCTTCATCGCTCATGATTCCAGTTTCTTTAACGGCAGTTGCTGCTTGCAGATAATAGTTGGGTTCTGCGTACTCAACTTCTGGGTCATTCTTGAGATCCAATATAACATCGGATACTTTTTGATCGTCTTTGATCTTATAGTGGAAGGCGCCAACATCACTCCATGCTGTTTTTACAGAGAAGCCTTTTTGAGCCACAATTCTTGAGTTCGATTTTTGAGCTGCTTGTGCTTTTGCTTTAGAAGAAAAACCTTTGCCGCCAGAATCTGCTGCAGGAGTTTTATATTTTACGATGATCTCGCCTGGCACATAACTTTTAGTTAGTGATTGTGAAAACGCACTTTCAGAAATAAATAGTGAGCTTAGGAATGTAACAGCAAACACTATGAGAAAAAAGAATCTCATCAAACGCTCCACGTATGGGTTGATTGGCTATACATACTTCTCGGTGAAAGGACTGTTGAACCTTGAATAAATCCGGAAATAAAAGAGGAGGTTAGATGCGATTTTCATCTAAAGACGATCATTATGGAGCAGCGGTGAATATGTGTATCAAGGTGATACAGAAATAAAAAAAGTGCTTGGAAGTTGCCAAAAAGTGGCTAAAAGTTTTTCGTTATTAAACAACTTTTGGTCTTATGAGATTACTTAGAGGCACCGCCATAGTTAGAGCTCGTTTTGATTATTGCTGAAGCAAACTTTATTGTGTTTAGCTGCATAGGCTTTCAAAGAAAAATAAGCACTACCGCCATTAGCAAAACTTTGGCCAATGATCGGAAGATCAGCAATAAAAGAATCAGTAAAAGTTAATGCCGTGTAGATAGCAGAAGTTTGCTTGCCTTCGAGTTGATCGCGGTATTCAAAGCTCATCAAATCTGCAGCTGCATTGGCGTAAGACCAGCCGATATCGCCTTGATCCCTAATCGGACCAACTTGAATTCTTTCCATCGAAGCGCATTCTTCTTTAGAAGAAGAACCAAGCCCAGCAAAAGTATTTGTACCCATTGCTACTAGTGTGAATATTAATAATAACTTCATATATTTTTCCTTGTTCGCTTTCGTTCTTTTATAGTTGTTTAATTTTAGTTTTAAGTTGTTTAGCGCAATTCAAAAAACTTCCAAACTCAAAGTCTGAGTTTTTTATACTTTCGACGAAGTTTTTTTTGCACTTTAGAAATTTACTTCTAAAAAATACTGCATGAGCTTGTCCAAAAATTAGAAAGAATTTTGAATTGGACTGTTTGTTTTGTTGATTGCTCAAATGGTAAACTGCGGATGGGTAAGGCGTTTGAAGGTCTTGAAAGCCTTGCAAATAGATAATTGGGAAATCTGTAATCTGATAATTTTTGGAATCGTAGAGATCTGGCGAATTTGTCATTGCCGTACAAAGCTCTGCTTTTTTGTCTATTTTGATTTTTACATTTTTTGAATTGTTGACAAGTTCTTTGCATATGATCCACGTATTGTATTTTGACCCTTTTTCTTCTGGGGATTCTTTTATTTGATGCGTGTGCTGCGACGGAAGAGGGATGCCATAAGTTTTCGCTTGAATTTCTCCCAATCTCATATTGATGGTGGCATTAATGGAGCTAAGTATATCTTTTTTGTCTTGGTTATACTCATAAGCAAAAACCCATGACTGGAGTGCTTCTTTAAAGTCCTCTTCACTCTTTGCAATTTTTTTATAATCAGAAATTAGGCTGAGAATATCTCTAGGAGCATTTTCATAAAAATTTTTAATTCTCAAATCAAATCCTTCAAAAAAATACTCTGTGTATTCTAAATATTTTCCTAATGTTCCTTCTAATACCACTGCCTTAGGATGAGGGATTTCGAGTTCTTGAATTTTTGCAGCCAGCATAGTACCAACTACAGTTCCATATGAACTTCCCCATAAAATATAGTTTGTAAGTTGTTCTTTTCTGAGAACTTCAACAACATCATTTGCAGTATCTTTTGAACTTAACAATTCTGGATGTTTTGCTCCCCAAGATAAGTTCATTCCCGTTCCACGTGGATCAATCAATAGTCTTTGAGTATTTTTAGGATAAAGCTTTGAAGCATGATCGCTCGCGAGATCTCCAGAAGAAGATCCGCCGGGTCTACCTGGAAGATAAACAATAGTGAATTGAGATGGATCAAATTTTTGCACACTAAGAGTGATATATTTAAAGTCTTTTAGACTTCCATCTCCATAATTATTTGGGATTTTAACGCTTTTAGGTTTCGAGATGTCTCGAACTGTTCTTGAATCAAGAGTTGGAGCTGTACTTACGGCTTCTTCTGCCGACGAAAAATGACTTCCAAATGTCAAAAATATCGACACTAAAACAGAGCCAAGTGTTATAAAACTAAGAGAGAGAATATTTGTCTTTTTCATACCATTTAATAATGCAAAAGGTATGACTAGATTGAGAGTTTAAAGCCATCACCAGCCTACTTGTGTTTCGCATCTACTAAAGAAAAAATAAATTATATAAAAGGTACCCCCTGGTTTTCAA
>JANMFM010000033.1:0-13496 GCA_031374125.1 Bdellovibrionales bacterium
CGCTCCCTACGATGATGGCTTCTACAGGACTGGCCCTTCGATTGAATTGACTCAATCCCTATGGAAAAACTTTTTTGGGAGCGAGGTACGAGCACAAAGAACACAGATCAACGCTGCTGCTCAAGCCGCACAATATGTGGAGAGAGCAAAAAATTTAGGTGTCATTATTGAAGCCCAAAATACCTACTACAATCTTTACTTCACCAAAAAAACAGTGGCTGCTTTCAAAGAAAGCATGGGAGTGGCAGATAAACTAAGAGGCTGGTCTAAAAAAAGATTGGACCAGGGTTTGGGCGAATCAAGTGACTACTACCAAACAAAAGCGGCTTATGAATTGAGAGAGTTAGAATATCTGAACGCCCTAGATGCAGAAAAAGCGGCAGCTCGAGCCTTTAATTCTTTGAAAGGCGAAAATTCAGAAACTGTCGTCGAAGTGCTGGATGCACCAACATTGCCTGCATTCAATAAAAAGAATTTCTCCGAACAAACGTGGTCTGACGAAGTAAGAGCGGCCAACAAACAAGCAGATGCAGCAAAGGCAACAAGCTTGCTCGGTAAAGAAAGAAATCGTCCCACTCTTGATCTCTACGGCAAATACGCTTGGACCGGCCTTGATGTAGATAAAGATAAAGCCAAAGATGAATCCATGGGAGACAACCATCCTGTCTATACTGTGGGAGTAAAATTTGTAATGCCCTTGGCTTTCGGAAAATCCAATGATGTCATTGAAGGTTACAAATTGGAAGCACAAGCGGCAGATCTTGCCTTTAGAAGAAAAGCTCAAGAACAAGAGCGAGATTATAATGACCTGATAGCGAAGATTGAAAATGCAAACTTGAGATTGAAACTGGTTTCCGCTCTTGAAGAATCACAAAGAATAAAATCTCAAACTGAAAGAAAAAGACACGATAGAGGAAGAACAACATTTTTCCAAGTTCTTCAGTTTGAACAAGATTACTTAACAGCACAATTAACAAAAATTAAAACAGAAGCCGAATTGAATACGCTTCTTACACAGCTACAACAGTACAGAGGGGAATAATATGAATCTCGCAGACCTTTCTATAAAAAGACCCGTATTTATTACAAGCGTTATAATCCTCATGCTGGTTGCCGGAGTTTTATTTCTAAAACGCATGCCGGTGGATCTATTTCCTGATGTGACCTTCCCTGTTGTGGTGGTGAATGTGCCTTATCGTGGTGCGGGCCCGGCGGAGATTGAAACTCTCATTGCAAAACCATTAGAAGATGAGGTCAGTACGATTTCAGGCATTAAACGTTTGAATGCGATTGCGCAAGAAGGTGTTGGTACCGTAGTCACGGAATTCAATTTGGACGTAGATATCAAGTATGCGGAAGATCAGATTAGAACTGCCGTGACTCGTGCAAAAAGAAATCTACCCGATGATATCGATGAACCCATCATCAGGCGTGTGGATCCCGCAGATCAACCGATTCTGATCGTGTCTCTTACGGCTAAAGGTTTATCTGACGAAAAACTTTTTGATCTAGCAGACCAAGTGATTAAGCCTCAATTGGAACAAGTGAACCAAGTGGGCCAGATTCAGATCTTTGGCGGTAGAGAAAGAGAAATTCAAGTTCAGTTGGACCGTAAAAAATTACAACAGTATGAGATTTCGGCGACGCAAGTTTCCGAAAGAATAAAAGCTTCAGGAGAAAACGTCCCTCTGGGAAAAACTTATGACTCCCAAAGTGAGATGGTTTATAGAGCCATGGGGCAGTTCTTAAAAATCGAAGAATTAAAAGATATTGTTTTAAATTTTGTGGGCAATGACGTACCTGTAACTGTAAAAGATCTTGGGGTAGTCAAAGATACACTCGAAGATGAAACAACCAGAGCTTACATCAATGGTGAAAAATCATTATTTATACAAGCATTTAAACAATCGGGTTCAAATACGATTGCCGTTGTGAACAACCTTACCAAAAAAATTGATGCCATCAATCTACAAATTGGAAAAGACTTTAACGGAGCAACCTTAGCGACAGTGAGAGATGGGGCCAAGCCTGTACGCGATAACGTCTACGACGTAACCGAAACTATTTTGATTGGAATTTTACTTGCCGTAATCGTTGTGTTCTTCTTCCTAGGAAGCGGAAGATCGACTTTGATCACTTCACTGGCGTTGCCGAACTCATTGATTGGCGCGTTCATTCTGATGTATTTTGCAGGATTTTCTATCAACATTATGAGTCTCTTGGCTTTAACGTTGGCCGTAGGTCTTTTGATCGATGATGCCATCGTTGTGCGTGAAAATATTTTTAGACATTTAGAGATGGGAAAAACTCCAATCAAAGCAGCCTTGGAAGGAACCGGGGAAGTGAGACTTGCGGTTATCGCAACAACTCTTGCCGTGATCGCAGTGTTTGGTCCCGTTGGATTTTTACAAGGCGTGGTTGGTCAGTTCTTTAAAGAATTCGGACTCACCGTCTGTTTTGCGATGATCATTTCTTTGTTTGACGCTCTTACGATTGCACCGATGCTTTCAGCATACCTTGCTAGTAAAAGTGAGCATGACAACTCTAACCCTGGATTTATCAAAAGAAATTTATTAATGCCTTTTGATAGATTCCAAACATGGTTAGAAAACGTTTACGAAAAAGTAATCAAATGGGTTATCGTCCATCCGCTTAAAACTTTGGGTATGAGCTTAGCGATTTTCATGATCAGTATCGTGGCTGCAAGCTATGTAACCAAAACATTCTTACCTCCTCAGGATTCTGGCGAATTCATGGTGAGCTTGTCTTTACCTCCGGGAACCAGTATCGAAAAGATGACAGAGGTTAGTCAAAAAGTCGATGAGATCATTCGAAGCAATAGAGAGATCGCCATCTCTGCCCTTATGGTGGGTAATGCTGATGGTGAGGCTTCGAACTCCAACACTTATGTCAGACTTATTCCCTATAAAGAAAGAAGAGGCACCAGCACGAGTGATGTGAAGGAAAGAATTAGAGAACAGCTGAAAGAATATGCTTACGCAACTCCAGCCGTGAAAGATTATGATGCTGTGGGCGGAGGGCTACGACCTTTCAATGTGAACATCACGGGAACGGATCAAAAGAAACTCGAAGAAATTGCGCTAAAGGTTTTAGAAAAAGTTAAGAAAAGCGGAAAAGTTTCAGATCCAGATATTAATTTCCGACCAGGCAAACCAGAGTTTCAAGTTAAGTTTGATCAGGCCAAACTCCAACAATTAGGAATTTCAACTCTGATGGCTGGCGGTGAAATGAGAACACTTGTCGATGGCTCAACTCCGGCAAAATTCAGAGAAACGGATCGTGAATATGATATCCGTGTCAGATTGCAAGATGATCAAAGAGATTTAAAAGCCTTTTTTGATGAAACTTACATTCCAAACATCAACGGAAAATTAGTTCCCCTCAATAGATTGGCGGAACCGATTGAAACCGTGGGTCCATCTAAGGTGACCCGACAAAATAGAATTCGCTATGTGCAAATCAATGGTGACGTTGCTCCCGGCGCAGGTTTTGGCGACATCATCGCAGAAGTGACAAAGATGTTAACGGTGGACGAGGATACAAAGTTGCCAGATGGAATGGGCTTCGTGTTTGTTGGTCAAGCAGAGAACTTCCAAGAGCTGGGCGTGAACATGATGATCGCATTGAGCTTAGGCGTGCTCTTCATTTACTTTGTGCTAGCAAGTTTATATGAGTCGTTCATTACGCCATTCACGATCATGCTGGCCTTACCGCTTGCGATTTCAGGATCATTCTTTGCGTTACTGCTCATGAATGAATCCTTAAATATTTTCTCATGGATCGGGATCATCATGCTCCTTGGAGTCTCGACCAAGAACTCCATCTTGCTGGTCGATTATACGAACCAGCTCGTGCAAAAAGGTGTAGATAGATCACAAGCCTTGATCGAAGCTGGTCGCGTAAGATTAAGACCGATCTTGATGACAACGATTGCCCTCGTTGCCGGTATGATTCCATTAGCGATTGGATTGAATGAGGCCTCTAAACAAAGAACCAGCATGGGGATCGCGGCCATCGGTGGATTGATCAGCTCGACATTGCTCACGTTAGTGGTTGTACCTGCCGCTTACACTTACTTAGAGAGATTTAGAGTTTGGTCACTCGCTACGGTGAAGAGAATTGTGGCGCCTGCAGATCCAAATGCAAAATTGGATTTGAAGCACACGAAAGTTTCTAATGGTTCTGATAAGAGTCACGATCATACGATTTAATTATAGAATTATATTCTAGAAACGAAAGAGGCTCCGCGAGGAGCCTTTTTTATTGGGTAAATGCTTTACCTACAAACTGCGCGCTTACTTTCTGTGTATGCCATGGATACGCAATTGATATTGTGATTAGTACACTTTAATCTCATGTGCAAATGGCTCGTATGTCCACTTTCAGGGTAAAGCCTATTGAAATATTTTTCATAACCTTTTTCATTTGAAGACTTTAAGTATCTGCACATAGCATTTATGTTATTTTTATTTAAGAAAATCACATCTACATAACCTAGCGATGCAAAGCTTTTTACAATTGACCATGCTTTTTGATAATCAATTTTATTACCTTTTTTAGGCAGAAGAATGTCCGCATCTAAACCATTTTGATGAGAAGCATGAACTTTTTTTGCGACCCATTTTCCTTTTTTAGTTTTGTAGGATCTTGTAATTTTTCCACCGGCCATTTTGGAAGTGTCATCAATTTCAAAAAAAGATTTCGGAAAAGATTTAACGTGTAATTTTGCGGCTTCTTCTATCATTTTTACCAAAAATCCACTGCCGTAATGCACTTTGTCTGTTCTGCGAATAGAAGAAAATCCAAATGCCTTTGCTAAATTAAAATCGCCATTGATATTTCCACCAATGATATCCGTTCCTTTAAGCAATTGTCCGTTGTCATACTGACCAATTGCTTTACCCGAGTACTTTTCGCCTAAGTTGTAAGGAAATAATTTTGATTCTGAATAGTCATTGAATTTAATTCCGGCACGATCAGGGCGGTCTCTAATTTCTGATCTTTCCACTGCAGGAGTTAGCAAGCTTGGGGTTTTGATTGCGGGAGTACCAGGTTCGAACATCTCGTGAATATCTTCCTCTTCTTCCTCTTCCTCTTCTTCTTGTTCGCGATTCTTGGCCGCGACTGCTTCGAGGGCTGCTTTTTTCTTTGCTTCTAATATTCTTACTTCTTCTTTTTTCTTCTCTGCGAGCTCAGCTTCTTTACCCTGAGTTGCATCGCCAGTATTTCTGGCGCCAGAACTTTCGGGTTCATAAATTTCTTCGGCTCCACTACCTGTCGATTCTGGAACTTCTACTTTTAATGGAGATGGGTTTTTAATATCCATTTGTTCTTGTTCAAAGCTCGCTTTACCATCTCTTTTAATGTCAGCACCTAAATCGATGGTTAAGTTTTTACACATATTGTCTTTACAGCGAAGGGCACCAAGAGCTCTGAGTTCTTTACCTTTCGCATTTATTGGAAATAAAAAAGCGATACCTTCGTCGTTAAATTGACCTTCCAGGATGATAGGCTCTGATTTTTTGTCTTGGTTCAGTTCATTCACAATTTTAGTTTCTATTTTTACTTTTTTGCTATCCCAATCCACTTCGATGATTGAGTCTTCCGCTGTGAAAACTGGAGGCTGCTCTTTTTTAACTACGGCTTGTTTAGCTTCATCGTATTCAGCCACAGCTACACGCTCAAGTGTGCCGGTGAACTTGCCTGTTTGGAGAAAAACGGCGTCTTTTGTATCTATGTTGGTCGTATCGCGAGCATTCCCGCTGCATGCATTGAGCAGGAACATCCCTAGTAAACCAACTATCAAAAGTGCTAAGCGTACCATGCTAACCTCTAAACCCCGTCATCTCAGGGAAAACTACCTATGGTTTTTATAGCAAGTAAGGTGCCCTTTTGAGATCGATTTTAGAGGGGTTTGAAGGCTTCTAAGTGATTAATACTACATGGTAAGTGACAAAAAAAGGCCAAAAAGTGAGCCGCACCTTTTCCAAAGATTTGCGTCGTATGACGCAAATCTTTGGAAAAGATGCGGCTCACCATTATTTTTCTTCTTTGAATAAGTACTTTGCGATCAAGAAAACCACTAGGGCAACGATGCCGAAATCGAGCAAGGCTCCTAGAAATTTTCCGTATAAAATGCCGTTGTAATTGAGGAGTCGGATATTGTCTACGTTTGCGGCTCTTAAGGCTGGAGCAAAGATCAAAGGCATTAAAAGATCATTCACAAATGATCCTACTAATTCATTTAATTTTCCGCCAATAATCACAGCGATTGCAAGTCCGATGATTCCGTAGGTTTTTAGAAATTCAATAAATTCTTTAGCCATTCTATAATCCTTATTTTTTTCTATTTTTGTAACCATCCATAAAATTATGGATCACGTCGTGTGCTTCTTTTTGAAGTACTTTTGAGACATATTCTGTTTTTTTAGCATAAGCATCTGCCAATTCAAAGAGATGCATCCAAAGAACTTTGCCATCGATTTGAGCTTTGAGTTTTAAATCGGGATGATGAGCGTATATATCTTTCCAGGTTGCTTGGATATCATGCCAAATTTGCTTGTTCTCTTTCCAGTATGTTTTTGCAGCTGCACATTCACTGTCGTCGATTTTTTCGTACTTATTTGCGCCTTTTTCTTTTGCAATGATTTCTGTTTTCTCTGGAGTCGTTAAAACTTTTTCGTTTCTTTGGTGATGTACCCAACCCTTTGTATTAAGAACTACAAAGTTTCCTCGGTCCAAAATATTGTAATCATTTCTTTGTGAAAACTCTCTACGTGGAAGCGGGCTCCATGCCTTGCAATACCATGAAGAATTCTCTGCGGATATATTCCAAGGCGCTGCGCACTCGTATCTTGGTGAATCGTCCACTTGATAAACTTTTTGAAGCCAAAGATTTTCAATCGGCTTTGAAATTGGGCCCGTCGTCCAAGTGTTGTTTCCTACAAACGACATGATTTGCGTTGGATTACGTTGCCACTCTTGCCTCCAATGCTTTAGTGGTCCTTGCGGCGTTACGAGGATGTGCTGAAGATGTACTTCGTTTTCAGAAGAATAATCTAATTCTACCCACTCAATTCCCCACTCATGGTAAGGCTTTGATGAAATCGGATAATTTGGATCGGTTTTTTCAGTTTCTTCAAAATTGAAATCCACTTTGTAGCAACCGGATTGTGCTTTGATGGCATCCGTCTCTGGACTTGCGTGAACATTTAGAACCAGCAACAACGCTGTAATGAATGAAATCATATTTTTCTCCCGGAAATGCACTGCTTTTGCAATGTGATTATTTGGTGTTTGATTGGTTATGTTTCTATCAATTAAGAGGGAAATCAATACATAAAAAGACCTTCTAGTAAACGCGGCTCAGCGTTAATTTTTGTTACGTAAAATTGACTTTATTCTGACTTTTAAGCCTAATACTTTCCAGTCACACATATAGGAGCATTACTATGAAAAACATTATTCTAATTGCGCTTTCACTTTTCATTTTTTCAGTTGGATCTTACGCGCAAGATGCAGCCGCACCCGTGGACGAAAAACCCTGGAAGGCTGAAGCTGAAGCCGGTATCGTTTCATCCAACGGCAACACAAGATCGTCCTCTTACCTAATTAAAAATATCACTTCATACAAATTCGATGCTTACTTAGCAAAATTAAATGGCTCGTATCTCAGCAACGAGTCCAGAGACAATGCTACCAACACGACAACTTCTTACGAAAAATGGGATGTGGGCTTAAGATTTGAAAGAGATTTAACAGAAAAACTTGGAATCTTTCTTGGTCAAAATATTGAGAGCGATAAAAAAGCTGGGATTGATAGAAGATTCAATTCAGATTTAGGTGCTAAATATTATGTTGCGAAAAAAGAAGGCTATTACACATTCGCGGAACTCGGCTATAGATATACTACTGAAGAGTATATCACTGGTGCCGATAAAAATTTTGATTTTATCAGAGCGTATATCGAGTCAGAAAAAAAATGGACTCCTACATTCAGTTCAAAATTTTGGGTAGAATATCTTCCTAACTTGGATGAAACAGATGATTACAATGTGAACGGTGAAGCTTCGATCAACGCCGCTTTGGATGGCACTTTCTCAATCAAGACAGCATATCTTGTGAAGTATGATAATATGCCGGCGGCGGCCCACAGAACGGATTCGTTATTCTCAACGGCGTTGATAGCAAAATTTTAATCTTCTAATTTTAAAGCGAAATCCTGGTGAGATAACTCAAGATCTCAATATGAGGAGTTTGTGGAAATTGGTCGAGAGGCTGAATTTCTACAAGCTCAAACATCTGTCCTCTTAATTTCTTCACATCATTTGCATAAGTACTTAGATCACAAGATACATAAATAATATGCTCGATGGATTTGAATTCTTTTAAGAAAGAATGAATCTCTGAAAATCCTTCTCTTGGCGGATCTAAGAATAGAATTTTGGGTTCTGGCATCATCTTCTTAAGTCTTTTCCATGACGGAGCCTTGTAAATGTCTTCTTTGATTGCTTCAACATTTATTAAATTTTTAGATTTTAATTCTTGAATGGAATCTTCACTCACCTCTGTAGCCAAGATCTTTTTAAATCCACTTTGCGACAGCACTTCAGTGAAATTCCCTGACCCACAAAAAAGTTCCAATACGTTTTGATTTTTATCAAAGCCTTCTAAAATATTTTTGAGCCAAGCCTTCATGGTTAGATTCTGCTCATCGTTTGCTTGCTTGAAAGGTTTTCTTTTGTTTAAAACAATTTCTCCCGAAGACTCATCTACTTCTATAAAATTCCAATTCCATTTTTTATCGGGAATCCATTCTTTGTTGGGAAGCTTTGCGCGGATGTTTTTCAGTGAGGCCCTGTTCTTGTCCGATAAAACCAAACAATCTTCGATGGGAGCAAGTTCGCTTGTTTGTGACGATACATACCCAATGATATTTCCATCGGTTTTGAACTGCGCACGATTTCGATATGAAAATTCTTTTGGTGAACCTATGATGGATTTTATTTTTGTTTTGTCTGTAAGAACCGAGGCTCTTTCCAAGAGATATTCTACCAAACGGTCTTTTTCTTTGAGCTGTGCTGGATACGTGGTAATCATCCAAGGGCATCCTCCACACTTGCCCGCTTCGAAACCCAGATGTGGACACGGCACTTCTCTTCTGTGTTCTGATTTCTTAGTGAGCTCTACGATCTTTGCGTATCCGTAGGTTTTTTCTAGAGACTCGACTTCAAATAATCCCTCATCGCCTGGCCAAACTCCGCGCACAAAGAACACTTGTCCATTGGGGTGGGAAACAACTCCTAAGCCCTTAAATGTCAGTCCCTTCACGAAGGATTCAAATCTCTCAGTCATATTTTTTTGTTTTAACATAAATAAAAAATGTTAGAATGATTTTATGAAGAGCATTGTAGTCCTTACAGGCGCGGGGATCTCGGCAGAGAGTGGGATCAAAACCTTTAGAGATAGTAATGGCTTATGGGAAAACCATCGGATTGAGGACGTGGCTTCCCCTGAAGGCTTTTATCGAAACCCCAAGCTTGTTTACGAATTTTATAACTTGAGACGCCGGCAACTTAAAGAGCCGCAACTCAAACCCAATCATGCCCATGAAGCTCTAAAAAAATTAGAAGATCACTTTGGTGCAAATTTTCTATTGGTCACTCAGAATGTCGATAATCTTCACGACCGCGTGGGACATAAGAATCTTCTCCATATGCACGGCGAACTTCAGAAAGTCAGTTGTCAGAAAAATCAAAGTGTCTATGAATGGTGCGAGGATCTTAATGGTGAATCCCTATGTCCCGACTGCAAAAAGCCAAACCTCTTGCGACCTCACATCGTTTGGTTTGGTGAGATGCCGCTTTACATGGAGCAGATCTACGAAGCCTTAACTTTGTGTGATATCTTTATATCCATAGGAACTTCAGGCCACGTTTACCCAGCAGCAGGCTTTGTCGCGCAGACGCCATCAAGTTGCCTAAGAATTGAAATCAATAATCAGGAAACAAATATATCACAGGATTTTGACAAACACTTTATCGGACCTGCAAGCATCGAGGTCCCCAAGGTTGTGGATTTGATTTTGAGTGGGGAGCTTTAGAAAGATTATTTTTTGGGTACATCTTTTTG
Organism: Bdellovibrionales bacterium; assembly: GCA_031374125.1. Classification (GTDB taxonomy): domain Bacteria; phylum Bdellovibrionota; class Bdellovibrionia; order Bdellovibrionales; family JAEYZS01; genus JAEYZS01. The sequence continues at coordinate 10,153 of JANMFM010000033.1, forward strand.
GTAAGTTGCGGAGCATTTTAAAACTTCTGGTTCTGTATCATTTAAAATACTGCTTACTGTATAAGAAATTTTATCTTTCTCCAAAACAAGCGTAGTTGTAACTACTGTTTTTTCTTTTGCACAAACTTCTTCACTGACTTCCTCGATAATATTTCCCGCGTATTTACTTCTAAACGTTCTTTTACAATCCGAGTATTTTTCTTCGACTTTATCTTTTCCAATTCCGACAATAATTGAGCTGCCCGCGTAGAACAAATCCAAATCATCTCCGTAATCAATTATTTTAAGATTGCCCGAATCGCATTCATCTGAATTCGTATCAGCAGCGTATTCTCCTGTTACGATTCCAGTGGCTCCGACAAATTGTTTTTGCAGCTTCGAAGGTTTTAATACTTCTTTGCGTACAGTATCCACTTGTCTAGTTTCATTATTAGATACAGGCATCGCTACCTTGGCTTTAACTGCCGGCTTAGCCATAGGTTTTTTCTTAGTTTCCTGAGCGTGAACCGATAAACTGAACATCAATGTAAACAAAATAAATACGTTTTTCATAGTTACTCCTAACGACACCCTGGAAATTGACTAATATATTTTGAAATTCTTCCGCCTTCTCCGCCCAGGCCTCTTAACTTTTGCCAATATTGGTTGGCACTGCCCCAAAGCGGTCGGCCTTCATCATATCTCGTATCCTGAATTATAGAGGCTGCACACCTAAATTGGAAGCGTGGAGTATAAAGTGATTCCTTTGCTTTCGGCTGGCACTCATGACCACGACCTTTTCTTCTTCTACTTGATTCCTCTAATTGAAGTATTCCTACTGCGTATTCTTGATGGCCTCTCACCTTGGTGCCTTTGACTCGAACTTGTATTCTACAGGTCGATTCTGGATAAGCCATTGATGCCAATGTCCAAGCCCAAAAGTATTCTTTTTGTGTTTGAGAGAAGTTTTTGAACTTTGGGCAAATATCTTTAACATCGATACTCTTCTCACCAAAGAAACATTCATTGCATACTTTTTTAAATTCTTCTACGCCTGCTTTTCCCAATGTACCGAGATTTCCATCTTTGTTCATGAATCCATCGCAAACTTTTCCGTAAGGCTGTCTAGCAAATGCCTGTCCAATTTTCTCGCGATCAAATGAAAAGTCTACCACTTCAGGCTCAAGAGTCGCTTCAGGCGTTGGTACATTTTTAAATCCATCCGTCATACAGATTAAATTATCCAGTTCACTCATGCCTTCACATTTATTTGTCTCTGTCGGACAATCTACGCCGGGTGCGCAAACTCCCGCGTTCATACCCTGAGGATCTTGTGCCGTTCCCGGTGTTGGTTGTGCTGCGGGTTCAAAAACTTTTTGTTTCCATTTTCCCCACGAACGCTTAACCAATAAAACTTCTTTATCGGGCAGTGTTCCACTGAATCCACCATTAGCATCAATTATCCCGGTGACCATCATAAAATTCTTTTTAGAAACATCTTCAATCGAACCATCTGCTTTTTTAATATTTTTAAGATTACAGATCTGCACTTGAGTTCCTAGAATTCCACCACTTTGATAACTATAAGAACAGCCCACATCAGAACCTCCCGGCAAACACATTGTGCCCGAACATGTTTGCTTGGTGTTATAGCCGTAAGCGTTTCTATAATAGTCTTTTGGAGCCTGAAGGGTAATAGTTGCTGGCTCTGGGTAAGTAGAATTTGCCTTAGGTTGTGCCGGAGCTTGTACGCTCGGACTCTCTTCCGTTGAAGACTCTTGAGCCATAATATTTGACGAAACAACTACTACTAAAATGATGATGTACAACAGCTTGAATTTCACAATAAATTTATCGGTTTAAGAGCTAGATTAATGACTAGACGAATAGATAGTAATAGCAACTAAATAGTCTGGAAATTTTCAAAATTTTTCAACTTTAGATTTTACCTGGTCCAGAGTTCTCGAGTTATAACAAGATATTATTTTTTTAGCAATTTCCGGTACTATCTCTTTATAATCTGACTCTAGGCAAGACTGCCAGAATTCAAATTCTTGGCTGCTTTCTTTCGTTAATTTTTCTTTATAGAATTTAATAAATTGTGCGTAATGCTTGCCGCACGCCTTAAGCCCCCTAAGATCAGAATCGTCACTCAATAGCTCTGTTCCAAGATATGAGTAAACATCACTTGATAAGTTTTCATCTCTAAACAACTGCTCTGTTTTTTCTTTAGAAGCTCTTGCTGCATTGGTTTTAATTATTTCATCCAATTTTACTAATTCATCTGGAAAATTTTCTTTTCCTTCAGAACATTTTTTAGTTATTTTATTATAGAAATCCAACACATCATTTTTAGCAAAAGCTTGAGCGTTAAAGATTAACACCAGAACGATCATGTAAATATTTAATTTTATATTCAAAAAATTCATACCACTACTCCGAAATTTTTTTCATGCATTTTCTAATCGAATTCATATGCGCTTGGACTTCTGCGCCGCCCCTGCCACTATTTGCAATCAAATTCTCTTGCCATACTAGCGGTCCCGTCCCTGCCTTGATAGCTTTCGATATATTACCAGGACCTCTATTGTAAGCTCCAGCAATAAATACTTTATAATCTAAACTCATTTTCGCATTTTCGTATTTATTACCATAATTATTTAAAATGTATTTAAGATATAGCGCGGAAAGACCTATGGCTTTTACCGGATCACAACGATCATCACAATTCGCGATTGATCCCCTATCTGTAATTCCTGCTCTAACTACCAAAGGACCTGGCTGTCGCAGACCTAAAGACTTAAAATACTGCTTATAACTTTTAGTCAAATCAGGATTTTGAGACATGATTCTCTTCTGTACATCTTTTGCTGTAGAAGCTAAAAATTGACCTAAACCAACCGCACCTGAACTACTAGATGCTGCCGGATGCCAATCCACGCTCCTTGGACCCTTTATTTTACCTTTAGAATCTTTTGTATATGCATTACTTTCTCTACTTTCTCTATGCTTTAAACAAAACAGCATTGCTGGATCAATATCGAAAGCTTTTGCTGAAGCCATTATATATTTTTTAAATGTATTATAGTTTTTTAAGCTCTGCTCAAAATCACCACTCTTCTTGGCTTCCGCTGTGAAATAATCATCAAATTTTTTAGGTGGATTAACTCCTTTAGTAGCCGTAGGTTTTCTTACTAAGAAATTGTCCGTTATACCTTTCATGATATCTATACTACCAGAAAGCACACCATCTGCTTTAGGCTCGGGTTTCAGCGCCGGGCCACAATTATCTGCACATTCGCTTACCACCGGAATTTTTTTTCTAAAAACTCTATTGCTCGGGAGCCCTGGTATATATCTTTTAA